>CAMKFP010000010.1 GCA_946411895.1 uncultured Caryophanales bacterium
TGGTGGTTGTTGATGGCAAAGATCTTGATGAAGGCCATGATTTTGCGGATCTACTTGAAGCAGTAGCAAAGTTAGGTATTCCTAGACTTAGATTTACTACCTCCCATCCATGGGACTTCTCTAGCAAGATGATTGAAGTCATCGCTAAATATCCTAACATTATGAAATTCATCCATTTACCTGTTCAAAGTGGTAACGATGAAATTCTTCGTTTAATGGGTCGTAGATATAATAGAGAACATTATCTTAATCTCGTAAAAGAAATGAGAGAAAAGATTCCTGGATTAACTTTATCTACTGATATCATTGTTGGCTTCCCTAACGAAACGGAAGAACAATTCATGGATACTGTCTCTTTAGTGGATGAAGTCAAATATGAAGCGGCCTTTACATTTATCTACTCTCCTAGAAAAGGCACACCTGCTGCGAAGATGGTGGATAACGTTCCATACGAAGAGAAATCTAAACGTTTCCAATTATTAGTGAAACACTTAGAAAAACATATTGAAGAATATTCCAAAACACTTGTTGGTCAAACTCTTGATGTCCTTGTTGATGGACCAAGTAAAACCGATAAGGAAATGCTCTCAGGTTACACTGAGAACAATAAAATTGTTCACTTCAAAGGAGACATCTCCTTAGTGGGTAAGATTATCAAAGTGAAAATCACTGAATCTCATACCTATTCATTAATGGGAGAAATCGTTAATGAATAAAATCATCGAACTTGCTAAAGAGATTAGAAACGAGATTAATGAACTTCCTGAGATTAAGGAATATCTTAAGCTCAAAACTCTTCTTGAAAGCGATAAAGAACTCGCCGAGATGAGACAAAACATTGCTCGTCTAGCTAGCGAACATAAGGAAAGTGAAAGAAAGAATCTCTTAGAAATCTATAACTCCCATCCATTAGTCAATAATTTCAATATTGCTAAGGAAGAAGCTTATAAGAGTTTATTAGAGATAAAAAATGAATTAAGCGATAAATAAAATTATCGCTTTTTTCTTACGTACGTATACAATATAGATATGATCTATATAATCGTTGGACCTACAGGAAGTGGAAAAACAAAGACTGCTATTGAGTTAGCAGATTATTTCCATGCGCCTATTATTAACGCTGATGCTTTCCAAATCTATCAAGATATGAATGTTGGCACCGCTAAGATTTCTAAAGATGATCCGCATTATAAAGACCATTATCTTTTAGATATCAAAAAACCTAGTGAATCATATTCAGTTAAGGAATACCAAACCGATTTTAGAAAAACAGTCGACACACTTCAAAAGTCTTATAAAGACATTATTGTCTGTGGTGGAACTGGCCTTTATATCAGAGCGTCAATCTATGATTATCTTTTCTTAGATGAAGGTGAGATAAACACTGATGAATTTGAGAAATACTCAAATGATGAATTATGGCAGATGCTTTTAAAGGCCGATAAAGAGGCAACTCTTAACCTCCATAAGAATAATCGCAAAAGAGTCATTAGAGCACTTGCTCTAGCGAGCTCTGGCACCAATAAATCAGAGGTCATTGCTAAGCAAGAACATAAGCTTATTTATAATGATGTTGTCATCTATATGCTCTCTCCTAATAGAGAACAGTTATACGAGAATATCAATAAGCGTGTTGATGAGATGTTCGCTAATGGTTTAGTGGAAGAAGTTAAAGATTTATTAAAGAAATATGACTTATCTCAAACCGCTTCTCAGGCAATCGGATATAAAGAAGTTATCTCATACTTAAATAATGAAATTTCGCTTATAGATTGCATCGAATTAGTGAAAAAAAGAACGAGAAATTATGCTAAACGACAAGTGACTTTCTTCAAAAATCAGTTTGATCTCAAGACATTTGAAAATGCTGAAGACTTAATCAAGGAGGCCAAGAAAAATGGATAAACAATTTGAAAGAAGTATTGGCCTATTAGGTGAAGAAAAGTATCAACAAATTCAAGATAAAACCATCTGTGTCATTGGTTTAGGTGGTGTTGGTGGAACTGCTTTAGAGGCTCTTGCTAGAACTGGATTTAAAAAGTTTATCATCATTGATTTTGATAAAGTTGATCCCAGCAATTTGAACCGTCAAATCCTCTATACTCAAGACGATATTTCTAACCTCAAAGTGGAAGCTGCTAAAAGAAGAATTCTTTCCATCAATAAGGAAGCTGATATTAAAGAATTTAATCTTAGAGTTGAAGAAGATTCACTAAAGGTTTTAAATGATTATCAAATAGATTTCATTATTGATGCAATCGATGATGTTAAAGGCAAGGTTGCTATAGCAAAATTTGCATTAGCTAGAAGCATTCCTCTAATCGTTTCTCTAGGCATGGCTAATAGATTTGATCCAAGCCAAGTGAGAATTGAACGATTAGATAAAACCACTCAAGATCCACTTGCAAGAAAACTTCGCTACGAAGTGAAGAAAGCGGGGCTTGATGCTAAAGAAATCTATGCATGTGTTTCTAAAGAAACTCCTAAACAAGATGGAGCGAAGCTTAACTCAATTATGACTGTTCCATCTAGTGCAGGACTTAACATTGCTTATTACTGTATAAAACACTTTATTTCTTAAGGAGAAATACTATGAAAAATATCTATGATATTGCCAATAAATTGAACATCGATAAAAAATATGTCATTCCGTATGGAAATGACAAAGCCAAAATCGACATCGCAATTGAAGAAAAACTTAAAGATAAGCCACGTGCTAAGTTGGTTCTTGTGACTGCTATTACACCAACTAAAGCTGGTGAAGGTAAAACCACAACTACCATTGGCCTACATGATGGCTTAAGAAGAATTGGCGTGAATTCTTTAGCGGTTCTTCGTGAACCTTCTTTAGGCCCTGTTTTTGGTGTTAAAGGTGGTGCTGTTGGTGCTCTTAAATCCACAATCATTCCAAGTGATGATATCAATCTTCACTTCACAGGTGATTTCCACGCCTTAACTTCTACCATTAACTTAATCTCTGCGATTATTGAAAATAGTGTTTTCCAAGGAAACCTTTTAGATATCAATCCTGATAGAATCGTTTGGACTAGAGCCCTTGATATGAATGACCGCTCCTTAAGAGATATCACTGTTACAAGCTCTGATTCCAAACATTCCATCACTCATAAATCTGAATTCGTTATCACTGTTGCTTCTGAATTAATGGCCATCTTCTGTATTTCTAATAACGAAGAAGAATTCTTAGATAGAACCGAAGATATCATCGTCGCTTATACCTTTGAAGAAAAACCAATTAGAGTAAGAGACTTACACATTAGAGGCGCCATTTATAAACTCATGCACGCAGCGATGAATCCAAATTTAGTGCAAACTCTCGAAGAGAACCCAGTTCTTGTTCATGGTGGACCATTTGCCAATATCGCGCATGGTTGTAACTCTGTTATCGCTACAAAGTTAGCTTTAAAACTCGCTGATGTTGTTGTTACAGAGGCTGGCTTCGGTGCTGACTTAGGAGCAGAAAAATTCTTAGACATTAAATGTCAAAGAGCAGGACTTTCTCCTGATGCAGTTGTGCTTGTCGTCACAGTAAGAGCCCTCAAACTCCATGGTGGAGTGAAATTTGATGACTTAGATAATCAAAATATTGAAGCCATGAAAGAGGGTATCTGTAACTTAAAGAAACACGCTGAAAACATGAAAGGCTATGGCGTTCCTGTAGTGATTGCCGCTAATAGATTCCCAAGCGACACCGATGAAGAAATCGAAGAACTCAAGAAATGGTGTATCTCTAATGGTTATAGATTCGCCCTTAATGAAGGCGCGATTAAAGGCTCCGAAGGAGCAGTGGAACTTGCTACAACCGTTAAAGACATCTTAGATAATGAAAAATCCCATTTCAAAGCCCTCTATCCAATTGGAGATAAAAGCTATTCTATCAAAGATAAGATTGAATTAATCTCTAAGAAAATCTATGGAGCAGGCAAAGTTGTTTATACTGATTTAGCTAATGAGCAAATTAAGCAATACGAAAAAATGGGCTATAAAGGCTTAGCGGTTTGTATGGCTAAGACTCCTAACTCCATTACTGATGATTCTAAAGTATTAGGTGCTCCAACAGGATTTACCATCACTGTTAGAGAAGTACGTCTATCTGCTGGTGCGGGATTCGTCGTCCCTCTAACCGGTGCGGTCATGACTATGCCAGGTCTCCCAAAAGTGCCTGCTGCAGTTAAAATGTAAAACTTTTTTGGGACAAAATGAGACAAAACCTCCTAGTTACATAATTAGGAGGTATTTTTTATGGCCCTAATTGAAATTAGGAATTTAAGCAAGGTCGTGAAGACCGATCAACACGAAATTAAAACGATACTATCGAGTATCAACATCTCTTTTCCAGCGAGTGGATTAGTGACCATTATCGGTAAGTCCGGAAGTGGAAAATCGACATTATTAAACCTGATCTCTTTATTTGATAATCCAAGCGAAGGACACATCTATTTTGAAGGGAAAGATATCACTAAATACTCAATCAAACAAAAGGAGAAATATCGTAACTCAAAGATCGGAGTAGTCTTTCAACACTATAACTTATTAGAAAGACAAACCGCTTTATATAACGTCATGCTCCCTTTATTAATAAAGGGTATGTCCGCTAAAAAGGCAAAGAAGCTCGCAATAGAGAAGTTTAAAGAAATCAAATTCCCTGAGAAGTTATACGAGCATAAATGTTGTGACTTATCAGGAGGAGAAAAGCAAAGAGTAGCGTTTTGTCGTGCTCTTATTAATCAGCCTCGAATTCTTCTTTGCGATGAGCCAACTGGCGCTTTAGACTCACGAAACGGAGATAAGGTGATGTCTTTATTAAAAGAAGTCAGCAAAAGCAAACTAGTAATTATCGTTTCTCATAATGAGAAGCAAATGAAGGAATACTCGGATAGAGTGATTTCCATTAAAGACGGAAGAATTGTTAAAGATGAGATTACCCATAAAGTTAATTCTGTTTCTAAAAAAGAAGAACATCATATCAAAGGAAAGAATAAAGGCTGGATATCATTCCTCTCTCAAACCAATTTTAAATCTCGATTAAAAAGAAACATTTTGTCCATCATCTCTTTAGTGGTGGGCTTATCGTCAACTTTGTTAATCGCTGGGTTTTCTAATGGCGCTCCGTCATCCATAGCAAAAGCTAGTGAGCGTCAATTTGATTATGGCTCTTTAACTTTATCTAAAGAATTCTCCGAAACTATCAAAGATAGTGGTGTTTCAATTGTTCAAGTTTCTCGCCCTTCTTTAGAAGAACTAGAATCCATCAAAGTGATACTAAACAACTTTGAGATAACAAACAATTATGATTCTTTGGTCCCTATGGGTGTTCCTATTTATATAGGTAATGAGATGTTAGAGGATCTATTATATGAACCAATCTTTTCTTTTGAAAGAGATTATGTTGATTCCTCTTTGTTAATAAAAGGATACTTCCCTGGTAGTGACAATCTAAACGAAGTAGTTATCAATAAGAAAGCCCATAGTTACCTTAAAGGTAAACTAGGCTTTGACCCACTTAATGTCTATTTAAATATCAAACATCATTATGAGAACAAATACTACACTCATGATGAATATGAACCAGTCATTGTTGATCACTTCGTTTACGAAAAAGAAATCCATATTGTTGGAGTGGTGGATGAACTTAATTATCTAGCCACTCCTAAAATGTATTATCCAATTGTGGCTTTAGAGGACTACCTCATCAACACTGCCATGAATAATCTCTCAGCTTATATAGGGGAGAGTGTGTCTTGGTTCTCACTAGTGGATAAGGCAACTAGTTATGAAGCGATAGCCTCTTATTCCTATCGAGTGTTCGCTAAAGACGTAAGAGATAAAGAGTTGATTAGACAAACAATAGATGAAATACCTGAACCATATAATCTATATTCTCCAGCGATAACTGTTGGAGACTCTCTAAGGGATTTAATCAAGGCCGCGACATTAGGGATGGATATCTATTTGCTCATTGCTATTTTGGGTACCGTTTTGATTCTTGGAATTGTCTCTTTTTCCTCCTATACAGAAGATAGAAAATCAAGCGCAATACTATCAAGTTTAGGAGCGAGTAAAGATAGCATAAATGACGTCTATATTAATGAAAATCTTCTAATTGGAGCAATTTCTACAGCTTTTTCGCTTGCTTTTGCACCAATTATGCAGTGGCTGCTTAATCTTATTGTTAAGCGAACTATAGGTTTTGAGAGTATCATCAATATACCTTTTACGAAGTTCATGAATATACCTTTCTTGCTGCCACTTTTAATCGTGGGGATAACAACTCTAGTGAGTCTATTTTCCACCTATTTACCGATTGCGTTTTCTAAAAAGATTTCAATTAGAGAGGAGCTTGTTGACGAATGATTAAATTAGTGAATGTTTCAAAGAAATTTAAACAAGAGGCAGTACTGAAAAGTATCAACTTAGAACTACCTAGATATGGGCTTATCGCTATAGTGGGTCCTTCAGGTTGTGGGAAGTCTACTTTATTAAACTGTTTAGGAGGTCTACTTGATTATGAAGGCAACATTATTATTGACGATACTGATATCTCTAAACTCAATGATGAGAAGAAAAGTGCTTTCCGTTTAAGAAATATTGGTTTTATCTTTCAAGACTTTAAACTCTTTGATTTAGAGACAGTTGAAAGGAACGTACTATTTCCATTAGACACGTTATCCAACATCAAAGATAAGCACAAGAAAAGAAAGTGCTTGGATCTATGTGAGCTTGTAGGACTTAAAAGCAAGGTCTCTCAAAGAGCGAGCGTTCTATCTGGAGGAGAAAAACAAAGAGTGGCAATCGCTCGTGCTTTAGTGAATGATCCGCAAATTCTTTTATGTGATGAACCGACAGGTGCTTTAGATAGTAAGACAGCCATTGAGATTATGGATATCTTTTTACGAGTAGCCGAGAAAACCCTCGTTATCATAGTATCTCATGATGAAGACTTAATGGAGAAATACGCTGATCGAATTATCCATATGTATGACGGAAAGATAAGCAATATTTCTTATAGAAATAAGAACAAACATAATATCTATTTGCCAGTAAGAAAGAATACACCCACGAATAAGAAACCAAGTGTGACCACTCAGTTTTTGATGCATCATACCTTATCGACTATCAAGAAAAGGAAAGGAAGAATGGCAATATGTAATTTGATTACATCCTTTGCTCTTATCGGGATTGGCCTATCAATATCTTTATCTAGTTCGATTTCAGACAATATCAAAGCGACCTATTCATCTATTGTGGAAGATAACCAAATCATGGTATCGCTTAAAAATAACAGGCATATAAGTTATGAGAAATACGCTGGTAGTTATTATGAGGCTATGGAGATTGCAGCTAAATATCCCCAGTACGTTTTAGATGTCGGGGTCAACTATTATGTGAACTTTGAGCAGTTCTTTAAAGATAGAAATGAGTTCGCTGTCGCTTCCACCGCCTATAGAGCCGTGGTGGATGGAATATCCGCTCGACACATCAATGAATTTAGATGGTTAGATTATGAAACACCTCAACTTTATCCTGGTCCAGTTGATTCATTAGCGGAAGACGAAGTCGTCATGGCATTAACAATCGATATGGTGGAGAGCATTTGTTACGCTTTAAAGATTACAAGAACCGTCACCTCACTA
This sequence comes from uncultured Caryophanales bacterium, assembly GCA_946411895.1. Lineage (GTDB taxonomy): Bacteria > Bacillota_I > Bacilli_A > RFN20 > CAG-826 > CAMKFP01. The sequence goes on from CAMKFP010000010.1 coordinate 7,653, forward strand.
AGTGATTATCTTAAAGAGAACGAGCTTTTATTCGCTTTTGATTTTGAAAATAATGACTGGCAATATAACGATCAACAAATCGTAAAACTCAAAGCCTTTTCTTTAGAAAAACAAGGAGGTTTCTATCACTATAATCATCTATGGAATGAATACATGTTTGAAGAGAGGATGAGATTCCCAACTAATGACAGCATTGATAAACATGATTACTATCCTTGGGTCATGAAGAAAATGCCATACTTCCATACAAATGGTAGTCCCGATGATTTTTTAAAAGAAGTATCTGAGGCTTCATATGGAGATGATTATTTGTTTGAGATAGCTAATACAACGTTCTATCCATGGCTATATAGAGATGTAGATGTTAAGGATAGACAAAGGATATTATTCTTCGCAAATCTCAGTGACCACATACCAATGCGTCTGTCGGATAATTTTATAGAGTTAGATTCTCATATAAGTAAACCGATTTATGGATCCCTCGGTGGATATAGTTTTTATCCGAGCAGCATGATGAGCGGGTTTTCTAAAATGATGTATTTCTCTTTTTCAGAAGAGCTACTAGAAAAAGTCATGGATGCGAATTCAACACTAACTTTAAAGGAAGGACAAAGTAGTGAATTGCCCAAAGGAGTTTTAAGCGGACATTTTTCGAAAACTCTGCAAAATGGAGTTAAATTTGCAGTATTTGACGGTGATTTATTAACAGGAAACGCTCCTAAAACCCTTGATGAAATAGTGGTGTCCAAAGGATTCTTGCTTAAGACATTAGGAACACTAAATATAGATAATAGAAAGCTCCAGATTGCCTTTACTTCTAATGAGATTACTAATAGCAACGGAGACATCTATCGAGACTATATAACTAAAGAACTGACAGTTGTAGGAGTTACTAATTCATCTAACTACACCATCTATCACGATTCTTATTGGACTGTAGGATATTTCAAATCACGTTTAGGGGTGTCAGCATTTGATCTTGTTGTGGACACAATTGCCTTAGAGTTAACAAGCAGTAGTTATGCCGATTCAGTGATAGTAAAACTCACTAGAGGTTTCCCTCAATATGATGTCGTTAATCCGTTTGACGGAATTACCGAAAGCATCAATCAAGTCTGTTCCTATATAAGAATTGCAGTGGCCATCTTCTCAATAGTCTCCATCATCATCTCAATCCTACTTTTGTCTATCTGTAATTATCTCTTTCTAATAGAAGGCAAAAAAGACATTGCTATAGCGAGATGTATAGGCACGAATAAAAAGGAGAGCAAAAAGTTTTCTTTCATGCACTCCATACTGATGTGTTTAATCTCTTTTGTCTTAGCGAGCGTTGAACTATTTGTGGTGAACCTTTTAATCTCTTATGAATTATCTAAGAACCTATCTGGTAATTTTATCTTTTCCTTCAATCCACTTTCCCTTGTTTTGATGTTGATATTCACCTTCTTTATAGGAGGAATATCCCATTTAGTGGTGAGTAGAAACGCCACTTCTATTTCTCCTTTGGAGGCATTAAAACAATAAATGCTTTTCAATTATCCATATATTAAATATAATATATTGTCATTCGAGGAATTAGATTATGGGATTAAAAGCTGGAATTGTCGGATTGCCTAACGTTGGTAAGTCAACATTATTTAACGCAATTACAAATTCTCACGTTGAAGCTGCTAACTATCCATTTGCGACTATCAACCCTAATACTGGTGTTGTCAATGTCCCTGATGAGAGACTAGATTTTCTCACTGGTATTTTTAAACCCCAACGTCGTATTCCTGCGACAGTCGAATTCTATGATATCGCTGGATTAGTCCGTGGCGCTTCTCATGGTGAAGGTCTTGGTAACCAATTCTTAGCTCATATTAGAGAGTGCGACGCGATCGTCGAAGTGGTGAGATGTTTTGAAAACGCTGACATCGTTCACGTTGAAGGAAATGTTGATCCAATTAGAGATATCGAAGTCATCAATCTCGAACTCGTGATGGCAGACCTTGACACTGTTGATAAGAGAATCGAAAAGATTTCTAATAAAGCCCGTATTCAAAAAGATAAAGAATCCATCTTTGAAATGGGTGTCTTAACTTCGTTAAAAGAAGCTCTTGATCAAGGTAAACCCGCTAGAGTAGTGAAACTTTCTGAAGAGCAAGAAGAGTTTGTTAAAGTAGCCTATCATTTATTAACAAAGAAACCAATTATCTATGTCGCTAACGTTTCTGAAGACGACTTATCTAATTTAGATAATGCGAAATACTATCAAGAAGTTAAGAAATACGCTTTAGCAGAATCTAACGAAGTGATTCCTGTGAGCTGTGAGATTGAATCTCAACTATCTGAATTATCTCCTGAAGATAAAGCAGTCTTCTTAGATGAACTCGGTATTAAAGAATCTGGTCTTGAGAAAGTTATCAAGGCTACATATAAATTGTTAAATTTATCCACCTTCTTCACTGTAGGTGCAGATGAATGTCGCGCATGGACATTTAAAAATGGCATGAGCGCTCCTGAGTGCGCTGGTGTCATCCACACCGACTTCCAACATGGATTTATCTGCGCGGAAGTCTATCGCTATGAAGACATCCATGAACTCGGAAGTGAATCTGCAGTTAAAGAAGCAGGTAAATTAAAAACTGAAGGAAAGGGATACTATCCTAAAGATGGGGACATCATGTTCTTCAAATTTAATGTATCAGGTAGAAAGTAATGAGAATCGGATTTGCTAGTGATATCCATAGATTAATCTATGGTCGTCCATTAATGCTCGGTGGTGTCAATGTTCCTCACTATATGGGTGAACAAGCTCATAGTGATGGCGATGTTGTCTATCACGCTTTAGCGGAATCTATTTTAGGCGCCTTAGCAGAAGGCGATCTTGGAACTCATTTCCCTGATAGTGATCCCGCTAATAAAGACATGGACTCTTCTAAGATTGTGAAATACGTCTATGACCTTATGGACCGTCGCGGTTATAAGATCAACAATGTTGATATTTCTATCACATTAGAAGAACCAAAGCTTAAGAACTACAAACAACAAATGAGAGAGAACATTGCTAAACTCCTTAATACAGAAGTGGAAAATGTCTCAATCAAAGCTGGAACCAATGAAAATCTCGATGCCATTGGCGCGCGCCTTGCCGTCAAAGCGGAATCCATTGTTCTATTAATTGAAAAATAATCTTGTTTATAAACAAGAGACAAGTATAATAAAAGGTCAACTATGAATTTAATTGAATCACTTAAACTCAATATCCAGTCCGCGCTTGCTAAACTTGATAAGCAAGTCGAACTTTCTGATATCATCATCGAACATTCTCGTGACTTAGCCCATGGAGACTATGCGACAAACGCTGCGATGAAACTTTCTCGTTTATTCGCTAAAGCTCCTAGAGATGTCGCTAATTTGATCGTGGAGAATTTAGATATGTCCAATATCGAAAAAGTCGAGATTGCTGGACCTGGTTTTATTAACTTCTTCATGAAGAAAGATTCACTTCAATCCATCATCAAAAAAGTTCACGAACAAGGTGATGATTTTGGTAGAGGAGAAAAGAAGAATTACAAAGTAAATGTTGAATTCGTCAGCGCCAACCCAACCGGCGACTTACACGTTGGTCATGCTAGAGGTGCGGCTATTGGTGATTCTATCGCTCGCATTATGGAATTCGCAGGTTACGATGTGACACGTGAATATTATATTAACGATGCTGGCAACCAAATTAGAAATCTTGGCTTATCTGTCCAAGCTAGATATTTAGAAGCTTTAGGTCTTCCATTCACCCTTCCTGAAGATGGATATCACGGAGAAGACGTAAAGATTATCGCTAAACAAATCCTTGATGAAGAAGGCGATAGATTGCTTAAAGATGAGAACGCTTTAGCATTCTTCATGGATAGAGGTAGCGAACTCGAATTAGAAAAAATTAAGCGTGATTTAGCGACTTTTGGAGTGAAATTTGATGTTTTTTCATCCGAAAGAAAAGTGAGAAGCAATGGTGCGGTTGAAAAGGAAATTGAATACTTAAAACCACATACATATATGCAAGATGGTGCTCTCTTACTTAGAACAACTGACTACCTTGATGATAAGGATAGAGTTATTCAAAAGAGCAATGGTGATTATACCTACTTCATGCCTGATATCGTCTATCACGTCAATAAGATGTCCCGTGGTTTTGATAAACTCGTTGATGTTTTAGGTGCGGATCATCATGGTTATATCAACCGTATGAAGAGCGCTCTTATGATGCATGGATATTCTAGTGATGTCCTTGATATTGAACTCATCCAAATGGTGAGATTCATTAAAGACGGTCAAGAATATAAAGCCTCTAAACGTGCGGGTGATGCGATCACATTAAGAGATCTTTATGAGGAGATTGGTGTGGACGCCACTAGATACTTCTTTGCCATGCGTGCGGCTTCTGGTCATTTAGACTTTGATATGAGCCTTGCGGTTGAGAAGTCTAGTTCTAACCCTGTGTATTACGCTCAATACGCACATGCTAGACTTTGTTCTATCTTAGAACAAGGTAAAGATATTCCTCTTGATTTTGACGGCAAGCAACTTCAAACCAATAGTGAATCTGCTTTATTAAAGCACATCGCTTTATTTGTGGATGTTGTGGAAGACGCCGCAAAAGAAAGAGCCCCATATAAGATTACAAACTATATTCATGAGTTAGCGGAACTCGTTCACGCTTTCTATACTGAATGTAGAGTAATAGATAAGGAACATCTTGATGTTTCTTCCTCTCGTTTAGCACTTTGCTATGCGAGTAAACAAGTTATGAAAAATGCCCTAAGTTTAGTTGGGGTAAGCGCTCCTACACATATGTAGAGCAAAAGGAGATTAGACATGGATAAATCATTAATTGAACATGCTTATGACTTTGTCAGTTCTCAAAAAGAGCCAATCAGTTTTGCAAAAATCTGGGAAGCTGTGAGAGAAGCGGCAGGCTTAAGTGATGAGGAAGCTAGTGCTAAAGTATCTAGATTTTACACTAACCTCACCCTTGATGGACGTTTCGTCACATTAGGCGAAAACAACTGGGACTTAAGAAGCCGTCATACATTTGACAAAGTTCATATTGATATGAAAGACGTCTATAGTGACGTTGAAACCTCTGATGATGATCGCGAAGATGACGAAGAAGAAAAAGAATACAACGAAATCTTCGAAGAACCAAAAGAAGAGGATGACGAGAAGAGCGATAGCGATTCCGAAGAAGAAGACGAAGACAAAGAAGAATTCTAAACCTCTATGTTTGAAAGAATTGTTGAGCTCATTGAGAAATACGATTCAATTGTCATCTTTGGACACTTACATCCAGATGGTGATTGCTACGGTTCTCAAATTGGTCTTAGGGAAACAATCTCTATGGCCTACCCAAGCAAGAAGGTGTACGCCGTTGGAAGCGGCCTTCCAGATTTCTTCGAACGTTTAGGTGCTATGGACATCATTGATGACTCAATCATCGAGAACTCCTTAGCAATACTAGTCGACTCTAACGATTTAGAAAGAGCCGAAGATAAAAGAATCTATCACGCTAAAGCGTGGTGCAAAATTGATCACCACATTGATACAGGTCACTTCAATGAAGGACCATATGTCTTGATCGAAGATGCCAACTCGACTTGTGAAATCCTCGTTACTCTTATTGAAGAGCAACACTTCCCGATGAACAAGCGAGCCGCTGAAGCGCTATATTTAGGAATTCTTACCGATACCGGTAGATTCCAATTTGTAAAAGACTTCCCTGCTATATTTAGAACCGTTGGTAGATTATGCCAACAAGGTGTTGAGCCACGTGCTTTAAATACCATTCTTACCATGACGAGTGAAAACTCCATGAGAATTAGAGGCTATGTCTTTACACATTATAAGAAAACAGAACATGGTGTTATTTACTGTGTTCTCACTAGAGATGTTCTAGATAAATTTAACCTAGAAGGTCCACAAGCCGCGAACATGGTTAATTTGATTAGCAACATCAAAAAATATCCAATTTGGGCCTTCTTCTGTGAGAACCCAAATGGAACCTTAGGAATTGAAGTGAGAAGCAATTCTGCGACTGTTCAACCAGTCTGTGCATCTCATGGTGGAGGTGGCCACGCTCATGCAGCAGGCGTCACTCTCCCTCATTTCTCTGAGGAAAATATCAACATGATTTTACGCGAACTTGATGAAGTAAATATCGAATACTTTAAGGAGAACGAATTATGTGGGAAAAAGAAGTAAAAGAAGCAATTGAAGCGGGTTTGAAGGCGAAAATTCATATTTTAAACGTCTATGCCCATCAATTTGACGTCGAGATTAAAGACGATAATTCACCAGTAACTGTCGCTGATAAAGGAGCGGACGAAATCATTAGAGCCTATCTACATGAAAAGTTCCCAACCCATGCCTTCTTAACCGAAGAGAGCGATGATGATTTGGCTAGACTTGATAACGACTATGTTTGGATCGTTGACCCAGTTGACGGCACCAAAGATTTCGTGGCCCGTGATGGTGGTTTTACCACAAACATTGCCTTAGCCTACAAACATGAAGTAGTCGTGGGCGTCGTTATCGTTCCTGTAACAGGCGAAATCTATTACGCTAGCAAGGGTAATGGAGCCTATTATCGTAATGGGGATTATGAAGAAAGAATTCACGTTAATGATAAGACAGAAAATCTCACCTGCTTATGTAGTGTCTTCCACTTCACTGAAGCAGAACAAGAGCTCATTAAGAAACACTCTGATAAAATCACCAGAGTGGAGAAATACGGTTCTAGCTTAAAACCATGTCGTATCGCGCACGGAAAGGCCGAACTCACCTATCGCTTAAGCGCTGGTACCAAAGAATGGGATACCGCTGCTTGCCAAGCGATTGTGGAAGAAGCCGGTGGCTTATTTATCGAGCCAGATGGTTCACCAATCAAATACAATAGAAAAGACGTTTATAACCGTAAAGGCTACATCGTCACCAATAGAAAAGAAAATATTCTTTTATAAAATAAAAGACCCGAGCAATCGGGTCTTTGTTTTTTGTTAGTTTAATTACATCTCATCGACATCCATGGTTGATTGAACAATCATGATGATGCCAGCGAAGACGCTGACGAAGATGAGAGAGCAAATGGCAAATCCTAGTGTTGGTTTTTGCTTTTTCTCTCTAAGTCTATTGTAATGAAGTGTCATTGGAATGCACCAGAGTAGTGGGATGAGAGCAAAGCCCATTAAGACGGTGCTGATAATCATTAAGACTAAAGCAATGACTGATAAGACTTCATTGGTGGTAGGAGAAGAGCTTTTCTTTTTATTATCAACTACTTCACCTTGAATTGGTTTATCAAATTCGTGACCGCACTTTTCACAGAACTTCGCATCATCTTGACAAGATGCTCCACACTTTGCGCAGTATTTCATATTTTTATCTCCTTTAGGCTAGTTTATTATAGCACATTGGCTGGGGTGACTGGGATCGAACCAGTGAGTGGCGAATTCAGAGTCCGCTGCCTTACCGCTTGGCTACACCCCAATTATTGTTCGGTAATACGGACTTCTACGACGCCTGGGACTTCTTCTTGAAGTATAACTTCAACGAGCTCTTTAATATCCGCATCTGCGTACATACAGCCTTGGCAAGCTCCGTGCATTCTCACAAAGACGATTCCATCTTTAAAGGAGACATATTCGATATCTCCGCCATCTTTTTGTAAGAAATGTCTAATTTTATCTAGTGTTTCTATGATAAGTTTTTCTGAATCGTCCATAATATCACCTAGATGATATTACCACAATCATAAAGAAAAGTTTATAGGGGTAATGAAAAGTTTAATGAATTTTTGTTTTACTTATATTAGTATATAAATATGCAAGTTGTTTTTAATGAAAATGAAAAGATTGTCGCTGTCGCGCCAATCCTATATCAAATCGATGAAACCAAGAACTTTTATCCTGCCGCTATCGCGGTGACAGAAAAAGGTTTTGTCATCTTCTCTGATTATGCTCCTAGTAGCATTGATGGAGATGAGTATCACTATAACCCAGTTAAACATATCGACTTTAAAGATATTCACACTGTGGTATTAGAGAAACTCAGAAAGAACGCGGATTTATCTCCATATGGTAGACTCAATATCTTAACTAAGAACATTGAGAATTCCGAGTACATCTACTTTGATCTATCTTATAAAGATAGAATTGACCGCTTCCTCATCGCGGTGGAATCACTTGGCCATAGAGTGGATAAAAGAAAAGTTGATTGTTCTCCAATCATATAAAAGAGCAAAAGAAAAGGAACTGGAGCCCAGTTCCTTTTTTGATTGTATTTGTATTAGAAGAATACGTCTCTAGCTTTGGCTCTAATTTCGGCTGTGGTGCTGAATGGAATACGAGTTGTATATCCTTTCTTAGCAGCAACCATCTTATAGGATGGCCAAACGAAGATTTGTTCATTCCATTGTCTGACGCAGTCATTGTAGACTTCTCTAGCGGCAGTGATTTCTCTTTGGAGATAATCATTGTCTTTCATAGCCTTTTCAACACCAGCGATGGATTGAAGCTTTGGATATTGTTCAAATACTGCTTTTAATTGAGTGTTAACGTTTTCAATCTTGCCAGCAGCTTCATTCATTTGATCTGGTCTGACACCGCCTCTATAGGCAGCGATGCTTTCTAATGTCTCTTTTTCAAAAGCCATTTCTTTTTCGATTAACTTCGCTAAGTTTTGAAGAATCATGACTCTTTGTTCGAGATAGTTATCAATTTGGCTAGCCGCAGCTTGAATTCTTTGTTGCATTTGGCTGAGCACTCTTTGTGCTTTAACTTTTGCACCAAGCAAAACTAATCCTGGGATGATACCTAAAACCCACATTGCCACAGTGAACACTGTGCTACCTGTACCGACAGTAACAGGTACTTGTTTTTCGATGACTCTAGCGTCTCTACCAGCTTCGTTAACTGGACCAGTGACTTCATCTAATTCATTTGCCATAATTAGAAATCCTCCTATTTATTGAATTTGTTGACGGTTTGTTCTAGTTCACTAGAATTATATTCGCTATTTCCAGATGGAACGAACCCGAACACACCTCTACCATATATTATAGCATTATCTTGAACATATTTTTGAATAAAACTTGAAAATTCCGAACTATTTTTATTATTCAATAGCTTTTGTCTAGCAATTGGTTGATATTGCACTTCCATTGGTGTGGTCTTTTGGACGGCAATATATTCAAGCCAGTGAACGGGAACGGCATGGAGTTTTCCATCTCCACCAAGAACGTTAACATAGTCAATGTGTTCCACTGTTCTAAAGCCGTGCGCTGTAATATTCACAAGGTCGGCTTTACCATGCGCTTTGACGAATTTGCTCTTTAAGATCAACTGTGTCGCGCAGTTTTCTGGCATGAATCTATCTGGGTTGAAACTATTAGCGATAGATTCGGTTTCATATGATGTGACGTTATACGCGAACTTCTTTTCAAAGATATATTCATCAGTTGGATATTGATGATATAAAGGAATACACATAAGTGGTGCCATATCGAAGTAGAAGTTACGTAAGAAGGCATCATTGTAATCGATGAATTTCTTTCTGGCTTTGTTATAGTCAAAGTCAATGAACATATCAGGATCACCAGAATAATCAAAGTTTTGAGAGTGTCTTGTTCTGATGAGGTTGAGCATTCTGTCTTTAATAAAGACAAAGTCATCACCATATGGTTCTTTTTGTTTGATTAAGTCACACATGTTACGTTGCGCGAGTGGGGTGAAGAGCAAACGGAATTGCATTTCATCGTTTCTATTAAGCGCGTTAAACATGGTTTCAAATTCCATATTACCAATTGGTGTGAAGGTCTTAGAGATTTCTTTAATGGCCTTCTTTTCAATTTGTTTGGAACCGTGTTCGATAAACTTCTTGGTTTCTTTTTCATTGGATCCACTCTTGAATGTTGGATTTCTAGAGAATTGAAGTTTTGGAGCAGCTTCACAGCCATAGATAAGGCTGGTTCTAAGATCGTAATATGGACATGGTTTAGTGACATGGGCGGTTAAGGTTTGCGTCACTGTTGAGGTGGTATAACCACCTTTACCATTTGGCACTCTAACGGTGTATGTAATAGTGAGATGACCTTCATATGTCTTTGTGCCCATATATTGGACACGTCCTTTTTCAATTAAGTATGGATTACCTAAGATGTTACCAGATTGAACATATAAGGTGGAGTGATGTTCATCTTCTTCACCAAGACCAAACTTTTGATTGAGATAGGTGTATTTTTCCACATCGAAGTACTTATCCATATGGAAGAGAGGGACTGTCTCATTAAGAACATCAACTTGCATATTCCAGTCATAGGAATTGTTGAGTGTTCTCATTTGTTCAAAAGCTTCAGCTTTTAAGGCATCGGCTTGTTTTTGAAGTCTCGCAATCACTTCGTTTTGCTTTTTGATGATTGGGTTGATCTTTTTAACGATATAAACGATTAAGAAGATCGCTAAAGCGACACACGCGACAATTGAGAGAATAGCAGCCCAGATTGGAATTGTCTTTAAACCAATCATGACGCCCATCACAATGGCAGTAATGATCGCTAAGATAGTTAAGAAGATAAATGCACCGCGTTGGCTCTTCTTTTTTGAACGAATCTTATCGGCATCTTTGATTTGGTCCATCGTCTCATAGTATTTTCTCACTGTGATGGCGTTGGCTTCGATGTCGGTTTCCGCGACTTCTGCTAACTTATCGAAATACTTAGTCGCGTTTTCGATATGTTCGCCTTTAATCCTTTCATACGCTTTTCGAGGTTCTAATAGATCTTGTTCTTCTAACATAGTTCGTTATCCTCCTCACCTATGTTTTTATATCCTTGGTACGCTTTTTGCGCGTTCTCTAAGAAGTGAGCGGCCACCGCTAGGAAATTGTAGTGGTGGATTTCTCCTTCTCCGCGATAGTGTTTCACCAAGGCTACTAGATACCATTGAAGAGAGACATAGATTCTCCAAAGGAAGTATCTTTGTTTTTGTTCTTCACTTGGTTCTAGATAATAGTGTTTTAATAAACGATATCCCTCATAGACATCTCCATTACCGAATGTAGCGATATCATAGATTGGATCGTTATTGGCCATAAATTCAAAGTCGATGAGATAATATCTTCCATTATCTCCACGAACAATGTTGCTTCTTTGCGCATCATTATGCGCGAGAACTTTCTTTTGTTTCTCTAAGAATTCCTTATTTTCCATTAAGAAGTCTTTGAGAACTAAGAAGTGGTGGTCGTGTTCTTTAACAAACTCACTAGCTTCCTTATAGTAGCCTTCAAATCTCTTAAATGGATTATAGTCATCGGAAGAGAGTTTACCGCTATCATGAAGCGCGTGAAGCAAGTTGGCGACTTTGTCGTAATCAAAATCATCGATGTGGTCAAGAGAGTTACCTTCGATGTATTCATTAATCTTGATACCTTTAGAGGCATCAAAGTAGACGTTCTTATTGGTAATTCCTAAAGAATTAACAATATCAATGTGTTGTTTTTCTAGTGGACGATCTACCATTTCGTTAGCCTGCTCAGTTGAGATATAAAGAAGATATTTCTTATCTAAACAGGAAAACAAATAGAGTTCGTTCATCATCCCTCCAACTAAAGGAGAGATAATCTTGCATGGTTGACCCATGACTTTATTTAAAAATGCTATTTTGTCCATAAATCCATTATAGGTGTATATGTATGTGTATTCAATAAAAACAGCCATCTTTCGATAGCTGTTATTTATTTAAGTTTTCAAGCATCATCTCGTGGACCTTGTCCGCTAATTGTTTTGCTGGCATCTCACTTATTTCTTCATAAGGCATGGTGCGGAGAACTTCGATAGTGACGTGAGATAATTTGAATGGCTTTTTCACGTTCTTATGAATCTCTTTTGTGCCTTTAATCGTACAGACAACAAGTGGGCAATGCGCTTTAAGTGCGACGTTGAAGACGCCTTCATGGAATGGAGCAAGTGTCTCTTTATGTTTGGTGGTGCCTTCAGGGAAGATAACCACTGAGCAGACTTTCTTTTTAATCCATTCAACACAGGTTCTCATAACGCCGAGAGATTGGATTGGATCTTCTCTATCAACTGGGAGATAACAAGCACCTCTCATTAAGTTATTGATGATAGGAATCTTATAGTTCTCTTTTTTGGTGATATAGATGAGATTATATTGTGGCCAGTGCTCAATCATAACCATAGGATCAAAGTTAGAAATATGATTACAAACTAAGAGAAACTTCTGCCCATAAGGAATCTTTTTTCCACCCTTAATTTTGGTCTTCACTCCAATGTGTAAATGGAGGAAACTAACTCCGTGATGGAGTAAGAATTGATAAAATTTAGAGGGCTTTTGCATATCTTTTTTGCTGAAAAAGCCAATAATGTAGAGGAATAAGAGGACGAGAATAAATCCCGCTACATAACCTGCTAAGCCCATCACTAAAGGACGATAAAAGTCATAGCCATGTTTGACTGGCCAGAAGGTGAAGGCGCTACTAACAGCTAGGCCTAAACAGCAAAGAATTGTAAAGATTTCAAAAACCATAAAACGTATTATTCAGGAATGACGAGTTTGATAGCGCCTGGCATACAGGTAATAGTGAAGTCCTTGCCAGAATACATTTCGCCATCAACACATAAATCGATATCTTCTGGAGCAGCGATTCTCACTTCTTTAGCTCTTCTATAAACGACTTTTCTCTTTTTCTTATTTAAGTGTTTGCCTTTGGTGTATCCGCCAATAATCATACCTAAGCCAAGCATGGTCATTGTTTTTAATAAACAAACATCCATTAAGCCATCGGTATTATCACTCTTAGGAGCAGCCCAGAACTTCGCCCCGACGAATTGTCCTTGAGCGACTGTGGCTAAGAGCATTTGCTTTTCGTTAAGCTTTTCACCATCAGCGTAGACGATAATGTCATTAAATCTACCATGTTTCATGGCGTCATATTTTAAAGCGTAGTCATATGGATCCATGCCTTTTTTAACCGCGGCTTCTGGAAGACCATTTTCTTTATAGTAATTACCACGCGCGCCTACAATCGCGTCAAAACCAAAGTTGATGACGTTGATGGAGTAGACATCTTCTTTTAAAGATGGACCGCTGACTTTAGAAATATCAATTGGGTAAGCTTTCGCATTGATTAATTCTTTAAAATCACTAAAGCGCTTTTCGCCGCCTTTGCCTTTAACGATACCTTCATATGTTCTATCTTTAGAATAGGTTTTGACAAAGTCATTACCTGTTCCGTTTGCGTAAATAGCTAATTCAACATTTTCAAATCCCATAATGCCTTGGACAGCTTCATGGATGGAACCGTCACCGCCACAGCAATAGATTCTTACTGGTTCTTTTTCTTTAGCAAGTCTCTTCTTTAAGAAAGAGATAGCTTCTTTTGGTCCTTCGGTTACATGATATTCAAAATCAAGTCCTTTAAACGCTTCAGCAACTGTTTCTTGAGAAACTCTCGCATTCTCTAAACCATGACCGGCGTGTTCATTAGAAATAATAATATGTTTCATATGTTCTCCTAGTAGATTGCCTCTACCTTATATTTTCCTTTTTATTATATAAAAGTTTTCTCAATAACAAAACAAAAAAATAAGCACCAAAGGTGCTTACACTTTATAACTCTCGTTCTTTAGACAAATAAAAACCCCTTTTTACAAAAGGGGATTTTTTTCAGCTGGTGCCCGGGACCGGAATCGAACCGGTACGGTATCGCTACCGCAGGATTTTAAG
>CAMKFP010000011.1 GCA_946411895.1 uncultured Caryophanales bacterium
TCATAAAGGCCATATTAGAAAAAGAGGATCTCCTATTTTGAGATACGCTCTTGCACTAAGTGTTCAAAAATTAAGAATTCATTCTCCTGTCTTTTCTGAATACTATTACTCAAAGTTAAGACAAGGAAAGGCAACAAATGTCGCGATAATTGCCACAACAAGAAAACTAATTCGAGTCATTTGGAAGATGATGACTACGAATCAAATTTTCGAAAACATCAAAAGAGATTAATTGAAGCTAAAATCTCTAGTTTTTAAAAAAAGCAAAGCTTTTGCTTCTTTTTGCCGTATCTTTTTACAAAAATTTATAAGATAATAGTTGTATGTTTGATAACTCAAGATCCGTCATTTCCAATATCTCAAGAAGTGTGAAGAAGTATCTCTTTATCCTAGGGATACTGACACAGGTGATTTTTATTGCCTATTACATCTATTTAATTTGCACTCATTTAGATACTTTGTATCTAGTTATCTTATATTCTCTTGTGCTCACTCTTGCAGTGAGTCTCTTAGTGATTGATATATGCACTGTGGATATCACTGACTTCAACGCCAGGAGTTTAAAGAAGAATTCCAAAAGAATTATTCATATCATCTCTTGGTTTTTAAAACTTGGAGTCATTATCTATAACATCTATGTGACAGTAAGATATGGAAGTACAGACGCGAATAGAATGTTCCTTATCTTCTCTAGCATCTTCTTAATTATCCAAGTCCTCTCATTTATCTTTAGTTGGTTGTTCTCCTATTATAGTGAACTCTTCTTATACGCTTTAAAGATGGACTATGAAAGCATCATCGATGAAAAAGAAGATCCTAATGAAAAGCCAATTGGTAAAGCTCTTAATAAGATGACTAGTCAAATAGACTATAAAGATCGAATCAATGAGCTCACGATTAAGCATGAGTTATATGGCTCCATCAAAGATGAACTCAATAAGGATAACTCAATAGTTATTAATGGAAAGAGACTTAATAGAAAGAAAATTGAAAAGGTCATTATTCGTTATTATAAGAAGGCGAATAAGTACTACGGCAATGAGAAGAAGTATCAGACACTATTAAGTGACATCAAAGAGAACTTAGAGTCTTATCTACTCGTAGAAGATAAAGCCTATCTCCTAGAGTTCTATTTAAGAAACCACTATGAAGGTCTATATGTTGGCTTAAGTGAATACGCAATTAAACTCATCATCGCGGGATTCCTCTTTATGATTGATAACTCTTCTAGAATAGAGACCATGCACGTCATCTATAACGCCTTAATTAAAGAGATTATCGATATCAAGACTTGGTCTGTCGCTAATCAAAATAGAGAAACACAAAAAGAAGATATCTATAACGTTAATGGAGATATCAAAAGAGCCATTGAAATCGCAAAACAGACAAAGACTCAATACGAGCTTTATAAAGACGAAACTATCACTAGCGAACTCGAATCTCTCATCTTAAAAATCGTCAAGGATAGCGTCATTGAAAATGGTAAACTCGTTATAAAAAGAAAGATTCATAACTTCTTCTTTAGAAAAGATAAAAACGATTAAAAATCAAACAAAAAACCCACAAATTCCGGATATTTTTCCTAAAATGTGGGTTTTTCTTATACTTATTTTATCTTATCAAAGAACTGGTTATAGATATTCACTTCATCCTCATATGGATAGATACACATATAAGCTTTCTTGAGTGAAGTTGGTTGATATTCTCCAATCACTTTTGCCGCGATTTCAATAGCCTCCATAAGAGGATAAGCGAACACTCCAGTAGATATTGAACAGAAAGCAATCGACTCTAATCCTAGTGAGTCCGCAAGTAACAAACAGTTTTTATAACAATTAGCAAGTGTCTCCGCTGGATGAGGGTCACTATAGTATCTAGGTCCAACTGTGTGGATGATGTATTTATTCTTTAAGTTATACGCTTTAGTGGCCTTGGCTTCTCCTGGTTTACAGCCATGAAGTTGGCGACATTCTTTTAATAATTCTGGTCCAGCAGCCCGATGAATCGCTCCATCAACACCTCCGCCACCCAAAAGAGACTCGTTAGCGGCGTTCACTATCGCGTCTACTTTTTCACCGACCTTGGTGATATCCATATAGATAGCTTTGATCTTCATAATGGGTTATAGAAAAAGGCACTATGTGCCTTCTCTTATTTCTTTTCCTCTTTTTTCGGGATTCTTACTCTTTTATTTCCGTCGAGAAATAATGGAGCGGCCTTCACGAGGTTATGTTTATTTCTTGTCACTCTTACTTTCATAGATACCTTTATTATAATCTAAATATTCTTTAAAGCGATATTTTGACAGAAGCGACAGACTTCTCGACATCTATCAGATACTTCTTCTAGCATCGAATACATAGCCTCTGCTTTATGACGAGATAATTCATCCATCTTCACTAAATATAAAGCGTGGATATCTTCCATATAGTATTTATCACTCTCTTCTTCTATAGAGACGACTTCTTGAACGTATGGATCAAAGACTTCTTTGACTAAGTAGTTAGGGAACTGTTTTAAGCACTCCACCATCTTAGAGATACATTCCACAGTGAGCTTCATAAACTCAATCGTACCTTCAGGTAAAGAGGTGTAGTTATATAAATATAGTTTTAAAGAAATCTCTTCTACCGCGTCAGTAACATCATCGATAAGTCTAAGAAGAGCAAAGATGTCTTCTCTATCAATTGGAGTCATAAACTCTGTTAGAAGCTTCGCGGTGACTTCATGTTTAACGTTATCTGCTTCATGTTCAACTTGGTGAACGGAATCTTGGATACTTTCAAGTTTAGATTCATCAAAGTTCTCCATGAACTCTAAAATCATGTTTCCACATTTAAGAGAATACTCCGCAAGGAGTGGGAAAGAAGAGAAATAGTAATTTGTTTTTTGTGCTTTCTTTTTCTTAAACATATATTTGCCTCCTGGACTATTTAGTCGTCCAAATTAATATCATCACAAGTAGGAATCCCGCGATCATGGATAAGGGGAAGACAAGAGCGCCCCACATGACCATTTTACCTGCGGTTGGCCACTTCACTCTTCTAAAGCTTCTAGCCGCTCCTCCACCCATAATGGATGTTGATTTAACAGTTCCAGTAGAGACTGGTAAACCAAAAAACGTCGCTAGTAAAAGAGCGACACTAGAAGCGATATCTGTAGCAAAAGCCTGGTATTTTTTTAAATTTGCCATGCCTTTACCCATTGTTTTAATAATGTTATAGCCACCCATAAAGGTGCCTAAAGTAATAAAGATAGCGACTGGAACATATAGCCACCAGGTACCACTTAAAGCGCTTAATGTTTCAGTGTAGACCCCACCACTAGAGGTAGAGAGAATCGCTCCAATAAGAATAGAGATACCAAGGAACTTGGCTCCATCTTGGACCCCATGCATAAAAGACATCAAACCACTAGTAACAATCTGACCAACATTAAAGAATCGGGTGGATGCACCTTTAGAGACTTTTTTAAATATTCTTTGGATGAGTAAGGTGAATAGATAGCCAAGTAAGAAGCCTAATAATAGAGATCCTACAAAGCCGACGAGAACTTTTACCCATGGATTTATTCCTATAGAGCCTTTATGACCAAGGGCCATTAAAGCAAAACCCGCACCAGTGATGCCACCCACCAAACAGTTAGACTGAGAAGATGGGAAACCAAAATAAGTACAGGTCATCGAGACCACGATAATAGCGAGCAAACCACAACTAATCGCACAGAGTATTTGATCAATGCTGGCGTTACCCCAGCTCACTAAGTTAGCGATTGTTTGAGAGACATCTCCTCCTACTAGAGTAGAGATGTATTTAGCGAACGCTCCAATGGTGAGAACACCTAAAGCGTTTAATATCGCACACATTATAACAGCCTTCTTTGGTCCCATACTTCTTGTGGTAACTAAAGTCGCTATTGAGTTAGGACCATCAGTCCAACCGTTAACAAAGATCACACCAAAGTTAATAAATAAGGCGATATACGCCCAAGGATGAGAATTACAAAGATTAAAGAATTCTTGGATACTCATTACTCAATCATATTAAAAGATTATGAATAGAAAAGTGAGTTTTATTTCTCACTTTTTCTTTATTTTGCCTATTTTTCGTCGTCTTAGTAAAAAAGAGAAAAAAATAAAGAGTATAAAATACTCTTTCAAAACTCGTGTGGGAAAAAATGAGATTTACATACCTAGTTACAAATATGTAAGGATCTTTTTCTTTACCGCTAAAGACAAAGCGTAATCACTCGCCATGGATCCCCTTCTTCCTACTCGTGTGGAGAGGAGGGAATGCTGATGATTGTTATAAAGATAATCCTTGTGGTTTCTTTATCACTCATGGTCTTATGGCCGATTCTTATTTGAGGGAAAAGAAAAACCCTTAGATAAGGGTCCCGTAGGAAGCAAGCGTTACAGCTAACAAAAGTTTCGCTTGGGGCTTCCATGGTTATGTTAGCACATTTCTTACTCTCGTCAAAGACAAGACTTTAAAACTCGGAACAGAGACCTCGCAATCTAAACATAGAAAGCGAGGTGACGTGCAATGAAACAACTTCATGATTTAAAAGAAATTTTAATCATCATTGTGATTTGCCTTTTATTAGTAACGTTGATGAAACTAGCAAAATAAAAGAGCCCTTCTAAACTATTTCCCAAAAGTGTTTGCGAGGCTCTGTTCTTACGGATTTATTATAACCGATTTATAAAGTAGGCAATATTACTTTGCTCTATTTCTCTTCCAAAAGACTGGCCAGAAAGCATCCTTGCCATAATCAATCTCATTGAGTTTGATGAGTTCAATCATATCGTCTTCAGAGATTTCAAAATCGAGTTTGAGATTATCTTCAATATGTTCTTTACTACTCGCCTTTGGTAAAGAGATAGTATCAAGCTGTAATGTGTACTTAATGCATAATTGAGCAACTGAGACATGATACTTCTCCGCCATCTTGACGATAGCCTCATTTTCTAAAGCGCGGCCATGAGCAATTGGGGAATAAGCTTCAATAGCGATGTCGTTTTCTTGACAGAACTTAATGACGTCCATTGGAGTGTTTCCAATATGACATAAAACTTGGTTCACCATTGGTTTGATTTCGCAATGATTCATGATGTTTTCTAAGTCATCAACAAGGAAGTTAGAAACACCAATCGCACGAATCTTTTTTGCCTTATAAAATTCCTCTAAAACCTGCCAAACCTCAATATTTTCTTTAAAAAAGCGTCTTTTTCCGCGGAATAAAATCCATGGTTGTGGGCAGTGAATGAGCATCAAATCGATATAGTCCACTCCAAGTCTAGCTAAAGAATCTTCAATGGATTTTCTCGCTTTCTTCGCGCTCTTAAATTCCGCCATCACTTTGGAGGTGATAAAGATTTCTTCTCTTGCTAATCCACTCTCTTTAATGGCTTTACCAACACCCTCTTCATTACCATATGCTTGGGCGCTATCGATGTGGCGATAACCAGCTTCTAAGGCTAACTTTACGCATCTTGGGGCGTCTTTATTATCAATTAACCAAGTGCCATAACCGATCTCTGGAATTTCCACTCCATTATAAAGTTTGATGTTTTTCATTTTCTTGCTCCTTAAAGTATTTCTTCCACATTAATTTATTAGATAAATAAAGTAAGAATGAGATGAGATAGACAAATCCTATCATAACAAAGATCATCACAATACCAATGCCGATACCTTTAGATACAAACGCATAGACATCATATTTCCATGGGACGTTCCCATCCGCATCCATATGCGTGAAGGCATTGATGACGTAATATGTCGCATATACGAGCATAGGCACAATACCTAGGAACGTAAATCTAAATTTGATTGGTTCGTAATGGTCATATTCTAAGAATATAAATGAAACAATACCTAATGCGGGAACGATAAGATGATAGAAGAAGTTATGTTCTAAGAAGAGACGATAGAATTTAGAACCGAGGATAGGGGCTAAATAGAAGAAGACAGTTAACATAGTTAAAGAGGTACCCACGACACCTATATACTTAAGAACATAAGCGTAGAAAGGAATCTCTTTTCTTTTATTCATAAGAATCAAGATTTGATAAACAAGAATTGGGATAGTAAATAAAGCAAGTAATAAGTTTGAATCCACGGTGAACATACTAAAAGGAATGGTTCCTTCAGGAGTGAGATTTCCTTCATCACCAAATAGACGAATCTTGCACAAAATCATTATCAAAGCAACAATAGCGAAAACAATGATGCAGGAATTTAAAACTATTGATTTTATCAAATGTTGTTTATTGTTATTCATATTCTATAATCATTATAAAGTAAAAGGCACTTAAGTGCCTCATAATTTTAAAAAGATGAACAGTCGAACGCCATCATGATGACAAAGCCGATGATGAAGGACCAATGAGCAAAGCATGGTTATCAGGATTAGCAAGAGCGACACCAAAAGCAATACCGACGGATAAACCTTCTGGAACATTATGGATGCAAAATAAGTAAATAGAAAAAGTTAAGAATAATTGAGACTTTTGTTCTGGCGTTTCGTTGTTCGCGCATAAATGTGCTTGCATATTCGCATAATATACGCGTATGATATATCTCAAATCCAAGGGGGGGATTTTGAAATGAATAATAAAAGAAAACAACTTACTATATTAACAATTGCCTTATCTCTTCCATTAAGTGCGATCGCTATTACAACATTATCTAGTAACAGACTCGCTCCAGCGACAAAACCTGCTGCAGCTATGTCATATGTTTCTACTGAATACGATGGATATCGCTTATTAACATCCCAATATGGTGTTATGCCAGAAGTCGAATTCGTTATCGCTAAAGGGATTCAAGTGATGATGAGTTCACACATGAAATATAACGAAACATGCTACTATATCCAATCAGAAACTCTTTCCACAAACGGAACAAGAATCAATACAAGTTCTGAAACCGCATTCTTAGTGCTTAAAAACGGTGCAAGTGGAAGATATATTCTTAATAAAAAGAATACTAGTAGCAACATTATTTGGACCAACCCCACGGAATCATTAAAATATGGTTCTGCAGCATCTGGCCACAATAACTGGGTGCTTAATCATGTTGAAAACGGAGATTTCACAATACATTATCAACATAGCTCCGGTAATTATTATCTCGGATATCGTGAATTCTATATCGACCAATCACTTACATATGGTTATCAACATAAACCAAACGAAAATCCAGCCTCTACAGTAAACGTTTACGTTAATGTTCAAAGCGTCATCGATGCCTGGGCGACTAAATATCTCGCCTTTGTTGATGGAAAACCAAGCGGATCAGATGGACAATGCGTCACAAAGTTTGACTCCGCTAAAGAAGCTCTTGATGGCTTAGGAGATATGTATAAATCATGTCTTTCTGAAGAAGCCGGAAATGCTAAATATTTGGAAAGATATCAAGCTTGGGCCAAAGCCTTAGGTAAAAGCATATAGGAGTGAGATTTCACTCCTTTTTCTTTATTTAAAGAACAAATATAATATGAGTGTATGAGACTTATTGTTGATTCTGTATCTTCAAATGAATATCCCGCCCACTTTTCTATTGCGGACTTATTAAGAAAAATGGATGTCGAAGCGGTCCCTTGGCTCATCATCGCAGTGAATGGACAATTCTATAAACGCGATAAGTTTGAAGAGACTCTTTTGAATGACGGCGATAAAGTCGATCTCATCTATGTGAGAGGAGGTGGATAATATGTCTTTAAATAAAGAACAAAAAGAGAAGTATTATCACACCACTTTCTTAAAAGAAATTAAAGAAGAAGGACAAGAAAAACTTCTCTCATCGAAAGTCATCGTAATAGGCGCAGGTGGATTAGCGAGTTCCGCTTTAACATATCTAGCGTCTATGGGTATAGGAAACATCACTATCGTGGATGATGATAAAGTTTCACTAAATAATCTTCCTAGACAAATTCTCTATACTTATCAGGATATAGGAGAATATAAAGTTGAAGTGGCAAAAAGAAGATTAGAGATGCTTAATCCTGATGTGAAAGTCTCTATCTATAAAGAAAAACTAACAAGTCAAAATGCATCTAGAATAATTAAAGGTCATGATATCGTTTTAGATTGCACGGATAACTTTGAAACGAAGTTCTTAATTGACGATACTTGTCATACCCTCAACATCCCATTTGTCATTGCCGGGGTGAGTGATTATCAAGGACAAGTTTCAACATGCCTTCCCCATAAATCTAAAAGCTTCAAATCGCTATTCTCCACTCTACCGATAAACATCGAACAAAAGTATAAAGATGAGGATCAAGGAGTCTATCCACCAGTCATTGGATTAATTAGTGATATCGCTATTTCAGAAGTCGTTAAGTACCTACTTGGTTTTAAAGATTTATTAATAGATAAGATGCTGATTGCAAATCTAAAAACTAACGATTTCAAAATCATCAAATTTCCTCAATAAATAAAAAATAAGTCGCAAATTGCGGCTTTTTTGTTGTTTTTTTTGATAATAAAACGTTCTTTGATGGCAACAATTGTTTTTAGGTAAGGAACTAACTATTTGAATCAATACATCCATTCCATAAGGGTTGCGTCGTTGTTGTACACTGGCTCTCCAACACTGATGAATTCATTGTAGTAAATAAGCGAATATATGCTATAATATAATCAGAAGAACGGAGCCCCTCAGATTTACTTACCGATTAAGCGTAATTATGAGAGCTTCTTTTTTTATCTCATCAGCGTACCAATTAGACATATTAGAAGACAAATCAAGGTGATTTTTATTAGCTGCAAGAGCTCTTTATTATCAACTTTCAATGTGGGTATACCTCCTTTCTATTTTTCAATAGTCTAAGAGGCCCCCGTTCCGAGTTTTAACGACTTTTCTTTGTCGTGATGTGAACATATCTTAAGTAAAAGAAAAAGAATAATCAACGATTATTATTTTATCCACATAGATATCCCTATATTTATATTTATTAATACAAAGTATTTACAAATAAAAATATATTATATAAATATGGGGATAATTTTTATCCACATTTTATAGAGTTATTTTTTATGCAAGAGCTTTGTAAAAAGAACACCAATAATTGGGCCGAAGGAATTAAAGATAATTACCAAGGCTAAGTTCAAGAATGTATAGCCTTCTATTCTATTAGCGAACCCGAAATAGAACATGTTTGCGATGCAGTGTTGGAAGCCACAATAGACGAATAAGAAGACAAAAAAGACGAGTAAAAAAATACCTATTGGTTTAAGTCTATTTAAAGAGAAACTCTTCACTGCAAGATAGACACATAAACCGCATAAGAAAGCGCTGATAGAGGTATTGATATAATTAAACGCATTATCAAATACAAGTCTCTTATTTGCCGCGTTAAGCGCATAGGCAAACATATCAGTATCTTTAAAGATAAAATAACAGATATAACCTAGAAGGAACGCGCCAATCGCGTTACCCACTAAGATGAGAGGAAGAGAGATATAAAACTCTTTTTCTTTTTTCTCTTCGTAGACTAAACCGATCTTGCCAGTATAGAGATTTAAACAGAACGTACAGACAAGGAATAGACCCACCGCAAAAAGGATAGAGCCTAAGATATGACCTAGCTCAGCTAGCTCACCATGAAATAAGAAACACATGAGGATATATAAAAATCCTCCGAGTCCAATTGCCAGCCCAGCTAAAATAGCTTTCAAAAAGCAAAATGCATATCTCTTCATATATCCTAGTGAGATTCTTTCATCTCAGCTTTATTTTGATACATCGCCTTATCTGCTCTTTGGAAAACAGAATCAACGTTCGCGTCGCATTCACGGTAGTAAATAGCTAAACCAACTGCCGCGGAGAATCGACGATATTCGACAGCCTTCTCATTATGAGTGCTCTTGAGGAATTCTTTTTTCATCACATCGACAAGATGCTCTTTGTTCTCATAGTCTTTATCTCTAAGCAAGATGATGATTTCATCACCACCAATACGATAAATCGCGGAGTTCTTAAAAATCTTTCTCATCATCTTGACCGCGCCAATGATATATTCATCACCATGGTCATGACCATAGGTATCATTAATACCTTTAAGGTTATTGATATCAATCATTGCTAAAGCAAAGGCGAGATCTTTATTGATCTTCATTTCGTTATTTAAGGCATCGACGACTTTGTCGTAGGCTGCTTTATTAAAGACACCAGTTAAAGCATCATGAGTGGCAATCATGTTCATCTCTTCAACAGAGGCTTCAAGGTGTTTCACTTGTTTTTCTCTATCGATGATATCTAAAACGTAATTACGCATATCGCTAGACATCTTCTCAACTGAGGTGGCTAAGTTATGAATCTCTTTTCCACCATTGAGTTTAGGAGCGGTATAGAAGAGTTCAGATGGATCTTTCTTATCATGTGAATCATTAGCAAAATCAGAAACACTCTTTTGCAGCTTTCTAAGTGGTTTAACAACCGCAAAGTACATGTAAATCATGAGTAAGATAGAGAACAAGATACCAATGCCAAGAATGGTCGCAACAGTAATCCACACAATGCGATTAATCGCATTATTAATTGTAGAGACCGCGATGTCCACACATAAAACTGCATAGTGCTTACCATTTGAATCTATTAATGGCCTAGCAAGCGTATAATCTCTTCCCCAATCACTATCTTCAAAGAAGAAGACATCTTCTGTTCCATCAGTAATTTCTCTAAACTTCTTAATAACCGCTTCACTATACCAACCGACTTCACCATCACCAAGATGGAGACAACTATCAGGATCTTCAGCTTTTTCTTGATCTGTAGAAGCTGAACAAACCGCGCGGATACCAACAGGATCATCTTCTGGGGTGACTTTTAAAACATAAAGATAATGTAAGTCAGTATAGTGAGTAACGAATTGATCAAAGTAGGCTTGGGTTTCTTGATACTTTGAACTTTCAACATAAGTTTCAGCACATTCAGACATATCGTCATGGTCAATATAGCTTTCCGCAACATCAACGATGCTCTTCATCTGAGCTTTATAACGAGTATATAAGGTGTTACTTGAAATGTTATAAGAGACACCAGAAAGAATAGCGCAAAGCGCAAATATAAAAATGAAACATCCAATAGTAATGGATATGTTCAAAGTAATGCGTTGTCTAAGCTTGGGTTTGTCCATAATTAGAATTTATTTTACGACCAACTATCAAATAATGCAAAAACTCCCATCAATTTTGATGAGAGTTATCTAATGGATTTAATATACGATGACATCAATTCCGCTAATCGATAATGTCCTTTATCATTTGGATGGAGACCATCCTCTAAAAGAGGATTGTTTTCAGCTTTACCAAACACTTCGGTGAGATCAAGAAGTTTGATACCATAGGACTCCACTATTTGAATTAAGAGTTTTCTATACTCCTTAAGTGAAGGACAAGGAACAGTTTTACTATCATGACTACCCCAGATTGAATCTTCGTTAAGTCGATATAGAGGAGGAATAAAGACCAGCTGTTCTTTCTTATAGTGTTTGAGTAGTTCATTAATTGTGTAGTCGACTGCTCCAGCGAAAGTATCTAATGTCTTATCGCCGAGTTTTCCAATTGGTGCGTCGCCATGTCCATAATCGTTAGTCCCACCAAAGACAAATACGTAATCAACGTCCTTATCCATCTCCTCAATTCGAGATGCAAAATAGCGGTCGTAAATCGGTTCGCTAGAAGGAACTTTTTGACGAGCAAAACGAGTGCCGCCAATACCATAATTTCTTGTTATCGAGTTAGTCATTTGACCAACTAAATAGACATAGGTATTTTCTCTTTTTGAAGCGGCATACCCTTCAGTTATGGAATCACCAAGGAAGTTAATCTTAAGCATAGTTTGAGAAAATTTAATGAGTTTTTGCAGGTTTTTCTAATAAAAAAGCAAATATTTTGTTTCTATTTGCCTTTTCTATATTTACGTGCGTTCTTGTCCTGATAATAGGATTCTTTTTGTTTGTACATCTTATCATCAGCTTTGTTAAAGACGTCTTTGAAACGGACATCTTTTGTCTCATCAAAGAAAGCGTAACCATAAGAGATTGTGAACTTAAATGGAAGCTCTTTTTCTTTAGCGAATTTATCGACGGTTTCTTCAACATGGGTGAGTTTCTCTTTTAAGTCTTTTTCATAGACGTTTTGTTGAACGACAACGAATTCATCTCCACCAATACGGAAGCAAACTTCTTTGGTGAAGAGTTCTCTTAACATCTTTCCAGCAATAGAGATCGCGTCATCACCAACTTCGTGACCGTATTGGTCGTTGATTTCTTTTAAGCCATTGAGGTCAAAAACCACAACCGCGACATTTAAATAGACGTGACCATTAATCTTATTGTTAAGTTCTTTAACTAAACCAAAATAAGCATTACGGTTACCCAAGCCACTAAGGGAATCAACATAAGCTTGTTGTTGAGCGTATTCGATATAACTCTTCACAACGTACTTTGTCGAGTTAATTTGTTTCTTTAACTGAGATAAGCCTTTTTCAGATTCCCCTTCTTTAACCGCACTCATATCTAAGGTAGGAAGATTCTCTGGATCAGTAATCTCACTAGCGAGTGATTTAATATCACCTTGGATTTCATCCATCTCTTTAGACATGGAATCAAGTTTCTTTCTCATCTTACGGGTGATAAAAACTGCGGTTAAAACTCCTAGAGCGATTGTAGAGGCCGTCACAATACCAATCATAATAGCATTAGAGGCGATTTCGTTTTTATACCATGATGCCCAAACATCAACACCGACGACAGCTTTAACGGTGTTATCCGCTCCAAAGATAGGTGCGTAGGCTGTATATAAGTCACCCCATCTATCAACATATGATTGAGTGTCAAATCCAGCGATACCTTCAAAAGCTTTCACGGCAGCGTCAGTTCTAATAGTTTCCTCTATGAGGAATTCTGATGGATCTTCACTTGGATCGACAGAGAAAACGATTCTGTCATCATCTGTTTTAACTAAACAATAGATATAAGCGAAGCCAGCATCATTATCGATGTTATGAGTCTTAAATTTAGATAATGTCTCATAAGCATTGCGATATGGGTCAGTGTTATTTTCTTTATCCGCAATAGTTAATGCACCAATCTCATCACCATTTAAAAATGAGGCCGCTGTATTAGCGATTTCCATGACTTTGTTTCTCACAATAGATGTCATCTTTCTAATGGATCTCATCATTAATAGTCCACCTAAAAGACCATCCATCAAAAGAAGGAAAATAGAGACGATAATAATAACTCTTGTTGAAAAAGAGATGCTTCTTTTCTTAGGGCTCATGATTTTCTAATTATATCATCTTATCCAAATATATTTAAAATACTAAATAGGCAAAATAAAAACCAGAACACTAAGTCCTGGCTTTTATAAATTCGCTATTAGAATAGTTTGAGGATGTGATGGTTGAGGATCATGAAGATGATATCAAGAATCCAAATGATGTTCCAACCAAAGAATAATCTAATCAAACCACAAACCCAGTGACCTTCTTTAAATCTGGTGATCGCACCAAGAAGCCAAGAAGTAACAGGGATGATACATAAGAGTGACATACTCCCACCACTTATAGAAGTGGGGGCTTCTTGCTCGATGACCCTAACGGATCAAGCATAAACAAGCTATCCGGATGTGTCCCATCCTTTGTAAGCATTTCAATTCCCTTACTTAGAATATTTTTTGCGGCGTTATAGTCTCTATCATGGACCGATCCACATTCTGGACAAGTCCATTTTCTTATTTTGAGATTTTTTGCCTCTTTATTTTGATATCCACATGAAGAACATAATTGAGTAGAAGCGTAATTAGTGGGAACTTTAATAATCGTATTCCCATACCAACTAGCCTTATACATAAGCATAGAAACAAATCTAGACCAAGAGGCATCAATGATACTTCTAGCTAGTTTATGGTTTTGTTCCATGTTCTTCACTTTCAAATCTTCGATACAAATGATTTGGTTTTCATCAATGATCTTCTTTGAAAGTTTGTGGAGATAATCGTTTCTTTGATTATTGATGTGAGTATGAATTCTAGCGACTTTAATTCTCTGTTTATTTCTATTACTACTACCCTTTTCCATATGGGATAGTTTTCTTTGTTCTTTAGCCAATTTCTTTTGCGATTTACTTAGATATTTATGATTCTTATATTTGTTCCCATTAGAATCAACGATCAAATCCTTAATGCCTAAATCTAACCCGATAGAGTTATCGTTTCTTTCTAATGGTTTTATCTCTACTTCTACTAGTAAAGAGATATAGTATTTATCATCTGTAGTTTTAGATATCGTCGCGGATTTAATATCACCATAAAAGTCTCTATGTTTCTTAATTCTTATTCTTTTACATTTAGGGATAGTGATGTATTTACTATTATCACTTAATCTAATAGAACATTGCTGATTATTAGTGGTATAAGATTGATCATTCTTTTTACTTTTATATTTAGGAAACTTGTTTACACTTCTAAAGAAAGCCTTATATGCAGAGTTTCTATTTAACTGAGCGTTAGCTAAAGCAAGAGAATCTACTTCTTTTAAAAATGGGAATTCATCTTTATATGTTGCAGGAGTGATATTCTTAAAGCCTTTATGAGTCTTGTGATATTCGATCATGTCAGATAGAGACTTATTATAAAAGAACCTGACACATCCAAAACATTTCGCGAAATATTCTTTCTGCTCATTATTAGGATAGATACGATACTTGTAAGCAACGCGGTTCATAAAGCTCCTTAGATAATAAAAAATAGATACAACCATCAAGTTGTCCTACTCTCACCCAATCCTCTTTATTATCCTATTAGCTGTATTTACTAATAGGTCCCTTTTTGCTCATTTTTATTATAGCATAATATACATAGTATATCATTACATATTTTATATATTTTGCAATTCATCCCCCACCTATAGAGGTTATATGTAATCTTGATGGCTTCGCGATGACCTAGTCATATCAAGATGGGGGACTTCTTGCTTATTTACGTTAAACTAACAATCCAACTAAGACCAAAATAGTCTTTGCCACCTTTGCTTTTCTTTGCCATTGTTATAGCTCCTTTTATTTCTTTTAGTATAACGACATTTTCTTAAAAGCAAAGAAAAAAGCGCATTTCTGCGCATTTTATCAGTTTATTTTCTTTATTTTAGATAATAGTTAAGATATCGGTGAAGCAGGTGAGTTCGAAGATTTCCATAACTTCTTTACAGACGTTACGAACGACCATACTTCCTTGAGAGTTCATCGTCTTTTGGGCGAAGAGGACCACTCTTAAACCAGCGGAAGAAATGTATTCCACATTTTTAAAATCAAGGACGAGTTCATCGATGTCTGGAATCTCTTTTTGAAGGAGTTCTAATAACTCTGGAGATGTATCGGTGTCCACTCTACCTTCAATATAGAGCACTAATTTTTTGCCTTCTTTTTCTTGTCTTAGTGTCATACTTATTTCCTCACTATTTCTTGCTCTTATTATACGTGTATTTAAATAGATTTAAACCATAAATATTCAATATAGAACGATGAGTATAATATAATATGATAAAGGTATGAAGGAGGGTTTTAGGATGAGACCTTTCATTGCGTTAATTGATGCTGTTTTAATTAGCAAGGGTCGTAAGGCTCTTAAAGATATTGAAAAAAGCACAAAAGATCCACGCGCTTCTAATGAAGCTCTTTTACGTAAGATTTTAAAAGATAATCAAAACACAGAGTATGGCAAACTCATTGGCTTTAAAGACATTAAGTCTTTAGATGACTTCAGAAAGAAAGTGCCATTCTCTACTTATGATACTTATGCTCCATACATCAAAAGAATGACAAAGAATAAGGAAACAAATCTTATTACAGCTTATGACGTTATTCAATACGCGGAGACAAGTGGCTCTGTTGGTGTGCAAAAGAAAATTCCTGTCACTTATGAATCCATGAAGGTTTATGAGAAGTATTCTTTTGCAAGAACCAAAGCCATCGCCGATAAGTTCTATAAGAAAGAATATAAGAAGCATGTTCCTTATGAAAAAGGTCTTAACATGCTAGAAACCGAGACCACAGTGACCGAAGACGGCACTCCCACAGGTTCCGTGACTGGTTCTGTCTCTCGTAGATTTAGAAAACTCTTTAAGTTATTCTTAACTTCCCCAGATGAACTCCTCTTCCCAATCGGGGGAATGAATATGAACTATATGAAAGCTAGATTCGCTCTTGAAGAGCCTAATCTCGTTTTCATGCTCTCGGGTTTCATGACCAACTTTGTGGATATGCTTAATTATATTAAGAAGCACTGGGAAATGATTTGTGACGACATCGAAAAAGGTGAAATCAATCCTGAGGTTTGTGAAGAGCGTTCTCGCCCTGCGATGATGAAATATGTTAAACCTCTTCCAAAAAGAGCAGAGGAATTAAGAAAGATCTTTAAACAAGGTTTTGATGAACCAATCATTCCAAAGATTTGGCCTAAATTCGCCTGGGCATGTGCGATTGGCACAGGTGGCTTTGCTACATACGCAGAGAAATATCTCAAATTCTCTGGTATGAAAGTGGCGATTGACTACTTTGTGTACGCCGCTAGTGAAGGTATCTTTGCCGCATGTACTGAGATGAACGTTCCTAAGTTCACTCCACTACTTGATAGCTGCTTCTTTGAATTCCTTCCTGCGGACGCACCAGATGATGCCACTAATACATTAACCGTTGATCAATTAGAAGATGGTAAAGATTACGAAGTCATCATTACCAATCAATGTGGCTTCTATAGATATAAAATCAAAGACGTTATCCGTGTTGTCGGCTTCCATAATAATTGCCCACTTATCACATTTGCCTATCGTAAAGGTCAATTAGTGAATGTCGCCGCAGAAAAGACTACCGAAGAGCACCTCAATGTCGCGGTGAAAAGACTCGGTCAAAAACTAGGAGTGGACTTCAATGACTACGCCTTATATATCGACGCGGAGAACCATCCATCTAGATATGTGATGCTTCTTGAGCCTGATAAACCATGCCCGATTGATTCAAAGAAAGAATACTCTAAAGAGTTCCATAAGATTCTTTGTGAAATCAATCCAGAATATGAATTCTTCGCCGATAAGAGAGGAAGCATTGGAAAGCCTCTAATTCTCATCCAACAACAAGAGACACACGCTTTATGGAGAGAATTCAAACTTCATAAAGGTTCAAGCGCGAACCAGGTTAAACCTGTCAGAGTGCTCGATGTCCCAATTAAACAGAAGTTCTTCCTTGGCTTAGTGGAGCCAGGTCAAGAAGTTCCTAACTGGAACGTTTATAACAAAAAATAATAAAGAAAAAGCACTCTTCTAGTGCTTTTTTATTTGTCTAAAGATTCAACTTTATTAATAACTATCTCAAATGGTTCTTTCTTTTTTAGAGTTACCGACAAGGAGTAGCCTTCATAAACCATTACCTTAGAATAATAAGAGCCATTAGATTCTCTTACTCCTTCCAAAGGAAGTCCACTTACTTTTTTGATGTCTTTAATGCCAGTTCCACGACATTTAATAAGACTTTCCTTATTGGACCATATCTCAAATAAGGTATTTACCTCATTAAAAGTGCTTTCCTCTTCGTTTAAGACGTATTTAATAGCGTCTAGTCTACTAGCATCTATTTTCTCAATATCAACGCCTAGCTCGCGTTTTTCGTGTATCGCTAAAACGATATAATCTCCAGAATGAGAAATATTAAAATATGGACCGTCTTCTAAATATGGTTTTCTCGTGGAGGTGACTTTAATCTCTCCCTTTGGGAGATAGCGTTTTAAAAGATAGCCTCCTCCTAAACATAGGAGTTGATCTTTCTCACTTTTCAGTTTTAGGGCTTTTTGTTTTCTTTCTTCTGTGACGTAAGAGAGCACAAAAGATTTGTTATCTTTCACGAGTGAAGTATTTAGGATATATAGACTAACTTGATCCATGCGTTTATTGTATCACTTATAGATAAAAGAAAAAGGCTTAATGCCTTTAACTTTAAATCACTGTTTTATTCTTTCCGGATTTCTTACCTTGATACATCTTTTCATCCGCGCGTTCCACCCATTGATCAAGGGTGAGACTATCTTTAAATTTGAGTGCGCCGATAGTCATGGTAAGACGGATCTTAGATCCTTCAAATTCGAAGGTCTCGTTTTCAATAGTCTTTCTTAGACCTTCTAATCTATCAAAGAATGGATTCTCTTTAGAGTCATGCATCATGATGACGAACTCTTCTCCTCCAAAGCGGCAGACGAAGCAGTCTTCTAATGTTTTAGAAGCGAGTTCAGCGACTGTTTTAAGGACATAGTCACCAGTCACGTGACCATATTTATCATTGATGTTTTTGAAATCATCAATATCGAATAGGGCTAAGACTAAAGAAGATTTATCTTCTTGTTCATCATAATAATCAAATAAACCATATCGATTACTGATTTGAGTTAACTCATCAGTTCTCGATTCATTAATGATTTTGCTTTCTAGAGATAAGGCATATCTAATAAACACCATTAGGTAAGCAGCGATAAAGACAAAGACCATAATCGCGTGTGTGGTGAATAAGGTGATTTCTAACCATTTATCAATCGCATAGAATGGCTTATTAAATTCACAGACAAGGAATAACGTGAGATAAATGGCTAAAGATAAACCAACCCAAACCAATGATCCTTTCATACTCTTATTCTTAGAGAAGTAAGAGGTGAAGAAAGAGACTACGCATAAACCAATAATATAGAAGTGGAATGCGGCTTGGAAACCCACCATTAAGGTGGCGGTTATGATATAGGCAAAGAATTGATTGCCACAGCATAAGGCATATAAGTAGTATTTTCTATGTTTAATAAGAAAATAGAACAAGATGTCTAAGCCAATAATCACACCAGTCACAATCGCTAAAGCGGTGTATTGGCAAATTAAGAAAAGCACAAGATAAAAGACATGAAGAATCAAATACACAGTATTAGCGGTGTAGCAAGTTCTACTAATTGTCTTATAGTGACTCTTTTTATTAATGACAGAAGACATTGTATTGCCCTTTCTTATATTATAAACGAAAAAGGGGATATAACTAAGTAACTTAGTTGACCCTCTTTATGGAGAAATAATCACCGAAACCTGGGAGGAGGTTGATGATATAACTGTCTGTGTTCAAATTAGGAAGAGTAGGTATACCCGCAGTTTTTGCAAGTGCACCAACTTTTGTCGCCATAACGATCAACTTCGATATTATGGCTACCACAATTAGGACAACCTTCAGTAAAAGAACATGTGCCACCAGAAACAGCTGCTAATTTTTCAGCGCTGAGCTCAACGCCTTCTTGTTGAGCTAACGCTAAAAGCTCGTCATCTTCTTGACAAGCTTTCTCCTTCTTAATCTGTTCTGGAGTTAAACTTTTAGACAGTTTTTTCCCCATAGTTTGTTCCCCTATGCCAATGATATTAGCATAGTGAGTGTCACAGAAGTGTCACAGAGGAGGCAAAATAGATAAAAAGAGACTAAGTATAACTTAGTCTTTATTTTAATAATTTTGTTATTATGTTATTACACCAATTCAACAATATTCTGATATAGACATGTTTTTTTATCATTGATTTCTCTATCGAAATGATAATGACCAAAGAACCAGTGTTTATAATCCACAACTTTGTCTATAAACATCAATTGGTCTGTGCAAACATCCCTTCTGAAACCAAACACTCTTAAAACAGTGCTCGTATCACAACAATGAGTTATAACAAAATCAACTTTGTTATCAATCTTTTCTAAATTATTTAATGCATTATCGATGTCGTGGTACGTTATTTCTTCCTCAGGCCACCAGGAAACATATGGAGTGCGATACATTTTATCTATAGATACAGCACCACCAATGCAAAGAAACGTTTTATCTTTTATTGTCATTATCTCTCCACGTAAAACATGGAATATGTGTTTATCAATTTGATGCATTAAAGCACCAAGATATTCCACCAAGGGGCATTGATTGAGCATATTGAAATTTTCGTGGTTTCCATCAATAAAAATAATCGTGCATCCAATGTCGTTATATAAATCTAGATGATATTGAAATAACTGTGGTGACCAACATATTCCAGCGTCGCCACAGATGATAAGAAAATCATCATAAGAAAGATTCTTCTCTTTTAAAGCGAGAAGTTTCTTATAATCAATATCTCCGTGAGTATCACCTGTAATAAAAATCATTAATGATTTTTCCTCACTAAAATAATCGCATGAGAACGACATTTTTTCAATAAAATTATATATTTTATTCTCTGGCTTTTTTCCCGATATTGATCAAGTAGTTTTCTAAATAGATATCATAAAGAATATCTACTGGGAATTTTCCCGCGTCATATCTATCAGAAAGAAGTTGAATTATGTCCACAGGAATATAGACATCATCACCTTCATAATAGAATTTAGATTCTAACTCTGCTAAATGAGCGACTGCGTTACTGACCATTGGGAAAGCAAAATCAGGTGATTCTTTATAGTATCTTTCAAGGCTTCTAGTAACGTGTTTGTTGGTGAGGTTATGAAGTATTCTCACTAGCTGACAAACACCAAAACTCACCACCATCATCAAGACAAAAGAGATAGGCCAAGGAAAGAATGCATTGGTTTTATAATAATCAGTCCACGCGCCAATACCAAATACCATGATTGCATAAACAATCATATAGATAAAAATAGGAATCATGGAAATAAACGAATAGAAGAATTTGATGCGAGTATCAGAGACCACCAAAACGAATAAGACGGTAATCAAAATAGGATTAATCGTATGTAAGAATAGGTTAGATCTAGAAAGCATCGTCTCTACAAAACCTTGATAGATGCTGATAAGTGTAATTGCGGTGAAGAATGTTAA
>CAMKFP010000012.1 GCA_946411895.1 uncultured Caryophanales bacterium
ATGTAAAAGTTTTAATTGTGCCTATCTCATTTTCAGGTAGTTCCACGAAAGGAAGCTGGGATAGCGCCACTCTTAACAGTGTGAACAATTACTTCTTCTCGACATCGAGTAAGACTTCATTTGTTAATTACTATAAGACTATTTCTTATGGCAAAATCAATTTCACTGGTATGGTTGCAAGTCCGTATCAAGCGACAGAGTCCATCTCTTATTTCAATAATGATAGTGATAGCTCTAAACTCTACACATTCTTAAGCAAGGTCTTAACAAGTGTGACAAATGACACTTCAGTTGATTGGACTGCTTACGATAAAAATAATGACGGATACTTTGACGCTATCCACTTTATCACTAACTATAACGCTACGACGTGGGGCTCATCTTTATGGCCACATCAATCATTTTCTGGTTTACAACCAGGAACACATTCTAAACCATCATTTGATAACTATTCTTTGTCATCCATATATGTGCAAGGACAAAAAATGGAAGACGCTCTTACACAAATCCACGAACAAGGCCACTTATTTGGTGTTGATGACTACTATAACTATAGTGATGGATTTGATGGAGACTATGTCTCTGGCTTCGATATGCAAGGCGGGGCGAATATGTTCGATTGGAACGCCTATTCTAAAATGGAAGTTGGTCTAATCGATCCATATGTTGTTGATGATACAAAGGATGAATTCACAATCACCATCCATGACTTAGCCACAACTGGTGAATGCTTAATCATTCCTGCTAATTACTCAACTTATAACAAAACTCCATTTGATGAATATTTCTTAGTTCAACTTTTCTCAAAAAAAGGTATCAATAAAGAATACTGGAGCGATTTCACTTCCTCTTATGGAGATAGACTCCCATCTCAAAACTATGGTGTCCTGATTTATCACGTTGACGCCCGTATATATAACTGGACCAAAAACCAAGAAGCTACTGATCCTTCAAAATGGGATCCATCCAGAAACCAATACATCAAAGGATGCAACAATTCTAAGACTTATAGTGACTATGGTGGCAATAGTGCTTGGTCAAACTACACACTCTTAAATCTAGTTCAAAATAATGGCAGATATACCCATGCTTCAAGTAACTACTTTATCGAAAAACTAGACTTCTTCCAAAAGGGAGATACATTCGATTGGAGTAAGGGCAAAAAGTTCCTCCTTAAGAGCGGAAACGCTGCCTCTAAGATGAACAAAGGTGAGACCTTCCCATGGACTTTAGAATTCACCGAAATGTCTCTTGATTTTGCAACAATAAAAATCAGCAAATAAGCAAAAAATACTGCAAAATTCCCATATTTTATGTAAAAAGGAGATTTTTATGGCAGATAAATTATCATTCAATGAATATCAAAAACATGCCTATAACCTTATTAGTGAAGATGGTAAAAAAGATATGATCACTAATGGTGTTTTAGGTTTAGCCGGTGAAGCAGGTGAATGCTGCGACATCGTGAAAAAGTTTAAATAT
This sequence comes from uncultured Caryophanales bacterium, assembly GCA_946411895.1. Classification (GTDB taxonomy): domain Bacteria; phylum Bacillota_I; class Bacilli_A; order RFN20; family CAG-826; genus CAMKFP01. The sequence continues at coordinate 1,483 of CAMKFP010000012.1, forward strand.
CAAGGCCACGAATTAGATAAAGAACACCTCATGGATGAACTTGGTGATGTCCTTTGGTATATCGCTGAAACAGCTTCTGGACTTGGTGTCACTTTAGAAGAAGTTGCCCAATATAATTTAGATAAACTTCATAAAAGATATCATGGAGAAACCTTCCATAAAGAGGACAGTATCCATCGTAAAGGATAATAAGTATGCCAGAGATTAAATGCCCTCACTGTGGACAACAGTTCAGTATTGATGAATCAAATTATGATAGCCTCGTCAAACAAATTAAAGACGAGACTTTTACTCGTGAACTTCATGAACGTTTAAAAGCCTTAGAGGAGAAGCATAATGCTGAACTTGCTTTAGAAAAGCAGAAGGCAGAATCTCTTAATGACAAAGAAGTCGAAAATCTCAAATCTCAAATTGCTTCCCTTAAAAACGATTTAGCGAAAGCTGAACTAGTTAAAGAGCTCGCTGTGAAAGAAGCAAAAGAAAACGCGAAAGACGAACTTCATAAAAAAGATGAAGAAATCATTACCCTTAAGGGTAAGGTTGAAACATCTAAAACTGATGCTGAACTTCAAGTTAAGTCTTTAAAGGAAAACTATGACGCTTTAATTAAGAGCAAGGACGCTCAAATTGATTTCTATAAAGATCTTAAGACTAAGATGTCCACTAAACTCGTTGGTGAATCTTTAGAGCAACACTGTCAAAACGAATTTAATCGCATCAGAATGAGTGCTTTCCCAAAAGCCTATTTTGAAAAGGACAATAAGGTCAGTGCGGAAAGCGGCTCCAAAGGAGATTTCATCTTTAAAGACTTTATGGAAGATGGCACCCCATTCATTTCCATTATGTTTGAGATGAAAAATGAGAATGATCAAACCGCTACTAAACATAAGAATGCTGATTTCTTTAAAGAACTTGATAAAGATAGAAAAGAAAAAGGCTGCGAATACGCTGTTCTCGTCTCTTTGCTTGAAAGCGATAGTGAACTTTATAACGCTGGCATCGTTGATGTCTCTTATGAATACGAAAAGATGTATGTTGTAAGACCTCAATGCTTCATTCCAATTATTACGTTACTTAGAAATGCCGCTCTCAATAGTGTTTCCTATCAAAGACAACTAGTTGAAATCAAAAACCAGAATCTCGATATCACTCACTTCGAAGATGATCTCAAAGATTTCCAAGAGAAGTTCCAAAAGAACTATGATCTAGCTAGTGATAGATTCACTAAAGCCATAGAAGAAATCGATAAGACTATCGATCACCTTAACAAAGTTAAAGAAGGACTTATTGGTTCGGAAAGAAATCTTCGTTTAGCAAATGATAAGGCGCAAGACTTATCCATTAAAAAACTCACTAGGAACAATCCAACGATGAAGGAAAAGTTTGCTAAACTCAATGAAGAAGACAAGGATTAGCCTCTCTAACAGGAGGTTTTTTCTTCCCTCTTTTTGAGTCTACGAATTAGATATATTCATAGCTTTAAAAATAAAATTTGGACAGTGTCAAAAAATACATCAAAAATACTTTGTATTAAGGTCGTCCTTGTGGTAGATTATTTGCAAGTATTCTGATGTAATCATTAGGGGGAAATGAAATATGGTTTATCTTGGTCCGAGAGATCGCAATAACGACATCACCGAAAATGAGGAGATGCTTATTTTAGAAGCCTTCGCGGAATCCGAGGAATATTTAGAAACCGGTTTCGTTGACGATGATTACGATTACGAGCCTCAAGACTAATTCTTCAGGCGAAAGATGATGCGGACAATGTCCGCTTTTTCTTTCTTTAGAAATACTTTATAATTGGTGCTATGGAACAAACAGGAAAGAAACGATTAGACTTCTCGTCTTATGCTAAGGCGGTTGGCTTTTTGCTTTTAGAAGTATTGGCCTTTATCTCTTTCGGATTAGGTCATTCTTTTGTCTTTTACTCCATTCTTTCTTTAGTGATGGTGGCCCTTATCGTTTTAGTGTCTTATAGACAAATTAAAACTGATGGGCTTATGAACCTCGCTATCTTCCTTTTTCCTTTATTAATATACGGAGTACTAAGCGCTCTTAGTTTCTTTGCATTAGAAGAAACTAGCTTCATCTTTTATAAGTCTCCATTATTAATCTTTGTCCCTCTGGGACTTGCCTCTTTTGCAGCATGTGGTTATCTCGCCGCTAATATTGAATCTTTCGATCTTAAGAAAGCCTTACTAGTTATCTATGGTGCTTTAGCAATCTACGTTCTTATTAACTTTATCGCCACGATGGTGCAATTTGGCCCATTATATACAGTGAGATATAAAGGTTACTCGTTATACTATAACGGTAAACCATCTCCAACTATTGATACGATGGCCTATGGCTTAATTGGTTTCCAATTTGCAGAAGTCAGTATTGAATATTATTCCTTATTCCCATCTGTTCTTCTTTCTAGCGTTTTAGCCATTTCATTTGTGAAGATCAAAGAAGAAAAGAAGACATTCATTGCTTACTGTGCTTTTGCTGTCTTAGCTCTTTTAGCTATCTTCTTAGCGATTACAAGAATCACTGCGATTAGCACAGTCCTTGTTATCTTAGCGTTAATCGTCATCTTCATTTTGAAGACCGTGAAGCTCAATAAGAAGGTTGTTAAATATGTCTTTATCACTCTTGGAGCCTTAGTGGGTATTGGCTTTGTTATGTTCGCTCTTAACTCACAATACCTATATGGCATGGACATCCAAGCGGATGGTATAAAATCCTTAATTTCGAAATTTAGAGACTTTATTGCAGGGAATTCGCTATTTAATAGGCTATTTAACACGAATGCGTTGTCTCAAAGATATATTGGCCTACTTGATGGTTCTTTCTACACCAGCAAGGCTTTTGGATGGGTTTTCCAAGAAGCTGGATGGTATCCTGAACTTGGTATTGAAATCAAATACGCGATTGAGTCATCTAACTCCTGGTTATTTGATAACATTCTCACCAGTGGTATCTTTGGCGCGATCTTCTTTATTGTCTTATTAGTAATCGGCTATAAGGCAATTGTGAAATTCATGGCTAATGAAGAAGAACTCGACTATACAAAAATCTTAGTGGCGGGTTTTGTCACGGCTTTCTTCATGTATAGCCTGATTAATTTTGATATGACTCCATTTATCTTCCATAGTGATATCCATCCAATTTATCTCTCTGGATTATTTATGATTTGTGTCTTCTTATTCTTATATTGCTATGGCCGTAATTCTTTAAAGAAAGCTGAAGCGAAAAAAGAAGAACCAAAAGAAGAAGGCAATATTATTGAGGAGGTAACCATAGATGAATAAACGTTATCTTAAATTCTTTGTCTTAGGTCTATCTCTTCCTTTATCCGCCTGCGGATACGCTTTAAAAGAAGTCTATAAGGGTGATGCTTATAACTCACCTATATTTGAAAATAATTACTATCGTGTTTGGGACAAAGGCCTTAAAGACGTTGAACTAGTTCACGAATATAAGATCAATAAAGATACTTATTTCTCTAGCTTTGATAGTGAAATGTTCAAGGCAATCGACCAAGAAGGTAGTGAACTCACCTACGAAGTAGACTTAGCTAATAAAGAGCATCCAGTAGAAACTTTATATGGCCAAAATAGAAAACTTAGCAAATATAGCAGCACATTCTCTTATGGCTATATCTCTAAACTATTTGATGGTCAGATGTTCTGTAATGCGCATTATCAACTTGCAAGAGTGCAAATCGACGAGCAAGGCTTTGGTCGCAAATTCTCTAAAGAGGGAAAAGGTTTTGACTACTTCGCCATTAACTTAAAGTCCTCTTTTGACTACACAGATACATCTAATCCTGCTCCTAACAGCATTCTCAGTGAAGTTGATTTAACAGTGAACTTCTATTTCAAGACCTCTGAAGGCAATCGTAGATTCTCTGTCACAATGCAAGATTTGAAAGTTCCTACAAATACTGGAGATGGAAATAGAAGAAAAGACTATGTCTTTGCCGGCTTCGATTTCTCTATCATTAATACCGATTATTTATCTCGTGTTTATGGTATGAGTATTTCGTATAAATACAACGACATCACAAATAGTGATGGAACCGCTATTGATTCCACAGCAAAAGAAAAGATCGAAGAGCTCGATCATTCCTTAATGTTATACGAAGTATTTATGCCAAATACTACTTGGCGTTAACAAATTTTGATATATCTAGCCATTCACCAATCTCGTAGTCACACTTATCATCATCTAATATGAGAGTGCCCTTCGCAGGAGTGAATGTCATCTCTGAGAAATAGACTTTCCCTTCGATTGAATATAAGTCAACACGAACAAACGGGAAAGGCTTAGCAAGTTTCTCGGCAATCTTAACAAGCTCATCCCAATTGGATGGCTTTTTTAATTCTTTATCAGTTTTCTTCCAACCGTTAAACTGGGCTCCATCAAATGGTGTCCAATCGATATAGTAGTTGTTATAACGGATGTCCACTCCACGAGAAGTGACGACATACATATATTTAGCTACGCCGTTGAAGACATGGATCTTATATTCGACCGGGGTGTTGAGTCCTGGTTCGATCATATATTTCTCAATTATGATTTGTGGTTTGATAGGTGCATAGTGGAGTTCTACAGTCTTTTTACCATAGTTAGTTTTTAACCACTTATTGAATTTCTTTCGTAATTCAGGAATATTAATTTGGGACTTGTCTTTACAAATATAGTTAAAGGCGCAAGCATGAGAACACTTCATGACAAATTGATCTGGTAATTTATCAAAATCAATATCGTCAAACTTATCAAAAACTCCGTAAATCTGGATTAAAGTATCGGATAAATTGAGTTCTGTAACATAATCACGCACTCCAACACGTCCAGCGCATTTGCTAACAAGCGGCATCTTAGGATAGACATATAAACGGAGATATTGGAGTTTTTCTGTATATCTTTTTGGGTTATCAAAATCTAACCTATGATGGGTTATATATTTGTATTGCATTTTGATGTATTGTCTTTTAGAAATAGCTTTCACTAAACCTCTAAAAGGAACCGCAATAGCGCGTTTTAATTTGTTCTCTTTTAAATTTGGATTAGGCATTGAGATTTTCCTCCTCGATTCTCTCTTGTTTTCTCTTCTTGGAGAAAGAGTAAACGAGTGATTCTTTGAGTAAGAAACAAATTACGATATAGGCAATCGCATCGATAAAGACGATTGTAATCATTTGTAATAGATATGCGTTAGCCCCGCTTATACCAATGACCTTCCATAAAAGATTAAGTGGGAAGTATAGTCCAAGAGACAAACCTAAGATAATCGCGTTAGCGATAATGAGTTTAAGGTTGTTTTTATTGAATAATGCTTGTTTGCTCCATTTCCAGGTGATGCTGATTAAGAATGCAATAACCATAACATCAGTTGCCATCGTGCCTATAGCGACACCAATAGCAGGATTCTTTTTGAAGACAAATCCACCTAAGATGATTGATAAAGCGATGTTAATAACAGTGCCGATGCCAATCGCCATGAGATAGTATTTCTCTTTCTTTTGTGGGAGCAAGATTTGACCATAGATAATGTCGCCAATAGAATAAGTGACCATCATTGATGATAAAATCATCAAAATATATGGAGCGTTCAAATATCCTGATTCAGTATTTGAATAGTCATATGTACCAGAGATAAGTCCGCATATTTCTTTAGAAAGAACACTCATGGTGATAATCGCTGGAAGCACGACGAACAAACAGATATTCACTGAGTAACGGTTGAGATTATTAAAGAATCTCTTATCTTCTTTTTCAAAGTAATAAGCTGCTCGAGGAATAAAGACGGTGCTTAAAGCAGTGATGATACCGATGATAATATCAACACCTTTAATACCAACAGAGTAGCTAGCAACTTCGGCTTTGGAGTTATCAATGAAACCTAGGATGAAGGTATCAGTTTGATTGTATAAAGAGATAACTAAGGTTAAGCTACATAAAACCGCTAGTGGTTTAATAAACTGCTTTAGATCATATGGCATCGTCTTTTTAAACGATATATATCTTCTCACATAGTAGCAGTTAACGATGGATGTAATGACGGTAGTGAGGATAGCGATAAAAGCGTAGATATATAAGTCATCTGGGTTTGTGACAAACGCCACAATTAGAATCGCACTTAATGTTAAGCTCACAATACTTCTAACAGACATATAGAATTGCTTCTCTAAAGCAATAAATATCCATTCAAAGGAAAAGACACCCGCTAAGAAATTGATAGATAAGATGAAGATTAATGAATTAATCTCCCTAAGTTGAGGAACACTAAAGATGACCGCACACATTAATCCAAACGAGAGCACAGTAGTGACTAGTTGAATAAGGAAGAATGTTTGAGCGCGGTTAGATAATTTTTCTTTATCATCTCTTACCTTGACACATTCTCTAATCGCGAGGTTTGGTAAACCAACTTTAGCGAGAATTAAAAAGTAGGCGACAAAGGTATTCGCCCATGTATATAAACCAACTTGATTGTCTCCTAACGCTCTACAAACCCAAGGGAACGTAATAAAAGAAAGAAGCGTTAAGACAACCGTTCTAATGATGTTAATAATGACGTTAACACGAATGTTGTTTTTCATTTTAACTAATTATACAAACTAATGTGATTATTTGAAATACATAAATATTTCAATAAATACTCACATTGGTCAGCACAATTATATATAATGTTTCCATGAAGATTTTGGTGGTCTGTCAATATTTCTACCCAGAAAACTTTGTTATCTCCAAGATTTGTGAGAAGCTAGTTTCTTTTGGTCATGACGTGACCGTCTTAACTGGTAAACCTAACTATGGATATGGCGAGATTATTCCTGAATATCGCAAGATGAAGTATCAAGAATATAACGGCCTAAAGATCCATCGAGTGAACCTCGTTGCTAGAAAAAAATCTCGTTTCTTGATCATCCGCAATTACCTCTCATTTTGGCGTAATTCTAAAAAATGGGTCAGGAAATGCAAGGAAAAATACGATATTGTCTATTCTATGAGTCTTTCTCCGGTGACTATATTAAGCGCTGGAAATCTCTATAAAAAGAAACATCATGTGCCTCATGTTGTGCACTGTGTCGACTTGTGGCCAGAGTCCACAATTGTCACTCACGCTGTACGTAAAGGGTCTCTCGTTTATAAGTTCCTCTATAAGTGGAGTAGAAAGCTCTATGAGAAAGCCGATAAGGTTTTAATTGGCTCTCCATCTTTTGAAGATTACTTCCATGATGTATTGAAGCTAGATAAATCAATGGAGTTTGTCCCTCAGCCAAGCTTAGTTGAACAAAGCGATTTACCACCGATTGAACTTGATAAGAATTATTTCCATGTTCTCTACTGTGGTAATCTTGGTCTAATTCAACAAATCCCCTTCATCACCGAGGCTATGAAAGAACTCAAAGAAGAAAAGATTAAGTTCCATATTATTGGTATGGGCCCACTTTCTAATAAATTAGAAAATGACATTAAAGAATATGGTCTAGAAAATGTGATTTATCACGGACCAATCCCTGCTTATCAAGCAAGCGCCTATTTTAAAGCAGTCGACGCCTTATACGTTGGTCTTAAAGATGAAGGCACAGTTGGTAAAACCATCCCTAATAAACTAGTGATGTCTATGGCGTTTGCTAAACCGATTATTGGTCTAATCGAAGGGGATGGAAAAAAGATTCTTTCAGAAGCTAATGGTGGAGTATTTGCGATGCAAAACGCTCTATCACTTAAAGAGGCTCTTCTCAAAATGAGTAAGATGAGTGATAAGGAAAGAAAAACTCTTGGAGAGAACAACTATCGTTTCTACCAAGAGCACTTAACTTTAGATAAAGTATCTCAAGCGATTGAAAAATCACTTCTTGAGACTAAGTAAGAATTGTTGAATTCTTGGGCTTACATTACTTAATGATGTAAGCTCTTTTATTTTCTTCTTTGCTTTAGAGGTCATCTTGCTTTTTTGAGCAGGAGTCATTTTAAGAGCGGCTTCCATTTGATTCTTCAAAGAAGAAGCTGAAGAATCTTCCACCCAAAGGATATCGTCTTTAAGCAAGTCGTGGAGTTCATTATTCTTCATGGAGATAGTGAGATTGCCACTGGCGATATATTCGATGATTTTACTAGGAATAGAGTATTGATCTAAATCACTTTGGTATGGTCTAGGATTGATATTAGCCACACTTAAAGCTTCGATGTTAAGTGCATACTTATTTGGAATGGCCTTAACGTATCTAATTCTCTTATCGGATTTAACAACTTTTTCTAAATCTTTTTCTGGATGGTGACCACTGATAACTAAACGGACATCTTGATCAGAAATTTGTTTAAAAGCATCGATGAGCTCATATACACCATATCGCTTTAAAAGCGCTCCACCAAAATAGAAGAACTTTCTATGTTCTGGGATACCGTTCACTTTTTCAAGTTCATCTTCACTTAAACCAATGAGTTTAAATGATGGTTTGTCCTTTAGAGGACAATATAGTTCGTATAACTTATCTGTTAGTGTAATAAATGCATCACATTTAGAACCGAGTTCAACTAGTTTTTTAGAATAAGAGTCATTAACAAAAGAAATGTTATATGGGTTATCAGTTAAGATACCAACTAGTGGTAGACCTGTAACATCTTTAAGATGACAGGCTAGATCGATGCAAGAACGATTGATAGTCTCACTGATAATTAAGTCTGCTTCATCGATATACTTTTTTGCTGAACTTCTAAAAGAAAAGTATCTAAGGATTTTGTTCTTTCTCACTTTGAGATAATGAAAAGTAATATTTCCTTGGCTTGCACAAGAATATGGCATCTTCTTTAAAGAACAAGCACTGGTATATGGACGTAAAGAAATAACAATAATTTCGTTTGTTTGATCTAAAGCAAGACAACGAATCATCTTGTTATTAAAAGTTTGGTTAGAAGTGTTAAGTGGAGTAGACCAAAAAGAATTGAAAATATCAAAGTCTTTACTCTTTAAAGATGTGGTGACATAGACGATTCTCATTTGACGTATTCCTCAAGAGCTTTATGAATGGCATCAGCGTTCTTTTCAATAGTATTTTGTCTAGCAGTTTCAATAGCAGCCTTAGACATTTCGTGGGATAAACGCTCAAAAGCGGAATCAATCTCTTTTTGATCACTTAAAGAAATGATAAATCCATTGATACCGTTTTGGATTAACGTGAATGAAGAAACCACGGTGTCACTTGAGATGACAGGTAGGCCATTTGCCATAGCTTCATTTGATGTATGACCAAAGATATCTTCTTTTGAAAATGTCACAAAATAATCGCAAATCTTCAATATTTCGAATAGTTTTTCGCGTTTTTCAAATTCGTGAATATAAACATTATTCATATTGTGTTCTGCAATAAACTTCTCATATTCCTCTTGTTCTGGACCAGAACCGATAAGCAATAATGAGTCTTCCCTATTTATGAAATTTTCAAGAAGCTGAATGTTATTTTTCCTTTTAATAAATTGTCCACATGTGACAAATAATGTACCTTTAGGAAGGTTAAGTTCTTTTCTTTTAGCAAGCTTTTCTCCCTCAGATAGTGGAGCCTTGATAATTTCTCTTTCAAAGATGGTGCTATAGGGGTAGTGATATATCTTATTTGTCGCACCATAGAACTTGAGATATTTGTCTGCTTCTTCACTTGGTGAGAAGTATGCTTTTGCAGAGGAAATGTATTTCTTCTTTAGATGACGTTTGATGAAGTTTTCCTTATGAACGACCCCGCCATTGATAAAGAGGATGAAAGGAATCTTCTTTTTATTCATGTATTTGATAGCCTTCATCTCAGCGAATTGACTATATCCATTCATGACAATGACGTCATATTCGTTATGATGTTCAGCGATATACTCTTTGACTTTAGAGGTGTAGGAGTTTTCCGCTCCTAGTAACTTATCATCAATAAACATATGAGGGAAGTTAAGTTCCTTTTCAAAATAGAAACTATCTGGTCTGTCACTAGCCTTGCTACGTTCGAATATAACGAAAAGATCAACTCTTTTAGCTAATTCGTTAAAGAGCCTGACCTTATATGGGGCTGGATGATTAAATACGAAAAGGACCTTCATATGATGAAAATATTATACTTTATCTATACGATTTTATGTATAAAAATGTTATCATTTTTGCATGAAAGAAATCCCTACCAGTTGGAATAAGTTTTTCAAGCTCATTCAGGATGAAGAATATTGCATCAATCTACATAAGTTCCTCGATTCTGAATATCACTCACATGTTTGCTATCCACCTCGTCTGTTGCTCTTCAATGCTTTTAAACTTACACCTTTAAATAAAGTGAAAGTTGTTATCATTGGTCAAGACCCATATCACGAACCAGGACAAGCCATGGGTTTATCTTTTTCTGTTCCTAAAGGAATTGTAGTCCCACCTTCCTTAGTGAACATTTATAAAGAGTTAGAAGATGAGTATGATACCCATATCGATAAGACTGTCGGAGATCTCACCTATCTTGCAAAGCAAGGTGTCCTATTAGTGAACTCTATATTATCTGTACGTGCTCATGAGCCTATGTCACATAACATAGACGAGTATCGCTTATTCTTTAGAGATGTTCTTGAGGTACTTGATAAACAAAAGACTCCAATGGTGTTCATGCTTTGGGGAGGAAGCGCAAGAAAACTAAAAGCCTTCTTACATAATCCATCTCACTTAGTCTTAGAGTGTAATCACCCATCTCCGTTAAGCGCGAATCGTGGAGGATGGTTTAAGAATAATCACTTCCGTTTAGCTAACGAATACCTAAAGAAAAACAAACTCACACCAATTGATTGGGTGAACAAAAACGTATAAACATTAACTAATTAATTTGATATATTAATTAGGGGAGGAAATCCTATGCTCGAAGAGAAATTACCTGTTGAAGAAGAAAAAGTAGAAGAGCCTCTTGAGGCTGAAGCTATTGAACCTTCTAAAGAAGAAAAACAACCAGAACCACAAGATGGGGAAGATATTATTACCAAAATAAAGATTGAAAGACCTGAAGCTGGCGACCCAAACTTTTTCCATGTCGTCGAAGGAGAAAGATTGTTACTCCATTCTTCTGATAAGAAATCTAAACTTATCTCAAGAATCACAATGATCTTTATTCTCGGCTTTGGTATTGCCTCTGTGGCCTTACTTAATGTCAATCAAATGCTTTGTTATATCTTCCTTGGCTGTGCGGTGGCCACTTTAGTGGTCTCTTTAATTATCACCAAGAGAATCGCACGCCCAGATGTTAAGGGTTATGTCAAAAGAGTGAACATTGCTTTTGATAGGCACATCTTTGATTACACCGAATATAGCGATGTCTATTTTGAGCCAAACATCAAGCTTCAACTTAACGAAGTTATGCAAGACGGTGTCTATAAAGACATGAGTGACATTGTCAGTAGAAACTATGTTGAAGGTAAATTTAATGGTGCTTCTTTCTTCGCTACCGAAGGTGCCTTGTTCACCGGAGATAACCGCAAAACCAGAAGAACAATGTTCGTTGGTAAATATGTTTCCACAAGAAACGACCTTCATTTTGAAGGACGTTATGTCTTTGTTTTAAAAGGCGAGGAAGATGTTGATCAACTTAACGCCGTTGAGGATTTAGAAGTCCAATTTGATGAAAATAAAAAGGCTATTTATGGTCCTAAAGGCAAAGCCTTCAAAAGTGAACTTGATAAGGAATTTGTTAAACGTATCTTAAAGATTGAGACCAACTCTCACTTATTACAATGTGTTGTCGTGGTCTCTGCCGGTAGAAGTGTGGCTTATCTCAGCTATGATGATGAGACCATGACTCTTCCATACGCTCAACCATTTAAAGCGTCTGGTATTGATAAATTCAAAGACGATTTATATAACCTTTTAGGAGCCTTTGAACTCTTAAGAAAGGATTAATATGAGCCTTAATAACCATTGGTTATCCATTCAATCATTTAAACATAATGGTTCGCTTCATAGATTTTGGGACCGTGGTTTTGTTGTGGAGAATAATGACGATTTTATCGTCGTTGTCTCAAAAAGAGCGAAAGTCATTGAAAGTAATGGTAGACGTTGGTTCACTAAAGAACCTGCCGTCACTATCTTCTCTAAGAAGGAGTGGTGGAACGCTATCTGCATGATTAAAAAAGATGGCATTTGCTATTACTGCAATATCGCATCTCCTGCTTTAGCGGATAAAAACTGTATCCGTTATATTGACTATGATCTTGACGCGAAGCTCTTACAAAATAAAGAAATCAAGATTCTTGATGAAGTCGAATATAAACATCACAAGGATTATTACAAGTATGGTGATGATTTAGACGCTGTACTTAGATACACAACCAAACTCCTCATTGAAAGAATGAAAAAAGAGGAGTTTCCATTCCAAGATAATCTCATTAGAGATTACTTTATGATGTTTGAAGAAAAGAATAAGAAAGAATAAACATGGATAAAGTCTTCTATACCCACTCTTTTGAAGAAACGATTTCCCTTGGCCAGAAAATGGCCTCTATTTTTCCTAATGGGACAACTCTTTGTCTATATGGAGATTTAGGTGTGGGAAAGACCACTTTGGTTAGAGGTATAGCTAGAGGCTTAAACATTACTGAATTGATTCAATCACCTACGTTCAACATCATGAAGATTTACTTCAAAGGTGATCGCCCTCTTATTCATATTGATGCCTATCGTTTAGCAGACGTTAATAGCGATATTGGCCTAGATGAATACATTGGTTATGAAGAAGGAATTACTGTCATTGAATGGCCAATGTTTATTGAAAAACTCATCCCTGAAAACGCGATTAAAGTCGAGATTATTAGAGAAGATGATAATGATAGAAAAATCATCTTTTCTGGTAAAAATATTGGCTTTTTGGAGGCTTTTTAGATGAAATATACCGTTTTATTAGACTCCTCCAATACCTCTTTAACAGTCGCTTTAGCAGATGAAAAAAACGTCATTGAAAACATTTCCTATGAAGCTTGGCAATCTCAATCTGAATACATGATTCCCGAGCTTGAAAAGTTACTTGATAAACACAGTGTTTCTAAGGGAGATATCGACGCTGTGATGGTCACAAAAGGCCCTGGTTCTTATACTGGCGTCCGTATTTCTATTACCATCGCTAAAGTTATGGCGGTCACTCTTAACATCCCAGTTTACGAACTATCTTCATTACAAGTTTTAAAGCATGATGATGAGAAGTCCTTATGCGTCATCAACGCTCGTAATGGCCGCTCTTATGCTGGAGTGTATGAAGGCGCCCATGTGCTCATGAAGGACACCATCCTAACAAATGACGAAGTGAAAAAGATGCTTGTGGAGCATCCTGAATATGAATTATGTGGGGAATGTAAATATCTTGGTCTAGATTCTTATCATGCCGATTTATCTAGCCAGATGCTTTCTTTGAAAGAAGAGAGATTCATTTGCCCTAACGCACTTGCTCTTAAGCCAGTGTATTTAAAGGATTAGTTATGTTAACACCTTACGAGATTGTTGATGCGACTGAAGCTGATCTCCCTATCTTAGAGAGAATCGAAAACACGTGTTTCCTTGCTCCCTGGAACATGGAACAAATCCTTTATGAAATTAAACATAATCCAGTGAGCAATTTCTGGGTTATTAAAGTGAACGGCATGGTCATTGGTTTTTCTGATTATTGGAACACCTTTGACTCTGGCACGATTGCCCAAATCGCAATCCTTCCAGAATATCAAAGACACCATTTCGGTTCAGTCCTAATGGAGGAAATTCTTAAAGACTGCATAGCTGAAAAAGTGGTGTGCCTCACTTTAGAGGTGAGAAAAGGCAACCTTAAAGCCATTGCCTTTTATGAGAAGTTTGGCTTTAAACAAATATTGGTAAAACCGCATTATTACTCTAACGGAGAAGATGCGATTTATATGATTAAAAATGTGGAGGCGAGCAAGTAATGGCGTTGATCCTAGCGATTGAATCTAGCTGTGATGAAACTGCAGTGGCGATTATTAAAGATGGCCAATTACTTTCTAATATCGTCTCAACGCAGATTGAAGTTCACCGCAAGTATGGTGGGGTGATGCCAGAAATCGCTTCTAGATTACATGCAGAGAATATTTCAGTTGTTTTAAAAGAAGCTCTTGAAACTGCAAATGTCAAACTAGAAGACATTGATGCTTTTGCGGTCACACGTGGGCCTGGTTTAATAGGCGCGTTACATGTGGGATTACAGGCTGCAAAAACACTTGCCTTGTTATATAAGAAACCACTTATTCCTGTTCATCATTTAGCAGGTCATGTCTATGCGAACGAATATATTGCCCCGCTTCACTTCCCTCTTTTAGCGGTCGTGGTTTCTGGTGGTAATACCGAACTAGTCTTAATGAAAGACCATTTACAGTTTGAGATTATCGGAGAGACACGCGATGATGCGATTGGGGAAAGCTATGATAAAGTGGCTCGTGTCTTAGGCCTTCCTTATCCTGGAGGCATCCCAATTGATAAACTCGCTAAAGAAGGTGATCACACCTATAACATCTCTACTCCTTTAAAAGGAGAGAAGACTTATGACTTCTCCTATTCGGGATTAAAGACACAAGTTATTAATCTAGTTCACAACCTTGAGCAAAGAGGCGAACAAGTTAACGTTCCTGATATGTGTAGGTCTTTCCAAGATGTGGCAGTAGGATTAGTTATTGATAGAGCAAAAAGAGCTGCTTTGGAATATAACGTCAAGGAAGTCATCTGCGCAGGTGGTGTGAGTGCAAACTCATATTTACGTAGCGAGATGAAGCGCGTTATGGATGAAATTGGAGTGGAAATTCTCATTCCTCCAATGTGGTGTTGCACCGATAACGCGGCGATGATTGCTAAAGTTGCTGAACATCTATATGAAAGAAAGATGTTTGCCCCTCTCTCCTTAGGTGTTGATCCGAACTGGAGAATTGAAGATTATGATAAATTCATGAATTAATTTAAATTAGTTCATGTATAATATTTTTACGGAGTTTACTTATGGAAACATTAAAAACCACGAATTTTGAATTATATGACATCGTTGTCGCTGGCGACGAAGAAGAAAAAGCGAGCCTTAAAAATGTTGAACTTGAAGGCTGGGTGAGAACAAACCGCGACAATGGTTCAATCGGTTTCGTTGAATTCAATGACGGAACATATTTTAAGAATGTTCAACTCGTCTATAACAAAGAGAGCAAGGACTATGAAGTTTTATCTAAACTTAAAACCGGCTCTGCGATTAGAGTGGTAGGCGAAGTGAAATTCACTCCTGAAAACAAGCAACCATTTGAAATTTTAGTTAATGAATGTGAGCTTGAAGGAGATTGTGAAGACGATTATCCTCTTCAGAAGAAGAGACATACATTTGAATTCCTTAGAGACATCGCTCATTTACGTCCTAGAGGTAACACCTTCCAGGCCGTCTTTAGAGTCAGAAGTGTTCTCTCTTTTGCAATTCATGAATTCTTCCAATCTAGAGGATTCTTATATGTCCACACTCCAGAGATTACTACTAATGATGGTGAAGGTGCGGGTAACGTTTTTGATGTGACCACTCATGACACCAAAGATCCATTTAGTTTCTATGGCCGTAAGGTCAACCTTACTGTTACTGGTCAACTCCACGTTGAGCCATTCGCTTTAGCCTTTAGAGATGTCTATACCTTTGGTCCTGTCTTTAGAGCGGAGCACTCCAATACTGTTAGACACGCTTCTGAATTCTGGATGGTGGAACCTGAAATGGCTTTCTGTGATCTTAATGACAACATGAGAGTCATTGAAGACTGCGTTAAATACTGCATCCAATATGTCATGGAAGCTTGCCCAGATGAAATGGAATTCTTTAATAACTTCATCGATAAGACTTTAATCGCTAGACTTAACCATGTTGTGAATTCTGAATTCAAGAGAATGCCATATTCCGAAGGCATCGAAATCCTCAAAAAAGCTGTAAAAGATGGACATAAATTCGAAAATAACGATATTTTCTGGGGAATGGATTTACAATCTGAACATGAAAGATATCTCACAGAAGAAGTCGTTAAAGGTCCATTATTCTTAATTGATTATCCAAAAGACATCAAGGCTTTCTATATGCGTCAAAACGACGATGGTAAGACCGTTGCTGCTTGTGACTTATTAGTTCCTGCTGTTGGTGAACTCGTTGGTGGATCTCAAAGAGAAGAAAGATTCGATTTACTTAAAGCCAAGATGGATGAAATGGGTATTACTCAAGGTTTAG
Organism: uncultured Caryophanales bacterium; assembly: GCA_946411895.1. Lineage (GTDB taxonomy): Bacteria > Bacillota_I > Bacilli_A > RFN20 > CAG-826 > CAMKFP01. Next base: position 17,718 of record CAMKFP010000012.1, read on the forward strand.
AGTGGTATTTAGATACCCGCCGCTATGGTGGATGCCGTCACTCTGGCTTTGGTATTGGCTTCGATAGACTTTTAATGTATATTACAGGTATGCAGAACATTAGAGATGTTCAACCTTATCCAAGAACATCTAATGCCATCAAATACTAAGGATTACCATGAACGACAATAGACCAGGATTACTTGATGAAAAAGAAAAACGCCGCCTCGTTTTGAAGCGCCGTTTGTTCTATATCATAATTTTGCTTGATATCTTTTTCACTTGTTATCTCGTCTATCAGTTCATCACCTTGTTTGTGAAGAAATAAACTTATAAACGATATTGTGAATTCCCACCATCTGGTGGGTTTTCATTTGGGTTGTTTTGTGGTTGCTGTGGCTGTTGTTGAGGGCCAAGCTGATTTGGGTTAAGGCTATTATAAAGTTGAGCGTTTTGATTGAAGTTCTCTAAATTCTTAGAGAAGATAGAATCGCTTAACTTATTGATATGTAAATATCTAGCGATTAATGCTTGGACACAGCCTAAATACCAAATTACTCCTGTAAGGAATAGTGGAACAAAGATATAACCACACCAAGCTTCAGCGACAAAGTGCGGAGTGTTACTTAAAGCTGGCCACTTAGAAATGAGTTTGACACCAAAGAACTCTTGATATAAGTCTGGATCACCAAAGTCCCAGGAGAATAAGAGGGTACCAAAACCATCCACACTACTAAATGGATTATAGTTAAATCCTTTGATAAACTCATAGACCAATAAAAGGATTCCAGCGATTGCCACTAAGAAAATTGGCCATTTACTTCTCTTATAGAAGATTTGCCAGTTCTTTTTTCTTGCGTATTGCTTGAAATGTTTTGGATCGGTAATAACTCTGGTATAAACAACATCACTGACATAATGTTCGATGCGTTTTCCTTGGCGTTTCATGACCACATTAATGAGATATCCAATGTAGGCAATGATAACTACGAGTAGGATAAAGATGATTAAGAGGGCAAAAAGCACTCTTTTATCAGTTTCTGATAGCTGAATTAAAAGCATACTTATCTATCCTCCTCATCAAAATCAATCGATACACCTGGGCCACTAGATTGTTTTGGCTCGTCGATAGTATCAAACATATTGGAATTAGGAACATATCTTTCGATTTCTTCTTCCTCTTCCATATCATCAATCATATCATCAACATGAATTTCTTCTTCCTCTTTTGGCTCTTCAAGAATTTCAAAGGAATCTGATTCTTCAGGTTCTGTTTGAGGAGCTGGTTGTGGATTTTCCTGCAATTTATCGCTAAAACTTGGATTAATTTGTGGAGTTTGCTCAATTTCTGGTTCTGGTTCAGGAATAGATTGTTCATCTTCAAAGACAAACTCCTCTAAGTTTTGTTGACTTGGAGCAGGTTTATATTGGTTATTAACATTTTGATAATTGTTTGTTGGTTGTGGTTGAGGATAAATAGGAGCTTGAGACGCCACTTGAGGGGCTTCTTGTCTCACTGGATTTTGCACAGGTTGTTCCTCTTTATAATCTGGAGAGTTTCTTCTAATGATTTCTTTAGCCTTTTTATCTTCTGGAAGATCGTCATATAAGGATCTACCGGTGAAAAAGAGAACAATTGATTTGATAAATAGGATAATTGTTCCTATTAATCCGACGACTGCGAATAAGGCCAAAGCAATAATAAAAATTGGCACCTCGACGATGTAGAGTAAGACTTTACCAATTTTCTTAAATAACCCTAGCATTTTTGATCCTCGGATTTAATTGTATCTTTATTTTTCTTCTTTAACAAATAATTATTGATT
>CAMKFP010000013.1 GCA_946411895.1 uncultured Caryophanales bacterium
CTATTGGTGAGTACGCTTTTGTGAGTGAGAAAGTCTCTAAGGTTATCAAAACTTTTATGCCAGGTAGTCTTACTATCTTATTAAAGGCGAAAGATAATGTTCCTGGATATGTCACTCATGAGACAGGTATCATTGGAATCCGCATTCCATCCAATAAAGAAGCCCTCAGTCTTCTAGAAGTAGTGGGTATTCCACTTCTAGTTCCATCTGCGAATAAAGCAGGAGAAAAGCCAGCCTATAACGATAAAGAAGTAAAAGACATCTTTATAGATGAACTTGGCTATATCATTTCTGGAAAATGTGAATCTCAAGTTCCCTCCACAATTGTGGACTTCTCTAAAGATGAGCCAGTCTTAATTAGAGAAGGCGCGATCTCTTTTAAAGAAGTATTAGAGGTCTATCATGGATAAAACAGTTCTTGTTTATATTTCAAAAGATGATAGCTACTTGATGCTCTTTCGCAATAAAAAGAAAAACGATATCAATGAAGGCAAATGGGTTGGTATCGGAGGTCATATAGAAAAAGAGGAAAGCAAAGAAGAAGCCGCTTATCGCGAAGTAAAAGAAGAGACAGGATTAACTTTGTTAAATCTTGATTATCGCGGGGATGTCATCTTCCAAAATGAGGACTATGAAGAAATCATGTATTTATTCGTCTCTACAGAGTTTGAGGGTGAACTAATCGAATGTGATGAAGGAGAGCTATCTTTTATCAAGATTAGTGAGCTAGATAAAATCAATCTCTGGGAAGGAGATAAGTACTTCTTAGATCTCATTAAAAGAAACGAGAAGAACTTCTATTTGAAGTTAATATATAAAGGGGACAAACTCGTGTCTCATGAAAGGATTAGATAGTTATGTTACTTGATGAACTTAAAAAGAAAAATATTGAAGCCTTAAAGGCGAAAGATCAAACCGTGAGAGGTATTCTCTCGGTGGTGATCACTAAATGCACACTTTCGCAAGTGGAACTCAAAGCCAAAGGCTTAGAACTCCAAGATAGTGATGTTTTAACTATCATCCAAAAGTGTTTAAAAGAACTTAGCGATGAAAAACTCGGCTACGAAAAAGTCGGAGCAACTGAGAAGGTTGATAATATCTCTAAACAAGAAGAAATCTTAAAAGGTCTCCTTCCTAAACAACTCTCAAAAGATGAGATTATCGCTGAAATTAATAAACTCGAAGACAAGTCTATGCCAAGCGTCATGAAACACTTCAAAACCAATTTTGCGGGAAAAGTTGATATGTCTCTTGTCAGCCAAATCGTTAGAGAGTTATAATTCTTACTGCTGTAAAGCAATAAAGGGGTATAGTACAAAGGCAGTACAGCGGTCTCCAAAACCGTTGATGTGGGTTCGATTCCTACTACCCCTGCCAAATGGTAATTATCAAAGGGCAAAGCGAGAGTCCTCATGCTGATTGATTCCCGTGTCCTGATGATGAATAGATACACTTAGGGTGTTAACGCAGTAATTATCCTGGGGAAATCCGGGATTTTTATTTGTTTTGTATTATAAGTTATGAGATAGTTGTCTAGTAAAATAACGCGCTATAAAATCATTGATGTTATTAGGATTTATAGGGGGCTAACATTAATTAATTTTATTAATTAATTCTATAAATTCTTCTTCAGGAATGGTTTTGCTGAAGTAATAGCCTTGGATATAATCTGCTTTCATTGATTCAAGTTTATCAACCACTTCTTTAGTTTCCACTCCTTCAAAAACTACTTTAATTTTTCTTCTATGGAAAATAGGAATTAATCCACGGAAGAAATCATCATAAGCATCATCCTTTAATAAATCGCTCATTGTTCTATCAAATTTCAAAATAGCGATATCTAGATGCATAATTCTCGATAAATTAGAATAACCAGTTCCAAAATCATCGATAGCGAAACGATATCCTAATTCTCTTAATTCTTTAAAGTTTTTATCAATGTTAGGATCATCTGTTGCAACAGTGGATTCTAATATTTCGAAAATAACTTCTTCTGGTTGAATATCATATTGTCTAGCTAGATAAGTAACATCTTTTACTAAGTTGGTGTCTAATAATTGAGATGGAGATAAGTTAATTTCAATATATTTAAGTTTTCCTTTTAATTGGGTAGAAAAGAACTTAAAAGCTTTTTCAATAACCACTCGACCGATACCGCTATTTTTGCCACGTCCTTCCGCATAAGGAATCATTAAAGAAGGCATAATCATTCCAAAGTCAGGATTTTTTAATCTGATTAAAGATTCAGCAGAGATGAATTTCTTTTCTTTAATTGAATAGATACCTTGATAATGATTAGTAAAAGTTTTTTCTGCAATAGACCTTTCTAAGATATGATCTAGTTCAAAAAGGAGATTTCCTTTTTCTTTACGGAATGGTTTGATATCAAGATGGTCATCATCTGTTAAATCAAAGAAAGTAGTGGAAAAAGCCACTAAATCGGCGACATTGTTGCAATCTTCTGGACAATTTACTAAACATGTTTTAGCGACAAATTGGAAAGACATATCGTTATGTATCATTGGTTTAGCAAATTCATCTCTGACTAATTGAACAATATCATCCTCTATTTTTTTATTATTAAAAACATAGGCAAAAGTCTCATTGCCTAAGAAATATACCAAAGTTGATTTATCTAATTTTCTGCCTTTTTCAACAACTGAAGCGGAGCAAGAACGATTAAATTTAACTACTTGTTTATAAGGGAATAAGTTATATAAAGTTGAAGAATTAGTGACTTTAATAAATAAAACTGAAAATGTGGCTTTAATGTCTAATTCTTGTTGAACGTCCGCGGTAAAGGAACGATAATTCAACGCTCTAGTTTTAAAATCAATAAAGTTTTCTGGACTCTCTATAAATAGAGATAATGTTAATAAAGTTATTGCATCCACAAACATTTCAATAAGAACGCTTCCGACAAAATATTGGAAAACTTGGGCTAATATTTGGGCTAATATTGAGGCAATCATCGCAATAATTTGAGGCCTTAAGAAATATTTTTGAGTACAAATAACAGCCACAATGGAGCTAGCGAAATATAAAAAGCCAACAAGATAAGCAATCCACATGAAATCTCCACGTTGATATGTTGGACCTGGTAAATAATCAAATAAGAATTTATTGAAATAATTAATAATTAAACAAACAAATAAAACAAGTAATGGGATAAATAATGGTAAATACCAAAATCTTCTATTTCTAAAACGTTGATAAACTTTTGCGAGATTTAAAGTATAAAAGAATAAAGTAAAAGCAATTCCCGCTCTAAAAAATAAGAAGAATGCATTTAAAGTAAATAAAAGTCTAATTGAGAAGAAATCTAAAGAAGCTAATATATCTAATGTTGTTGCGATTAAAGTAGTGAAAATAACAACAAGATAAAACTTGTTGCTAGAACCAATTATTTGCTTTTTTAAAATGATTGAAAAAATAAGAAAAGCAAGAATTGTTAATGCCGCAATATCGAAAAATAGATTAAAGCCCATGTGTATCTTGTATCCATTGTATAGGAGACATAGAAAAAGTGGTAATCATTTCGCTTTTTTATCAATTAAAAAAGAAGTAATCCAATAAATATTTTTTTGTGGCACTTTTTATTTTTTGTTTCAAGAAACATGTATTTGCTCTTATTATATAAGTAGCAAATTACGAGGCTTAACATATGAATAAATACGTTAAAAGAACTCTTATTACAACGGGTGCAGTATTAGGTACCTTTATTTTGATTGCCGGTGGTTATATTGGTTATGTCTTTCTTTCTTATAAAAGAATTGGTAATAAACCATTAACTGTCCAACACCATTCAAATATTGAGCAAGCTCAAACAGGTGTGGAATATAAAGCTCTCTCTTATAACATTGGTTTTGGTGCGTATTCTCAAGACTTTACCTTCTTTATGGATGATGGTTTTGACGAAAACGGAAAACCAACCATCGGTAGTGGATCCACGGCAAAGAGTGAGAAAGAAGAAGTTAAAAACACTCTTGGAGCGATCAATACCACTCTTGAGCAATCTCCAGACTTTGTCTTCTTTCAAGAAGTGGATACCGATTCCACAAGAAGCTATCACCTCAACCAAGATAAGGAAATCATGAGAGCCTATCCAGAATACGACCATGTTCATGCGGTCAATTTCCATTCCCCTTTCCTCCCATATCCAATCTTTGATATGCATGGCGAAGCTCTCTCTGGCATTACCACAGTTTCCAAATTCAAAATTCAAAGTGCTTATCGTCATCAATATACAATCGCAAGTGACTTCTCCAAAATCTTTGATTTAGATCGTTGCTTTGCTTCTCATGAAATTAATGTTTCTAATGGTAAGAAACTCTACGTTATCAACTCGCATATGAGTGCGTACACCAAAGGTGACACCATTAGAAGAAAACAAGTTGAAGAGCTTGAAACATTTATTAGAAATAAGAAAAATGAAGGTCATTACATCATCGTTGGTGGTGACTGGAACCATGACTTATTAACAAATAATCCAGACTACACATATACAAAGGACAATAAAGCCTTTAACGAAAAGAAGAAGAATCCAAATTGGCTTAGTGATTTCTTTAATGAATCCCAAGAACCATTAATTGGAGACGGCTTCAAACTTATCGCTAGTGATAACACCCCGACATGTCGTAACAATGACATTGAATGGGAACCAGGCAAAACATTCGTCTGTTGTGTTGATGGATTCTTGGTCTCTGATAATGTGACAATTACATCTCATCAAAACATTCAAACCAAGAATGGATGTAAAGGTTATGATAGCTTTGCTTATAGTGATCATGATCCAGCGATGATTACATTCACACTCGACTAGTTTAAAGGAACAATATTAAGGCGGTTCATAAGAGCCGTCTTTTTTTATTGCATACGTATACGCAATATGTTTTAATAGGTATAGTAAAAATACCGAAAGAGGTAAAAACTATGAAATACACAGATGTCAAAACAATTGCGCAAAAATGGGGAGTCAACGAAAGAAGAGTAAGACTCCTATGTAAAGAAGGTCGTATTGATGGCCTTTTAAAAGATGGAAAGAGCTATAAGATTCCAGTAGATGCAGAAAAACCTGATGATTTAAGAAAGAAAGAAAACCGCGATGCTTCAATCTTCTCCAGTCCAAAAGCAATAAAAAAAGAGATTGATTTTGCAACATATCGCAAGCAATTCCCTGATAAAAATGGTTATTTTGGTCCATATGGTGGTGCATATGTTGATGATCAAATGAAGAAAATCTTTGATGAAATCTATAGTGGTTACCTCACAATTTGTAAGTCCGCTAAGTTTATCGATGAATTAAGAAGAATGAGAAGAGACTTCCAAGGTAGACCCACTCCAATCTATCACTGCGAAAGATTATCCAACTACCTTGGAAAAGTCCAAATCTACCTTAAAAGAGAGGACCTTAATCATACCGGTAGTCATAAATTGAACCATTGCATGGGTGAGGCTTTACTCGCTAAATACTTAGGAAAGAAAAAACTCATCGCTGAAACAGGCGCTGGTAGCCACGGTACTGCTGTGGCGACTGCTGCGGCTTACTTTGGTTTAGAATGCGACATCTATATGGGTGTCGTAGATATGGCTAAACAAGCGCCTAACGTTGCCCGCATGAGAGTATTAGGAACACGCGTGATTCCTGTTTCTCAAGGACAAGGCACATTAAAAGATGCTGTTGATGCTGCTTTAGCGGCTTATATGAAAGAATCAAAGAATGCTTTTTATGCCATGGGTAGTGTGGTTGGTCCACATCCATTCCCACTTATGGTAAGAGATTTCCAAGAGATTATTGGAAGAGAAGCTAGAGAACAATTCTTAGAAAAGACTGGTGAACTTCCAGATATGATTACCGCCTGTGTTGGCGGAGGATGTAACTCCATTGGTATGTTTGAAGCCTTCCTTAATGATCCTGTGAGATTAGTGGGTGTTGAACCTATGGGTAGAGGTAAAAACGTGGGAGATAACGCTGCCACAATGACATTTGGTAAAGATGGTGTCATCCACGGCTTTAAGACTAAAGTCTTGATGGATGAAAATGGTAATCCGTCTCCAGTTTATAGTGTCGCTTCTGGCTTAGATTATCCAGGTGTAGGACCAGAGCACGCTTTCTTACATGATTTAGGTAGAGTGGAATATCAATATGCGACCGATAAAGAAGCTGTCGAAGCCTTCTTCTTGATTTCTAGATTAGAAGGTATTATTCCTGCTTTAGAATCCTGTCACGCTTTAGCGTTCGCTATTAAATGCGCTAGACAAATGCATTCGGGCAGTATCTTAGTGAACCTCTCTGGACGTGGAGATAAAGACCTCGAATACGTCATTGAACATTATCCAGAATACATGAATAAATAATTTATTTAATTCCTATATATATGTTGACAGATAGAAAAAGATTGCATACAATTTAATCGTAAACAAGGAGATTACATTATGTCAGTTTATGATTTCAAAGTACTAAATAACAAAGGAGAAGAAGTTTCCCTAGAACAATATAAAGGTAAAGTTCTTCTTATCGTCAACACCGCGACAGGTTGCGGATTCACTCCTCAATATAAAGGATTAGAAGATTTGTATTTAAAACATCATGAAGAAGGTTTTGAAGTTCTTGATTTCCCATGCAACCAATTTGCAGGTCAAGCTCCAGGTAGTGATGAAGCGATTCATGAATTCTGCACTCTTAAATACAACACCACATTCCCAAGATTTAAGAAAATCAATGTGAACGGAAAAGAAGAGTCTCCTCTTTATACATATTTAAAAAGTCAAAAGAAAGGCGCCTTAGGTAGTAGAATTAAATGGAACTTCACCAAATTCCTCGTTGATAAAGAAGGTAATGTTGTAGAAAGATATGCTCCCACAACAAAACCTGAAGATATCGAAAAAGACATTGAGAAGCTTTTAAAATAATGGATAAATACGACGCTCTTAAACTTGATAACCAAGTTTGTTTTCCTTTATACGCTGTTAGTAAAGGGATTGTTTCTCATTATCAACCCTATCTAGATGAGATTGGTCTTACCTATACTCAATACATCGTCATGATGGTGATGTGGGAGAAAAAAGAGGCCAATGTCAAAGATCTTGGCGCTAAACTCTATCTTGATAGTGGCACCCTCACTCCTTTATTAAAGAAGTTAGAGGCTAAAAAACTTATTAAACGCACACGCGATAAAAAAGATGAAAGAAATCTTATCATCTCTTTAACTAGTGAAGGTGAAGCACTAAAAGAAAAAGCAGTTAATATTCCTTTAGCGATGGCTAAATGCCTTCACATAAGTGAAGAAGAGAGTAAAAATCTATATATAATCTTAAGAAAGCTGATGAAGGATTTTTATGAATAGAGAAAAAGCAATTATTAGAACGAGTATCGTTGGCATTTTAGGTAATGCTTTACTTGTGGCCTTTAAGCTCCTCGTTGGTATCTTAGCGGCCTCTATTTCCATTATTTCTGACGCGGTTAATAACTTAACTGACGCGCTAAGCTCAATTATTACCATCATCGGCACCAAGTTATCCAATAAAAAACCGGATAAGGATCACCCATATGGGCATGGGCGTATTGAATATATCACCTCATTTATTATCTCCGTCATCATTGTTGTCGTTGGTGGAGTAGCGATTTATGAGGCGATTGTTGGTCTAGTTAATCAAACCTATGAAGCTAGTTATTCAACATTCTCTTTAATCGTCATCGCCGTTGGTATTGCGGTTAAAGTTTTCTTGTCGTTCTTCTTCAAACATAGAGGTAAGAAATATAACTCCCAGGCTCTCAGAGCCTCAGGTGTCGACGCCTTAGGCGACGCACTCCTCTCTTTTGCGACTTTTGTGGTCGCTATTATCTGTGTGATTTGGCCAGGCGCGACTTCAATCCATTTAGAAAACTATCTCTCTATCATCATCGGTTTATTCATTATTAAAACTGGTATTGATATCTTAAGAGACTCTGTTTCTTCTATTATTGGTCACCGCGCTGATCAAGAGCTTATTAATAATATTAAAACCATGGTTAACACTTTCCCGGAAGTGGAAGGGGCTTATGACCTTATTCTTAATGACTATGGCCCAAATAGAACCATTGGTTCTGTTCATATTCAAGTCGATGACTTAATGACCGCAAAAGACTTACATAAACTCACTAGACAAATTCAAGAGAAGGCTTATGTAGATTATGGCATTATTCTCACCGTGGGTATTTATGCGAATAACGATAGTGAAGAGTTATTCAAACTCATGAAAGCCGACTTACTTACCATTGTTAGAGCGAATAAAGAAATCATCCAAATGCATGGTTTTTATGTTGACACTGAAAGAAAGGTCGTCACTTTTGATTTAGTCATTGAACACAAGTGTGAAGATCACCCCGCTGTCGTAGCAAGAGTGATCTCTCAAATGAAAGAAAAACATCCAGATTTCACATTTAACGTCGTTGAGGATATCGACATATCTGATTAAGCAAAAATATCATGTATGATATAGTATTCCTATGGATCAAGAATTTAACGATTTAAGTACCACGAATATTAAGACAACATTCACTAATAACACCAATAACTTGGCGACTAGTGATGAGTTACAAGTTGACCCTATATATGTTAGAAAGATGCGTAACTCATATGCAGCTTCTAAGAAGGGTCAAAAAGTGATTACCATTACAGGTATCTCTTTGCTTTTAACTGCGACTGCTATCTTGTCTGGTAACATCATCTCAAATGTGTTTATCGTTAACCCACCTACAATCGTGGAAAGCAACATGCTTATTCTTGAAAATACTGATACATTTTCCTTTGATTTTACATTAACGAACAAAGGGAATTACAAAGTGATTTTTAAGGTCACAGTGGATAAAGAAACTATCTATACTTTAGATTGCACTGTTCCTGATACCTATACAGGAGAAATCCCAGATATTGGATTTGATAAAAAGATTTATTATGATATTTCATTTACAAATCGATTTGATTACAAAAAGTCGATTTTGAATGGAAATTTATATACTTAGGAGGCTTTTATGGAAGAAAACAAAGTTAGTAAAAAAAGCACTTTCTGGTCGAAAAAGACGGGTGGACAAAAAGCTGCCTTCATCTTGGGAACAATTGTTTTTGTTCTCTCGCTTGTTGGTGTCTTTATTTGGATCTACGCTAGACAAATATTCGGCGATGAAATTGGTGATTCCATCCTTGGCGTGGATGTGGAAAACGGCTGGGTTTATATAGGCAATGGATTAACCTCATCTTACACCCAATGGCTACTCACATTTTTCGTCATTGCGATGACGTTTATCGTTGTCTTTATTTGTAATTTCTTAATTAATCTATGTACGAATAGAGGAAGAAAATCCAAAACTATTGGTTCCTTATTAAAATCCTTAGTTAAATACATCTCCATCTTAGCGGCTATTGCTATCACGCTTGCTATTTGGGGAGTGGATATCGTTGGTATCGTCGCTGGTGTTGGAGTCTTAACTCTTATTATTGGTTTAGGATGTCAAAGTCTTATCCAAGATGTTATCAGTGGTTTATTTATCGTCTTTGATGATTATTTCGCAGTTGGCGATATGGTCATTATTGATGGCTTTAGAGGAGTCATCACAGAAGTTGGTTTAAAGACCACCAAACTCACTGACGCTGGTGGAAACATTAAATCCATCACTAATAACTCCATTGTCAGTGTTGTGAACTTATCACGTATCGATAGCATGGTCACTGTGAAAATTGGCTGTGCTTATGAAGAAGATATCGTTCGTGTAGAAGGCGTTATTGAAGGAGCCATGGAAGAATTCAAAAAGAAGATTCCAATGATTACTGATGGCCCTTACTATAAAGGAATTGACGCTATCAACTCTTCTTCTATCGACTTCTTGGTCTTATGTAGATGTAAAGAACCTAATCGCTTCCAAGTCACTAGAGATCTTAATAGAGAATTAATTCTTCTCTTTAGAGAAAACAACATCCTTATTCCATATAACCAAATCTCTATTAATAAAGAGAATGATAGGAATAGACCTAAAGCATCTGATGTGGAAATCATGATGGCGAATCGCGCCACTAAGAAAAACCGCGGCATCAAAGAAGAAGGCGAGGCTGCTCCTAAAAAGAAAGACAAAAAAGCTCGCATCATCAAAAAAGCGGAAGACGCGCTAATTCAAACATCAAAGGAATTAGAGTAATAGAAGAAAAACGACCTATTCGTGATGGTCGTTTTTTTCTGGGCATTTTGGTTCACTTTTGATAATGCTATCTGGTGGAACATCTTGTCTTATAGTGAGGTTCACACCGATCTTGGTATTTTTACCAATAGTGATTCTACCAATAATATTGGTACCAGCTCCGATAACCACATTGTCTTCGACAATTGGGTGACGGGCTTTCTTTTGAAGAGATGTACCACCAAGAGTGACACCGTGATACAAGGTCACGTTATCGCCAATAATAGTGGTCTCACCAATTACAACACCTGAGCCGTGATCGATGAAGAAGTTTTTTCCAATTTGCGCTGCTGGATGGATTTCAATACCGGTTTTCTTTTTGGCGGATTTCATGATCGCTTCGGCTAAGAACTTCATGTGATGTTTCCATAACCAGTGAGCAATGCGGTAGTGTCTCATACAGATGACACTAGGATAGAGCCAAAAGATTTGCCAGTTATTTCTTGCGGCAGGATCTCTTCTTTTTATTGATTCGTAGTATTTTTCTTTCTTTTCCATAGTTAGCAATTAAAACTATATGTATTACTATAACGGAAAAGTATTTTTAATAACAAATATTATTTGTTCAAATTAATAAAAAAGCGGCGCGATGCCGCTTATCTTATTGGCGAGTTTCGCAGTACTCTTTAAACTCTTCTACCTCTTTTAAGGTATCGAGCTTGGCCATGAAGAATCTATCACCCATAGCTCCAGAGAACACTGGTGGGTATCTATCAACCCAAGCAAGCTTATCTTTATACTTTGCTTTAATGTCATCATCCGAATGGAGATATTGGAATCCATCTCTACGAGATGCACACGCGGCATAGTATTTTGGATAAGACATATCTTGTCTATTCTCATCAAAGGCAATGGAGTCTGCCCAGATTTGATAACAGTCCACTGAGTTAGCGAAGTTGATAAGATCTGGAGTATATCCACCTGCGGGTCTCATGTTGGTTTCTAGTGCGACTATATCGCCAACCTTACCAACACCTTTAGCAGGTTTTGTGAGTCTAAAGAACTCTAAATGGAAGAATCTATTCTTAACCTCGAATGCTTTAATGACCGCTCTACCAATTGCTTCGAACTTGGGGTCGAGTTTTTTCACTGTGTAATAGAAGATATCGACCTTATTCTCAACAGCTTCGGCAATTGATGGTGGGAACTCGTTTGAGGTACAGAATATGACGTTAGATTGAGAATCACAAACGCCATCGAAGGAGACAATATTACCAGTGATATATTGTTCGCAAATATATTCAATATTCGCTTTTTCGTTGAAGAATTGCTTTAAATCTTCCTCATTTTTAATTTTATAATCGCCATATGCACCAACGCCAACATTAGGCTTAATGAAGATTGGATAATCGACTTCTTCAGCGAATTTCTTCACTTGCTCAAAATCTTGAACAATGATGTATTTAGCAACAGGTACACCCGCTTTGATGTATTTCTCTTTCATCATTGATTTGTGGGTGCAGATATCAAGTTGTTTTGGTCTAAATCCAGTTTGAATATTAAACCACTCTCTTAATACAGCGTCCTTGGCCAGCCAATATTCAATGTTACTTTCAACATAGTCGATTTTTCCATATTTCTTTTGGAAGTAATTAACAGCTTCAATCTGATTCTTAATATCCTCCATATTATAGACTTGATAATAATCATCTAAAGAAGCCTTGAGTTCAGGAGCTAACTCATAATATGCACAATCAGCAATTCCTAAAACGCGGAACCCATTACGCTTAAGAGCAGCGCAGAATCTCCAGTATGTCTTAGGGAAGTTTGGGGAAATGTAAACAAAATTTTTCATAGGCTATATTATACTCTCTTTTAATAAATTAAAAAGATAAAAAAACTAGGCAGAGCCCAGTCTTTTATTAACGATGTTTGGCGTGGAAGCTCACACCGATGGCATTAGGACCACAGTGGCTGCCAGCGGTTGGGTTGACCACTTCAAACTCAATATTGAGATCTTCACCAAATCTTTCTTTTAACATTTTGGCGAATTCCTCAGCGATGAGTTCAGCGTCTGTATGAGCAATAATCACTCGATGATCTTTAATATTATCTTCAAGTTCAACGACATAACCGAGAAGCGTTTCTAAAGCTTTCTTTCTACCTTTGGCTTTGGTCTTGGTTTTCATCGTGCCAGATTCATCAATATAGATAATTGGTTTGATGCCAATCATGCCACCAAAGAAAGCCGCAAAACCACTCACTCTACCAGAGCGATGGAAGAACTTAAGATCATCCGCATAGAAATAGAAAGCGGTCTTATCAATGTTCTCGTCAGCCCAAGCTTTGATTTCTTCAATGGATTTACCTTCTTTATAAAGTTCACCAATGCTTAAGCAGATGTTATAAGAGCCTAATGTGATACCTTTGGTATCAATGAGGTGCATCTCTCTTTCTGGATATTTCTCTTTGAGTTCTTCTAAAGCGAGTCTAAGAGAGTTGAATGTCGCAGTCATCGCAGCAGAGAAGTGGACATATAAAATGTCGCGTCCCGCTTTAAATTCTGGTTCGATATAAGCGACATATTCTAGTGGTGATAACGCACTAGTAGTGGGTAAAGTTCCCGCTCTTAAACGATTATAGAACTCTTTATAGTCGAATTCTTTAAAGTCGACGTACGGGAAGATTTGTTTGCCGTCGATAGTGTAAGGCATAGAGATAAGCTTATAGCCATATCTAGCAGCAATCTCAGGGGTGATATCGCAATCGGTATCGGTAAATAATGTGTACTTTTGTTCCATAGTTTTCTCCTATCTATGTGTTTCGATGTATTTAAGGACATCGCCAACAGTTTCAAATGTGACCATCTCTTCGAATTTGACGCCCATTTCATTTTCAATGCTCATGGCAAGTAGCATCATTCCTAAGGAATCGAAATGCAAGTCTTCAATGAGTCTAGTGTTTTCATCAGCCTTATCGACATCGATATCAGGCATCACTTTTTTAATAACAGCTTTGAGTTCTTCTAACATAGTTAGTCTCCAATCTTTTTAATATATGCTCTTCTTTTCTTATGTTGCTCGCTATCAAAATATTTCCACTGGGAAATAATATTGGTGTTTGTCTCTAAATTTAGGTTGGTCTCCGCGTGATCCATGCCTTTTTGTTTGAGTAAGCTCATAAGTCCATTAAGGACAACCGCGGTGAGACCTTTCTTTTGATATTCTGGAAGGACACCCACTAAACCGAGGTCGATCACTTTTGGATGATTGACCGCATGTAGAATCTTAAAGATTCTAATTGGGGTGAGTTTTCCGTTTGATTTAAGGACAGCTTTAGATAAGGATGGGAAGCATAAAGCAAAGGCAACCACCTCATCGTTTTCATCGCAAATAAAGATAAGGTATTTCTTATTGATGATTTGCATGAACTGTTTAATCAAACTCTCTTGCGCTTGTTTAGAAATTGGGACGGTCTCATAGAGTTTAGAATAAGACTCATCTAAAACATGGAAGAAACCATCACGATATTTGTTGATATATTGTTTCTTGCTAATTCCTTTAGAAGGAGCGACATGCAGTTTATTAATCTTCATGCAGTAATCACTTAACTGTTCAAGTCTAAGATTGTTTTCTTTTGGGGCTCTTAGTTTAAATTCGAGCCAGTCGACATCCTTAGTGAAACCAATCTTTTCTAAGATCTCTCCATAATATGGATAGTTATATTCTTCTTCGAAGGTGGATAATTCTTCAAATCCTTCGATTAATAGACCTTCTCTTTCTAAATCGTTATAGCCTAGTGGCCCAACGATAGTGTCTAACCCGTTATCTCTAGCCCATTCTTCAAGCGCTTTAAATAACGCTTTAGCGACTTCCACGTCATTAATGAAGTGCATACGGGTAAAACGAACTTTGCGGTCTGTCGTCTTTTCGTTTGATTGATATTGAATAATACCCTGAATTCTACCAACGACTTTCTTGCCGTCATAGGCAATGAAAAAGACGGATTTAGAGATGATGTTATTGGGATTTTTATCTCCCATTAACTTTTTGACGTCTCCATATAGTTCAGGAACATAATATTTATTTCCCTTATAAAGTTTGATGGGGAAAAGAATAAAGTCTCGAATCTCTTTTTTAGTTTTAACTTCTCTAACTTCTATCATTATCCTTACCCTCGAATAGTGTTTTATTATTAGCGATATTAATGAGCATTTCAGCAGTATTTACGAACGTGATAGCTTTGCTGTTTCCACGGCATTTGATGACTGGTTTAGCGATACCTAAAACCACGCCTCCACCTAAACTAGAAAGATCATAAATCTTCATGAGGTGGGCAGCGACTTCTGTGAATTCTGGTTTATTGGTTTTCTTAGAATAAATAAAGATATCTTTAATGATTCTTGCCGCAGTACCTTCGGTAACCTTTAAGACTTGGTTAGCGGAGAAGCCATCCGCGACTAAGACATCACAATCTCCAGAGAGTGCTCTGTTGCCTTCAATATTGCCAACAAAGTTGATTTTTTCTTCCGCTTCTAAGATTGGATAGGTCTCTTTTACGAGTTTGTTTCCTTTAGTGGATTCCACTCCATTAGAGAGGAGTCCAACTTTTGGAGACTCAATGCCATAAAGTTCCCTCATAAACTTAGAACCTAATAAGGCAAATTGATGGAGTTGACTTGGTGTGCAGTCAATGTTCGCTCCCGTATCTACTAAACAGGTAAATGAACCGTTTTCTGCTGGTAAAACTGCCGCGATACATGGTCTAGCTAAATCAGGAGAAGCTAAGAATTTAAGACAGCTCACTAAAAGCGCTCCGCTATTTCCTGCGCTAAGCATACCAATCGCGTCTTCTTGGGCCTTTGTTTCTTGCGCGGCCAAAATGATGGAAGCGTCTTTTTTATTCATGAAAGCTTCCATGATGTTTTCGGTGTTACTTATATAGTTATCGGTAGGGATGATTTTGACCCTAGCTAAATCTTGGATATTTTCTTTGATGAGTTGTTCATTTCCCACTAAAGTCAAAACGACTTCAGGATGTTTCTTGAGGAGCTCATCAGCTCCCTTGATGACTTCAATTGGACCAGCGTCTGGACCAAAAGTATCAATGACAATTCTAAAATTATGCATAATTATACTTCCTTTGGAGAGGGATTATTTGTAATTATTTTAACTTTATAAAGTGTTTGGCTCAATAAAATTTATTTTATTATTAAAATCTTTTATTTGTTTTATACTATATAAAGGAATCGAGAATCTTTATGCGATCAATTAGAGAAATTTTTCTTATCGGTCATGGACCAAGTTCTTCTCACACAATGGGTCCAGCTTTTGCTTGTGACTATGTCGTTAAAAAATATCAAGACGACATCAAATCAATTAAAGTAGTGCTCTATGGCTCTTTAGCTTTAACAGGCAAAGGTCACTTAACTGACTACATCATTGATTTAAAACTCAAAACCTATCCTCACGAGATAGTGTTTGATTATGAAACCAAGACTGTCCATCCTAACACGATGAGATTTTTTATCACCAAAAATAACAATGAAGAAGTGATGGAAGAAGTCCTCTCTATCGGTGGAGGATCTATCATCACATCTGATACGGATAAAGTTAACCTCTCAAGTCAAAATGTTTATCAAGAAAATTCCTTGAAAGAAATACTCGCATACTGTAAGAAATATTCTCTTTCTTTAGAGGAATATGTCCTCAAATTTGAAGGACAAGACATCTTAGAATATTTAAGAAAAATCTATGAAACATTTGAGGAATGCCGTTCACGCGGAATTAGCAAAACTGGTGAATTACCTGGCGAATTGCATGTAAAAAGGAAGGCCAGAACCATGTATATGGCTATGAGACGCGCTAAAGACGGCAAGACCAATATCCATATGAACATGGCTATCTCTAGCTTTGCTGTAGCAGAAGAAAATGCTAGTGGTGGAATCGTGGTCATCGCCCCTACTTGTGGTAGTGCGGGTGTCATACCTGGTTGTATAACCTATCTTAAGATGAAAAACTATGACGCTGAACAGATCAAAAGAGGCCTTCTTGTGGCAGGTTTAATTGGCATTCTTGCTAAAACAAACGGCTCTATTTCTGGAGCAGAAGCTGGCTGCCAAGCTGAGATTGGTGTAGCGTGCGCTATGGGTGCAGCCCTCGTCGCATCCACTCAAGGATTAAGCAACGAGAATATCGCTGAAGCGGCAGAAATCGCGATGGAACATTCTCTTGGTCTTACCTGTGATCCTGTAAAAGGTTATGTCCAAATTCCATGTATTGAAAGATGCGCGATGTACGCTTTAAAAGCGGTCAATGCTGCGACTTTAGCTAAGCTAATTCCTGCAGATTCTTCAAAAATCAGCTTTGACGATTCAATCGCCACAATGTTACAAACCGGCAAGGATTTAAGTAGTGAATATAGGGAAACATCCCTATCTGGATTAGCAAAATTAATGAAATAATTTTAAAAGGTATTTAAAATAGATATTGTAGTTTAAGGAGAAATAATCATTATGGCAAAGAAAGTTGAAAAGAAACCAGCTCCAGCCAAGAAGGCTGCCCCTGCAAAAAAACCTGCACCTGCTAAAAAGCCAGAACCAGCCAAGAAAGCTGCTCCAGCGAAAAAACCAGCTCCAGCCAAGAAGGCTCCAGCCAAGAAAGAAGACCCAGGCTATCGTAACTATCACGTCGTGAAGAGAGAAGATGGCAAATGGGAAGTGAAATTTGCTGGCGGAAACAAAGCTATCAAATTGTTTGCTACTCAAAAAGAAGCTATTGAATACACCAAACAAATGGCGGAAAACCAAGGTGGTAAAATGTTAGTCCATAACTCCAAGGGTGCTAACAAAGGCCGTATTCAAAAGAAATAAACTAAATTTATATGTATCGTAAAAACGCTTGGAAAAAGTATGCCGCGGACAGCAAAGAGGTCTTCGACTTCGCTGAGGGATACAAATCCTTTCTTAGTGAAGCAAAAACCGAACGTCTTGCGGTAAAGCAATCTTTAGAATTGCTCAAAAAAGCCGGCTATAAAAACGCCGAAGAACTCAAGAGTATTAAAGCAGGCGATAAAGTTTACTTTATCAATAAGAACAAAAACGTCGCTGCTTTCATTATTGGAAAGAAACCACTCCAAGAGGGTTTAAGAATTTTAGGTGCCCATATCGATTCTCCTCGTATGGACTTAAAAGAACACCCAATTTATGAGAAGAATGGTTTCGCTTTAGCGGATACTCACTATTATGGTGGTATCAAAAAATACCAATGGGTAACCATTCCTTTAGCACTCCACGGTGTCGTTTGCAAAAAAGATGGTTCTGTCGTGGAAGTCAATATTGGTGAAGATCCAAAGGATCCAGTCGTTGGCATCACCGACTTATTAATCCATTTATCCGCTGATCAATTAGCAAAGCCAGGAGCGAAAGTCATCGAAGGTGAAAACCTTGATCTCTCTTTAGGCAATATGCCTCTTTCTGAAGAAGAAAAAGAACCAGTTAAGGCTCAAGTCTTAAAACTCTTAAAAGAGAAATATGACATCGAAGAAGAAGACCTTGTCTCTTCTGAAATCGAAGTCACTCCTAGTGGACCTGCTAGAGATTATGGTCTAGATAGAAGTATGGTGGCCGGTTATGGACACGATGATAGAAGCTGTGCTTATACATCACTCAAAGCCCTTCTTGATAGTGAACAATCCGAATACACATCCTGTGCCATTTTAGTGGATAAAGAAGAGATTGGCTCTGTCGGAGCAACAGGCGCACAATCCAAGTTCTTTGAACACGTTATTGCTAAGCTATTCTCATTGTTAGGAGAAAGCGACCCACTTTGGAAGGCGAGACTTGCCATGGAGAACTCCAAGATGCTCTCTAGTGACGTCTCCGCGGGATTTGACCCATTATATCCTGGTGTCAACGATCCAAAAAACGCCGCTTATTTAGCCAATGGTATCGTCTTTAACAAATACACCGGTTCACGTGGAAAATCTGGTAGCAACGATGCTAACCCAGAATATTATGCCTTTATTAGAAACGTTATGGATTCTAATGATATCTATTGGCAATCCTCTGAGCTCGGTAAAGTCGATCAAGGTGGTGGAGGCACAATCGCTTATATTTTAGGTAACTATAATATGAACGTTATTGATGCTGGTATCCCAGTCCTCAATATGCACGCGCCTATGGAAATCGTTTCTAAAGTTGACTTATATGAAGCCTATAGAGCGTATAAAGCGTTCCTAAAAGCCTAAAATCATCTATAATATGGGGAGCAATCCCCATTTTATTTTGTCTATGAGATTACTTTATAAACTAGAAGATAAAGAGTTCCCCTTTAAAGGGTATGACCACACCAGAAGTATCGTTAGAGGCATCATTTATGATGACGACTTTAAAGTGGCCGTTATTCACGTCGTCACTGATGATAAATTTGGTCATCGAGATGTCTATGAAACTCCTGGTGGAGGAGTGAAAAAAGGTGAGACTCTATTAGAGGCTCTTAAAAGAGAAATCCTAGAAGAAGTTGGTGTGGATATCGATAAGATAGAAGAAATCGGAAGAGTAGAGGACTTCTATAACCTTATTAATAGAAAGAACAATAATCATTATTATCTCGCTCATGCATATAAGAAAGAAGGCCAACGCTTAGAGGAATATGAAAAGAGAGTCTTTGAATCAATCAAATGGCTCGATATCGATGAACTTAT
>CAMKFP010000014.1 GCA_946411895.1 uncultured Caryophanales bacterium
ATATATTTAGAACCGCATTCACAGCATTCATTGGGCATTGGTTCAACATAATCACAGTGATGACATTTCAGCATGTTATCCGATTTATGATAGGTTAAAGCAATGCCGCATGTTGGACAGCGATAAACATGCCCACATTTACGACAAGAAACATGTGTAGAGAAGCCTCTTCTATTGATTAATAAGATAGCTTGATGATGTTCATCTAAAACACCTTGAAGAGCTTTTCTAAGTTTCAAAGAAAAGATATATGAGTCTCTATCAATATTTCCATAATCAAGCATGTTAACAATGGTTGTTTTTGGAAGCTCAGAGTTATTAATTCTTTTATTAAGCCTAAGTAGATGATAAACACCGTTTTGTGCTCTAGCGCGAGAATCTAAAGATGGAGTAGCGCTACCTAAAAGGACTTTCGCTTTATGCATCTCTCCTCTCATAATCGCTACTTCCCTAGCGTGATAGAAAGGAAGCGTATCTTGTTTATAAGATTCAACGTGTTCTTCATCTAAAATGATTAGACCAATATTAGAGAGTGGAGCGAATATCGCACTACGTGCGCCCACCACAATCTTGCAGTCTCCGCGAGCAATTTTACGGTATTCATCATACTTTTCTCCCGCGGTGAGTTCACTATGGAGAATGGCAACTTTATTCTTAAATCTTCTTAAGAAGTATTCCACCATCATGGGGGTAAGAGAGATTTCAGGAACAAGCATTAAAACGCTCTTACCTTCTGCTAAGGCTTGTTCAGTGAGTTTCAAATAGACTTCGGTCTTTCCACTACCGGTGACACCTTGAAGGAGGAAGACTTTGTGTCTACTCTTATTAAATTCTTTAACAACTGCCTCTTGCTCAGGAGTAAGATCAGGAGGAGTTTGATATTTAAAGTTTGGAATAGCGAGTCGACGTTTTTCTTTTTTAACGACTTTAAGTCGACCCATTTCCACAAGCTTTAAAGCTACAGAAAGATGATCAATCTCTTTTCTTAAAACTTCTTTTTCTTTTTTCACAAAGCGCATTAACTCAATTTGTTTATTGGTTAATCCTTCTTCGTTATACTCTTCATTTATTTCAAAATATTGTTCAAAAGCAATCTTTGGGGCTTTTAATGTCGATCTTCTTGGAGTTAAAGAAGGAGGGAGCATCGCTTGAAGAACAGAGATACGAGGAGCAAGATAATAGGAGGCAACTTTCTTTGAAAGTTCAAATAAGTCATCGTTAAGTAAAGGCGACTTATCAATGATGCCAATAATCTTTTCTAGTTTATAGCCGGTTTCGCTTTCAAGTTCTTCAATGCTCTTATCGGTTTCTTTTACGTCTAAAACATAACCGACTGATTTGCGGTTATGAAACATCACGACAACACGAGTGCCGACGATGATGTCGCCCTTACCGACATAAATGTAAGAAAAAGGACGGTCTAATGAATGACTTGCATATTCGATTAAAACTTGAACTATAAGCATGTCTTTCTACCGTCTCTATTTATTTTCTTGAACCTTTTTGAGCAAGATGGAAATAATTTCATCTGCTGCTCTTTCAATTCTATCATTTAAAACGACATAGTCGTAATTTTTTGTCATCGACATCTCTTTTTCACCTTTGGTTAAACGCTCTTGAATGATGTCTTCAGATTCAGATTTTCTTTTTCTGATTCTCTTTTCTAAAGCGTCGATTGAAGGTGGCATTAAGAAGATGGAGACCACTCCAGGATCTTTCACTTGTTCCATGACTTGAGTGGCGCCATTAATCTCGATTTCTAAGAAAACGTTTCTACCCATATTTCTTAAGGCTTCGACTTTATCTTTTGGAGTGCCATAATAATGACCGACAAATTCAGCCCATTCTAAGAAATTACCTTTAGCGATATTCTCTTTGAATTGTTCTTCAGAGACAAAATAATAATCCACCCCGTCTGTTTCCTTGGCTCTAGGTTCTCTAGTTGTCATAGAGATGGAGTAGTCGAGTTGGAGTTTATGACGGGACATAATCTCTTTACGGACTGTTCCCTTGCCAACTCCTGAAGGTCCACTAAGAATAATGAGTAATCCTTTTTTCATATTGCCGATATTATAAAATAATATTTTTGCAAGTCAAAAGAAAATTGCCTTTTTGCTAATTTTTCTTTAAAAAATTGTTCTATCATTAGACAATATTGTTATGAAGAAAATCTCGCTCGCATCAATTCAAGTTATCGTTGAAGATTTAAAAACTCATTTAATCTCCAATCACATATCAAATATTACTCTTATTAATAACGAGGATATCCTTTTCACTTTCTCTTTTTATAGAAAAGAAAAACTTTTAATTTCTCTAAATCAAAATAATCCATATTTATCTTTATTAGAGGTTAACGATAAGTTCACCACTGTAATGGGTCACACCACAGAGGTCTTACGCAAACTCATAAAGGATTCAAAGATCGATGAAGTGGAGATTGTAAATAATGATAGAATTGTGAACCTTTCGCTCTCAAAACTGAATGATTTTTATGAATTAGAGGAATATTCACTTATCATCGAACTCATTCCTCATAAGGTCAATCTTATTATTTTAGATAAGGATAATAAGGTCATCTTTGCAACAAAATACACCACTTTAGACGCTAATAGAGTTATTGCAAAAGGGGTTAATTATCCTGAAGCGAATAAAAAAGAGGAATACCAACTTGGTGAGTCTCTATCTATTGAAGAAATTAAGCAAGAAGGAAAAGCGATTATCCTAATGGCGTCCACTAAAAAGGAAAAAGAGAAATACGCTAAGTTAGTGACTTTCATCAAATCCAAGATTAAGTCTAATAAGAAGAAACTTGATGTCTTAGCTAGCGAGATCGACAAAGCAAATGAAGACCTAGTCAATCAAGAATATGGCAACATGATTCTTGCTTATGCTTATGAGCCTGAACTTCTTAGAGAGTATATCAAAGAGAATAACCTTGAATACGTTGAAGGGTTAACTCCAGGTCAAAATGCGAATAAGTATTTTAAGAAATATAAAAAGTCCAAACGCACAATTGAGATGGATGAGATAGAACTTAGCAAAGCTAAAACAGAAATCGATAAGTTAGAAAACTATCTTAACAACTTCGAGTATTACAATGACGATGATCTTCTAGAACTCGCTATGGAGCTCATGCCTCACGCTTTTAAAACAAAACCAAAAGATAAAGGACATAAACTATCATTCGTGGAAGTTGAAGGAGTGAAAATCTATTTTGGTAAAAACGCTAAGCAGAATAATGAGATCACTTTCTCAATCGCAAAAAAGGATGACTACTACTTCCATATCAAGGACTATCATGGAGCGCACGTTCTCATTAAATCGAATAATCCCACTAATGAGATGAAACTCCTCGCTTCTGAGATATGTCTAATACTTTCAAATAAGTCAGTTGGGGATATCATGTATACCCAAGTGAAGAACATCAAAAAAGGCACTGAATTTGCTCAAGCCTTATTAGACAAATATGAGATTATAACTCTTACAAAAGTAAGAGAATCAACCATTAGCTTATTAAAAGAAATTAAGAATTCTTCTTTCTAGCCTCATTTAAAAGAAATGATTCACCTTTAATCGATTCACTTGTGGCGAGATTGAAGAATTTTTGTTGTCTTAAAACTTCATAAGTAACAATCGCCACACAGTTAGAAAGATTAAGGCTTCTAGCTTCTGGGACCATTGGTAAACGCATCAATCTATCGGGATGCTCGCGTAAGATATCATGAGGTATACCAGTAGATTCTCTACCAAACATCAAATAGATATCTCTAGTAATATCACTTAAATCAAATCCAGAATAAACAGTGTCCGCGTATCTAGTGACATAATACATATCTGGATCGGGATTCTTCTTTAAGAAATCCTCGTAACTTTCATAATAGAAATATTTCAAATCATCGATATAGTCCATTCCCACTCTTTTGAGATCTTTTGAATCGATAGAAAAAGTGAGAGGTCCAATAATATGCAAAATAGCGTGTACTGCTACGCAGGTACGCATAATGTTGCCAGTATTCTGTGGCTTTTCTGGTCTATATAAAACGATATTAATCATTATAAAGAGCCACGAGCAATTCTCTCGGCGGTAACCTTTGGCTCAATTTGATGCTTATAGGCTTTGATGCATTCTTCAATAACCTTGCAAGCTTCTTTTCTGCCTTTCACTTCATCAATCGCGGTGTCTTTTCCTTCAAGGGTCTTATAGACGGCGAAGAAGTGTTGGATTTCTTCCATAATATGCGCAGGGATATCATGGATATCTTTAAAGTCTTTATAAAATGGGTCATTAGTAGGAACAGCGATAATCTTCTCGTCAAATAAACCGTTATCGGTCATGATAAGAACACCAATTGGTGTGCATTCCACTAAACTCATTGGGATAATTGATTCGGAGCAGAGCACTAAAACATCAAGTGGGTCATAGTCTCTAGCAAAGGTGCGAGGAATAAAACCATAGTTTTGGGGATAGTGAGTAGAGGTAAATAAGACGCGGTCCAAAATAAGGGTGCCAGTCTCTTTATCTAATTCATATTTGTTTTTAGATCCTTTAGAAATCTCAATAAGGGCTAAAAATTTCTCTGGGGTAATTCTTCCAGATTTCACATCATGCCAAACGTGCATACTATGTCCTCCTCAGGCTTATATATTCTAGCATATATTATTTAATATAGGCTAAAACTTTTGATGGGTTATATAATATCAATACGATGAAAAGGGTGTTAATCATTTCGATATTTCCTTTAATTCTTGGTGGCTGTAGTTATACCCAAAACAAGTATTCTACGTACGCTATTAAGTCACTAGAGGAAACAAATATGGTCTCAATTACTGGTTCCGCTTTAGCGAATCTATTTGAGACTAAGCAATCTTTTACATTGTTCACCGGAGATATCGATAGTTGTTCGACATGTCTACATGCATACACTAATACAAGCGCAGCGCTTTCTCGTATAGGCACATTCGCATATTACTACGACCTATCAACCAATCTAAACGAACTCAAAGAAAGAGTGCCTGAATATTTCGCAAGCGTTACAACCCCATCACTACGATTATTTAAAGATGGTAAGTTAACCTATACTATAGAACAAGATAAGTTACAAAATGAGGCGCAGTTATATAATGCTGCTAAAAAACATTACATCAAAACCAAGTTAGTAACATTCACTACCAACGATGGGTATCTTAATTATCTATTAGAGGATGGAGAAATTATTTATTTTTACGATTCAAGCAAAGCGGATACGCTAGAACTCTATCACAATAAGTTCTTCAATGCGCTACTTAAAACAAAGTTCGAAAAAGCAGCAGTTTTAGACAAAAATATCTGCAATAGCTATCTAATTTCTGGATTTAAGATGGATTTCGGTATTGATGATTTTGATGATATATTAGCAATCAAAACCGGAGTAAAAAGCCCGCCACAAGTCTTCACTTATTCGGAAGATGTAACGAGCTTTTATAATTATTTATTTACTTCTCACTAATAACTTTAAGTCTATTCAGAGCACGCGCTAAGGCTAACTTGGCGCGTTTTTGATCTATATCTTCACTTGCAGGAGCGCTTAACCTCTCTTCTGCACGCTTTTTCGCTTGTATAGCACGTTCTACATCAATCTCATCAGAACGTTCTATGGAGTCGAGTAATAAGATAACCTTATCTTTTCTCACTTCTAAAACTCCACCACCAATTGCGTAGACATTCTCTTCTTCTCCTTTTCTAATTCTTAAAGGAGAGATAACTAGAGGCGCCACCAAAGGAGAATGGTTAGGAGTAATACCATATAAACAGTCTGGACTTTGAGCAGAAAGAAAACTGACTTCATCAGAAAATTTCTTTCCGATTGGAGTAAGTATTTCTAATAAGAAAGTAGTTTTCTCACTCATAACTATTTATTTTCTTCTGCTTTCTTTCTCGCATCTTCAATCGTGCCAACATATAAAAAGGCCATTTCAGGAAGATCATCAGCCTCTCCGTCTAAGATAGCTTTTACTGATCTAACTGTATCTTCTCTTTTGACATAAATTCCTTCAATGCCGTTAAACTGAGAAGCAACATGGAATGGTTGAGAGAGGAAGTTTCTAATTCTTCTTGCTCTTTCCACTAACTTCTTATCTTCATCGGATAATTCATCCATACCTAAAATAGCGATAATATCGCTGAGCTCTTTATATTTCTCTAGAGTTTCAATCACTCTTCTAGCAACAGCGTAATGTTCTTCACCAACAATATCTGGCTCCAAAGCTGTGGAAGAGGAGTTAAGTGGATCAACGGCTGGATAAATACCTAAAGCAGCAGTTCCTCTATCTAAGACGGTCTTGGCGTCAAGATGGGAGAAGGTTGTCGCTGGAGCAGGGTCAGTTAAGTCATCAGCAGGAACATAAATCGCTTGTACTGATGTAATAGAACCATCTTTTGTGGATGTAATTCTTTCTTGGAGTTGACCCATTTCAGTGGCTAAGGTTGGTTGATAGCCAACTGCGCTTGGCATTCTGCCTAATAAGGCAGAAACTTCACTACCAGCTTGAGTAAATCTAAAGATGTTATCAATGAATAAAAGGACATCGCGGTGTTCTCTATCGCGGAAATATTCCGCCATCGTAAGACCAGAAAGAGCGACTCTCATACGAGCTCCTGGTGGTTCATTCATTTGGCCAAACACTAAAGCGGTCTTAGCTAAAACTCCAGAATTTTTCATTTCAAAATAGAGGTCGTTACCTTCTCTGCTTCTCTCTCCAACACCAGCAAAGACGGAGATACCGCCTTTTTCATTAGCGATGTTATTCATTAATTCTTGAATTAAAACAGTTTTACCAACACCAGCACCACCGAATAAGCCAACTTTTCCGCCTCTCACATATGGGCATAGAAGATCGATGACTTTAATACCGGTTTCAAAGATTTCCTTTTTCACGGATTGGTCTTTAAACTTTGGAGGATTTCTATGGATTGGCATATGTTCGACTTCGGCGAACTCTTTTTCATCAAGTCCATCAATTGGCTCTCCTAAAACATTGAACATACGTCCAAGTGTCTTTTCTCCAACTGGAACAGAGATTGGATGCTCTAAAGAAATAACATCCATGCCGCGGACTAAACCTTCGGTTGGTCCCATAGCGACCGCTCTTACGACATCATCACCAATATGTTGAGCAACTTCTGCAACAAGAGACTTGCCAGCCTTAAAATCAATTCTTAAGGCTGTGAGAAGTTCTGGAAGATGTTCATCTTTAAATTGGACGTCAATAATTGGTCCAACAGCCTGAACGATTTTTCCTTTCACTAATTTTTCCATGTTTTACCTCCTTATAGGGCATTAGCCGCTGCCGCGATTTCTGTGATTTCTTGTGTGATAGCGGCTTGACGGGCTTTGTTAAATTCAATTTTGAGATTATCCAAGATCTCGTTAGCGTTATTGGTGGCGTTCTCCATTGCGTTAGAGCGGCTGGCTTGCTCACAAACTTCGCTTTCAAGAAGCTTGGAATAGAGTATTGTTTTAAGATAAATCGGGATGAGAGTAGATACCAAAATATCCGCTTTTGGTTCTAAAATCGGCCCATATCCTAAATATTTTTCTTCTTTTTCAGGATTATTGATTGGGAGAATCAAACTATCCTTAGCAAGGAACACTAATGAGTTTTTATATTCGCTATGGATGATGTGGACTTCTTTATAATTACCTTTTAAAAATCCATCCACAATGAAGTTCAGCATACTTCTAATAGCGGCTGAATCATTGATGGAACTATAAGAGGAGAACTCATCATGCTTAGTAAATGTTTCATTAGCGAAATGAGAGATACCTTTTTGTCCTAAGATAATCGCTTCATCATTACTCGTTAAGGAAACATCAGCGAGCTTAAAGATATTAGAGTTATAGGCTCCACAAAGTCCTAAGGTAGAAGAGACGATAATAAATAGACGCTTATCATCCTTGGTGTGGCTATAGGAGAACTCATTGTTCTTTTTACACATGCTTAAAACATCCTTAGTGATGTCTTCGATTTGCATCGAATAGTCTTTATGAGCGAGCATCTTGTTTTTCCACTTCTTGAGTTTCACCGTGGAAACAAGTTTCATCGCACTGGTGACTTTAAGCGCACCACTAACGGATTTAATACGTGTCTTAACTTTGTTAAGCTCTTGACCCATTATCTACCTTCACTCTCTTTAATTTTGAAGAAATCGGTTAAAGCGTTTGTTAACTTCGCTTCGTTTTCTTCGGTTAGTTCTTTTTTCTCATCGATGTCTTTTAAGATTTCGGGGTGAGAATTATTCACGTAATCAAAAGCACTCGCTAATGTTGGTTTAACATCGTTAAGTGGAAGATTATCGAGATATTTGTTCTTTGCTAAAAATAGTTCAAAGACTTGTTTAGACAAACTCTTTGGTTTGTATTGTTCTTGACGAAGAACTTGAAGGAGCACTTCGCCATGTTTAAGTATTGCGACTGTAGAAGCATCTAAATCGCTACCAAATTGAGAGAATGATTTCATCTCTAAGAAGTTAGCTAGATCAATTTTCAAGCTTCTAGCAACTTGTTTTGTGGCTTTAAATTGAGCTGCGCCACCCACACGGGAGACGGATAAGCCACTATCGACAGCTGGTCTTTGACCAGCATTGAACGCATCAGTTGTTAAGAAGATTTGACCATCAGTAATAGAAATAACGTTAGTTGGAATATAAGCGGAGATATCACCAGACTGTGTCTCTACGATTGGTAAAGCAGTAATGGAACCTCCACCAAATTCAGGAGCGAGCTTACACGCTCTTTCAAGTAATCTAGAGTGGAGATAGAAAACGTCGCCAGGATAAGCTTCACGACCAGGAGATCTCTTGAGTAATAAGGAGAGGGCTCGATAGGCGACAGCATGTTTGCTTAAATCATCATAGATGATTAAGACATCTTTACCTTGAGACATATATTCTTCCGCCATAGCGCATCCAGCGTATGGAGCGATATATAGCATAGGCGCAGGCTCACTAGCAGTAGCGGCTACGACCATGGTGTAGTCCATCGCATCAAAGGATTTGAGTTTATCAACGATTTGGGCGACTGTGGAATTCTTTTGACCAATCGCCACATAAATACAAATTACATCTTTGCCTTTTTGGTTGATGATTGTATCAATAGCAATCGCGGTCTTACCAGTTTGTCTATCGCCGATAATAAGTTCTCTTTGTCCTCTACCGATTGGGGTGATTGCATCAATTGCGGTAATACCAGTCTCTAAAGGAGTATCAACACTCTTTCTTTTAATAACGCCTGGGGCGATAACTTCAATTGGTCTAGTCTTTTTCGTGGAAATAGCAGGTCCACCATCAATTGGGTGACCTAAAGCATCCACGACACGACCAAGCATATCGTTACCTACAGGTACTTCCATGACAGTCTTTGTTCTTTTGACTGCATCGCCTTCTTTAATAAGTGAATCATCACCGAGTAAAACTGCACCAACATTATCGCTTTCAAGGTTCATGACCATGCCATACACATCATGAGGGAACAATAAAAGTTCACCGAGCATGGCGTTTTCTAGTCCATAGATGATAGCAATACCATCTCCGACACTGACGACAGTACCGACATCAGCGGTATCGACCTTATGCTGATAGTTTTTAATCTGTTCTTTAATAAGGCCAGATATTTCATTCGCGTTTATTTTCATGGTGAGTATCCTCCTATTTGAGTAGGCTATTTCTTAATTCTTCTAATCGGTTTTTAATCGTTCCATCATAGACGTGGTCATTGATGAAAACTTTTACCCCACCGATTAAACTGGGGTCAATTTTGTTAATAAGTTCAATTTTGCAGGATTCGAGATTAGAAATTTGTTTTTCAATTTCTACGATAGTCTTCTTATCAACTGGTTCAGTCGAATAAAGAAGTCCTTCTTTCACTCCAAAGGAATCGTTGCAATATGAATTAAATGATTGCAAAACGTCATTTAAATATTTAATTCTGTGGTTTTCGATCAAAATCTTGATTAAGGAAAGTAAGTCCTTATCAACAGCGATAAGTGTCTTTTCTAAGATCTCTTTTCTTTCCTCGACGGATAAGAAAGAGGAATCCAAAACCATCATAAAATCGGGGTTATCATTTAAGATAGCTCTTAAAGTCCTAACCTCTTCTTGTAGAGAAGAAACCTTCTTAGAATCCTCAGCTAATGAGAAGAGTGCTTGCCCATAACGATCTGCAATTTCATTTCTCATAATTACTTGCTAAGTTCCTTCACGAATTCTTTAGCGAGACGTTTATTGTCCGCGGAAGATACTTCACGTTTAAGAATTTCACTAGATGCGGAGATGGCGACTTCCACCATTTCATCATGAATCGCATCTAAGGATTCTTTCTTGCTGAGTTCGATATCTTTTTCGGCGTCAGCTTTCATCTTCTTGATTTGTTGATTCGTGGCTAATAGCATTTCATCGCTTTGCACTTTTGCTTGTTCATGAGCGTTAGCGATAATTTCATTAGCCTCTTTTTTACTAGCGATTAACATCTCTTGACTTTTAGAAGCATTAATTGCCGCGGTGGCTTTATCTTCTTCGGCCTTTTTGATTGTCTCTTCGATGTGATCTTGTCTCTTTTTTAGCATCTTCTTTACTGGTTTATAAGCAAAGATGATGACGACGGTGAGCAAGATGATCATCGCCGCAAATTGCACAACAAAGGAAGTCCAACTAGGAATGAGGTTTTTCTCAATAGAATTTTTGATTGTTTCGCCAATATCGGCGAAGACAACAAACTTCATAATTTAGTCTCCTTTCTTTTTGTGCATTAAGCGACGAATAAACAAAGAATCGCCACTAATAAGGCGTAAATAGCGGTTGTTTCGACAAGCGCACAGGCAAGAATCATCGTGGTTCTGAGTTTGCTATAAGCATCAGGATTACGAGAGATGCCTTCCACTGTCTTCATACAAACAAAAGCTTCACCTAGCGCACTAGGCATAACAGCTAAGATTGCGATTGCAGCAGCCATTGCATTCATAATTCTTTCTCCTTTCTTTATTATTCGAGTTCTTCTGGTTTTTCACTACCAATCAAAATGATCGATAATGATATAAAGACTAATGTCTGGATGAGTCCAGAGAATAAGTCAAAATATGCGTGTAATAAGGGGGTCACTACTGGAGCAATAAAAGCTCCAACATGAAGTGTTTCATTTGCCGCCGTAATAACTCCATCTCCTAATCCACTCATAAACGAATAGACTAGACTGAGTAAGACTCCACCTGCAGTTGCATTGCCAAATAAACGGAGTGACAAGCTAAGAAGTGGAGACCACATAGAGATAAGGTTGACCGGTAGGAAAAATGGGAACGGGTCAACATAGCGTTTGAAGTACTTACCTTTGGTATATTTCACACTAGTCGCGTGAATGAGCACAAACGTACATAGGCCTAAGGATAATGGGACGGCTAGATTACCTACAGGAGATGGTAAACCAGTTAAGCCAAAGATGAAGGCGATAAATAGATAAATAGATACACAGAATATGTATCCACCAAGCCAATCAAATCCATCCCCAACAAGGTCTTTCACCATTTTATTGAAATAAGAAACACCTATTTCAGCGAGTAATAAGAGTCCTTTAGGCTTCTTTAATGGATCCTGTCGACGAGCTTGGATACCAACAATAATCGCTAAAATGCAAATGATAAAAACAACAATCACAGAAGAGAGCACTCCTCCAGCGATTTCGGTTTTAAAGAAGTTATCAAAAACACCGACCAAAATCATTGTTGTTTAGACCTCATGAGTAATACTGTATAAGTCGCTAAGGGGATGAAATATCCACCTAAAAGGGTGAACATATTAAAGATGTGATAGCCTCTATCGTAGTAGAGATAGCCACAGAGGAACATCACACCGAGGATGAAGACGAATCGGACAATATTAATGACAATTGTCCAGGTGAATTTACCTCTTTCTTTATCCTTAGCTTCTGTTAATCCAAAAAATAGATAAGGAAGAATTCCTACTAGTCCGCCTAATAGGAGACCTTGAGGATATTCTCTTAATCCAATAAAGAACATAAACGAAATTGCAAGGGTCGCAAAGCACAAAACCACGCTAGAAACTAGCGCAGTTTTATAGTTTATATTCAGTTTTTGGAAGAATTCTTTCATTAATTATTTGACTTTAGCTTTCTTAAAGTTGGCCATTAGAGCAATGCCATCTTTACATTTAAGAGTGACTTCTCCTTCAACAAGTGGACGGAGATAATTACGATATTCATCACTCATTCTTGTTTCATCAACCATCATAGATGGAGTGATTTTGCTCTCCGCGTTAGCGACTTTGCTCAAATCGCATAATTGGAGTTCGATTTTATATGGATTAGAGGAGACTCTTTTAAAAATAATCATGTTTCCAGTCTTACCTTCTAAAGCAGACTTCACCGCTAATTCACCAGTTTGAATGGCTTCGTTTCTATCCACTAAAGAAATACAAGCAGGGAAAGCTCTTTGAACTAAAGAGAATTCAACAGCTCTTGTCGGAAGATTTAATCGATCTTCAACGATGTGGCATAAATCGGCAGCCGCACCACCAAGTTGGGCATGACCGAAACCATCCACTCTCATACTCTTAGTGTCTCTTGGGAAATCAATGCCTTCAGAAATAGCGACTAAGGCGTAGCCTTCTTTTTCATAGACTTTCTTCACATCCACTAAGAATTGTTCTAAGTCGAACTTTCTTTCTGGGATATAGAAGAGTTGAGGACGTGTTTCTGGTGGGAGTAAATCTGGAGCAGCACTGAGCCAACCAGCGTTACGACCCATAATTTCCACAATGTGGACTTTGCCGACTTGGAAACACTTGGCATCCATCGCTAAAGCATTAACCGCGTTGATGACAAATTTTGCCGCACTTGGGAAACCTAAAGAGTGGTCTGTACAAGCAAGGTCATTATCAATAGTTTTTGGTACACCAATAACCACGATGTCTAAGCCTAACTCTTTCACTAAAAGTGAAAGCTTATAGCAAGTATCCATGGAATCGTTCCCGCCATTGACGAAAACGTATTTAATGGAGTGTTTTTTTAAGTTCTCAATAATCTTGAGATAGACTTCATCATGGATATCCTTAGGAAGTTTTCTTCTGGTTGTGCCTAAGATAGATCCTGGTGTTTGAAGCAATAATTCAATTTGCTCTTCATCTTCTTGTCCAATGTCGATTAAATCATCGATAATAAGACCTTCGATACCGTGAAGTGAACCATAGATGTGATCGATTTCTTCGGGGTGTCTTTGAGCTTCTTTGATGGCTCCATAAAAAGATGTGTTAATGACAGATGTTGGTCCTCCGGATTGAATGTAGACCATGTTTTTCATATTGTTATTTCTCCTTACAAATAATTAGTAGTTAATAATACAAGGTGTTTTATTCGACGACATCAATATGTAAATGCTTAAGCATTTCAAATGATTTTTCTTGCATGTCTAAGTCGGAGCTAGAAGTCGCTTTCTTCACTACTTTGACGTGGCCTTTAGGTCCAATAGCCGCTTTAGCGATAATCGCGTTGGCAAAAACGCAAATATCACTGACTAAGCCGCAAAGATAAACTTCATCACATAAAGGCGCTAATCCGCGAATGTAATTGCCAAGTTCATAAGATGGGAAAGTATATTTTTCAAATACTGGTTTGAACTCAGACTTACCTTTCACGCGGTCAGTTAACTCCCAACCTTTGCTGCCTTTAATGCAGTGGGGAACAGGAAGATATTCACCTTCGGTGTAGCTCATATAATCGGCTGGATGGGTGTCTTTAGTGAAGACAACAAAATCACCGCGAGCTTGGAACTCATCGATGAGTTTTAAAATCTCATCTTCAATCTTTTCTGCCCCGTCAAATCCAAGGGCTCCGTCGACAAAGTCGTTTTGGTAATCAACGACAACAAGAATTTTTTTCATAGTAAAAACCTCATAATTCAATTGAATTATAATCAAAAATATAAAGACTTTCCATAAATATCGAATAATATTGAATATTTCATATATTATTTGTAGAATAGTTATGCTCGAATGATTATAAAGGAGGCTATTATGCCATTTAAAGTTATTTTTAACAATGAAACAAAGACTTATGACCATCCTGTGACTGTCCTCGATATCGTCGGTGACTCTAAGGATATTATCTGCGCTTATGTAAATAAGCGTGTCAGAGAACTCACTTACACCATCGATAAAGATTCAGAGATCATCCCATTAACTTCTAAGGATAGAGATGCTAAACCAGCTTATGAGGCATCCTTAAGATTCTTAGTGGCTATGGCAATGCATAACATCTATCCAGAACTCAAGATCAGATTCTCTTATAACGTTTCTAGATCGATTTTTATGCAAATCATGTCTGAAAAGATCACGAGCAATGGTAACATGGTCAAAGAACTCGAAGCGGAAATGAAACGCTTAGTTGAAAAGGATCTCCCAATGGTGAGAAACATCGTTTCTAAAGAAGACGCCGCTAAGATTCTTAAAAAAGAAGGATTTGAAGACAAAGTTGAAATTCTTCAATATCGTCCAGAAAAGACCGCTCACATCTATACCTGTGACGGCTACAAAAACTACATGTACAACCGTATGGTTCCATCCACCGGTTACATCAAGAATTGGAAGATCAAATTCTATCATCCTGGAATCATCATCCAATATCCACGTCCAGAAGCTGGTGGCATCATCCCACCATTTGAAGATGCCCCAACATTTGGTAAGACCTTAAAAAGAGCCCACCAATGGGCGAAAGATACTGGCTGTGACACCATCGTCGGTATCAATAAGAGATTTGAAAAAGATGGCGACATCGATTTCATCACTCTTTGTGAACAAAGACATAACCGTCAACTCTGCGAACTCGGTCAAATGATTGAAGACGATAGAGAAAATATCCGTTTAATTTGTATCGCTGGTCCTTCTTCTTCTGGTAAGACCACATTCGCGAATAGATTAAGAATCGAATTATTATCTAGAGGTATTAATCCAATCCGTATTTCTATGGACGACTACTACTTACCAAGAGACTTAGCACCAAAAGATGAAAACGGTGAACCAGATTTAGAGTCTGTGGAAGCTCTTGATATCGAACTCTTCAACCAAAATATGGCGGACCTCATCGCTGGTATGGAAGTACAACTTCCAAAGTTCGATTTCAAACTTGGTCACCGCGTTCCTGGTCGTATTCTTAAAGTTCCAACAGATCAACCAATCATCATTGAAGGTATCCATGCCTTAAATGAAGTCATGACTCAATCTGTTCCATCTCACCAAAAGTTCAAAATCTTCATTGCCCCACAAGCACAAGTGAATATTGATAACCACAATCCGCTCTCCTTAACAGACTTACGTTTATTAAGAAGAATCGTGAGAGACTACCAATTTAGAAATGCTTCCGCGATTGACACCATGTCCATGTGGGCAAGCGTTCGTAAAGGTGAATTCAAATGGATTTATAAGACTCAAGAAGGCGCTAACTACGTGTTCAACTCCTTCTCAAGCTATGAGCTCAGCGTCATGAAAAAATACGCGATGCCACTACTTGAAGTCATCGATATTGAATCACCCTACTTCCCAGTTGCTGAAAGACTTATCCGTATGCTTAAGTTCTTCGATGATATGCCAGATAAATGGGTTCCATGTAACTCCATCATCCGCGAATTCATCGGTGGATCTTGCTACGAAGAAGCATAATAATCCTGAGGATTTAGAAAAAAAGAAGCGTTATTTGGCGCTTCTTTTTCTTTTATTGATTTGCCAAGCCTTGAACTTGGAGGATTCAATTTTATAGATATTGACCAGTTGAGCGTAATAGAGATTTCTCATCTGGGCGTAGCCTTTCTTCTGCTCTTCGTTTACCCTCTCGGTAAATAAGGTAATGAAGACTTTTTCTAAACGGAAGAATGATTCATATAAACTGAGCAAGGCTAAGAAGTAGTAATACTCTTTATTGCTATAGATAAGCATGGGGGTGCTATGAATGATCTCACTAGATAATTCGTAGCGGCTTGCATATTTACTTAAGCCAGCGAGTTTTTCTAAGCCATCGCGGAAGTTGAGTTTATAAGATTCATCATTTTTAAATTCTTCAATCTCATACATCCAACCATATTCGATATATTTCTTGATGTCTTTGCTCTTAAGGTTATAACCGCGCATCTCTTCTTTCATCTCTTCAAAGATTTGATGTTGTTTATCTTTATCTGGTAAAACGTCTTTATAAACGATACCAAAGTTCATATGACGGAGATATCTTTTAATGACGGGGTCTTTATATTTCTCTAGTAATACTAGAGTGCATTCACATTCATGGAGCGTTCTCCAGTTAGAAAGAGCCTCGGTTTCAAAACCTCCGACAAGATTATCAAGCGTGCACTTAGCGATTGTTAAAGACTTAATTAATAAGTCAGTCACTAAAGTGACACCTGGATCGTTTTTCTCATAACGGTTAAGAATCGAAAGCATAAAGTTCACATATAAACTCATCGTAGAGATGGGTGGGTAATATGGATTGGTGAGTTTTCTTTCTTGATAGTAAAGATGAGAAAGTGAAAGGTACTTGTCCGCTACTACGGAAGCCATCGAGGAAACGATATTCTCATTTTCCTTAAACTTCTTTAGACCCTCTTCATCTTGAATAAGCGCGGTTGAATATAGATATTCACCTAAACAGTAGTTGATTAAAACAACGTGGTTCACACCAACGATGTTACCAAAGACGTTGTTCTCCACCATGTCGTTAAGGCCACTTGCCGCGGTCTCATAGACATCATATAAATAATCGGCGTCCACCTTTTCAGGGGCGTGCAAACCCGATAGAACACTTTTGAATTGTTCAATACTTAAGACTAATGACTTACTCAATTTGTTTGACCTCCCCAGTTATGGAACTGATTAAATACATATTCACCTTCTTATCAGTGATCGTTTTGATGTAATCACGATATGTATGAAGCTGTTTGATGTAGTTAATATCATCTATATTTTTGAGCTTAAAATCAACAATATCTATACTTTCCTCTCTTAAAATGAGGCAGTCAATCGCACCACTAACACCATTTCTTTCATCATAGAAACGATATTCGTGTCTCATGTCGGAGTTGCTCACTCCGTCAAATAACGGATTAGACAACACTCTATCAACAATCTTTTTTAATCCCGGAGACTTAATAAAGCTGGTGTCCTTGCTTTCATAGTCCACGACTTCTAAAAGATAGTGAACCATATTACCGAATTCTAAGAGCGACTCATTGACGTCTCCTTCAATCTGTTTAGAAGCGCGTTTTCTTTCTATAACAGTTGATGGAATAGAAACAGATTTAAACGAGACATTAACTTTGTTAATTTCTTTATTCTTCTTAGGAAGTTTATCCACTCTAAAGTTATATGGAACAGAGTATTTGTTTATGATTCCTGAGTACTTAATGATGTCTTTAAAATCAGTGGAGAAGCCAGGATTAATAATCACTTTCTCATTTTCATTTATTGGTAGAG
>CAMKFP010000015.1 GCA_946411895.1 uncultured Caryophanales bacterium
TGTTTTCGTCGTAAAGATTATAAAGAGTAAAGACCATTGCTAATACATTCTATATCAAAGAAAGACTTTTGAATATTCAAGAATATCAAAAGTTTCTATTTTTTGAGTAATGTGGCCCCGACATTAAAGGCTTGAGCGACCTTTTCTCCAACTTGGTAATAGCCAAAATTGAATGGGTCAAACATCACCGCGTGGAATTTGTTGTAGTCAACTTTTCCTTTTTCATCAAGGATTGATTCATCTACGAGGATATTAACAATCTTGCCAATCACTCTAAAACCTAAATCTTTATCGCTTTGAATACGATAGACTTCACATTCTAAAGTGAGAGGGTATTCGTTCACGATTGGAGCATCCACTCTTGTTGATTTATAAGCGGTAAAACCTGTCTTTTCAAACTTATGTGGGTCTTTCACACCAGAAACTAAACCAACATAGTCGCTTTCAGCGATGGTTTCTTTTGTGGCCACACTAATAGTGAAGGCTTTTCTATCTTTAATGTTTTGACTGGTGAGATGGTCCTCATCTAAATTAAGAGCGATTTTATCATTATCACAAATGCCGCCCCAGGCCATATTCATTAAATTGACTGAGCCATCTTTGTTATAAGTAGCAATCATCGCTACTGGTTGGGGGAAGAAGGCTGGTTTTATACCAAAATCTTTTTTCATATGTTTTACCTCGTAATTTGATTATAACAAATTAAGGCATTGTTGGACTACATGTCGATAATTTTCTTTAGCTCATCAATACTTAAAGAGCTAATAGATTCTTCACCGTTTTTAATCATCTTATTGAAGAGATCGCGTTTTTCGTTTTGTAACGCTAAGACATTTTGCTCGATTGAATTTGCACAAATGAGTTTAATTATTTCCACTGTTTTTTCTTGACCGATACGGTGTGCTCTATCGCTAGCTTGAGACTCAGCAGAATAGTTCCACCACGGATCTAGATGGATAACCGTATCAGCCCCTGTTAAGTTAAGTCCAGTACCGCCAGCTTTAAGAGAGATTAAAACAATCTTTATATCCTCATTTTCGTTAAATTTCTTACAAATCTCGATTCTTTCCTTGGCTTTTGTCTCTCCAACAATCTTGAGATAGGAGATATTAAGTTTGTTTAAAAGCACCTCTAAAGAGTCTAACCCCATAACGAATGGAGAGAAGATAAGTAGTCTATGACCCTCGGAAATTTTACTAGGAAGAAGATACTCTAATTCATCTAGTTTAGAAGATGTTCCAATGTAGTTATCCATAAACATATGTGGGTCAACACAAATCTGTCTTAATCTAGTAAGAATTGATAAAACCTTAATGGTGTCCTTACTACCATAATCCTCC
Organism: uncultured Caryophanales bacterium; assembly: GCA_946411895.1. GTDB lineage: Bacteria > Bacillota_I > Bacilli_A > RFN20 > CAG-826 > CAMKFP01. The sequence goes on from CAMKFP010000015.1 coordinate 1,341, forward strand.
ATCTGCTTTTTCACTCTCATACGGAAAGCTTCATAGAGTTTCTTTTGTTTATCGTTCATCTCAATGGAATAGATGATTTCATATTTTGGAGGGAGGTCTTTTAAGACGTCCTCCTTCTTTCTCCTTAAGATGAATGGGGTGGTCTTTTTCTTTAAGACTTTAAGATAAGACTCATTATTGATTTGATTAGCGAATTCCTTAATAGGGAGTAGGTATCCTGGCATTAAGAAATCAAAGATAGACCATAGGTCTAAAAGGTTATTTTCTATTGGAGTGCCAGTTAACGCAAAGAAGTGTTCGCTCTTGATTTCTTTAACAGCGTTAGTCTTTTTCGCATAGACGTTTTTAATAAATTGAGCCTCATCCAAGACCACCATATCAAAGGATGTGTCCTTAAATGATTCGATCTCATTTCTTAAAGAGTCATAAGAGATAAGATAGACACCTAACTCATCAGGTTTAATAGAGTTAATGATGTTTCTACGATATTCCGGGGTGCCTGAAATAATGTGTGTTTTGATTCCTGTGTTGAACTTCGGAAACTCGTTCTCCCAGTTAAATAGGAGAGATTTAGGACAGACAATTAAGATTGGTTTATTGATGTGTTTACTTTGAATAAGAGAAATGATTTCTAAAGTCTTTCCTAGACCCATGTCATCGGCGAGGATACCCCCTAGATGGTTGTCATATAAAACGGATAGCCACTTCACACCTAAAAGTTGATACTCTCTAAGTTCACTAGATAAGGAAGAAGCGTCTACTTCATAAGAAGTAAAGTTCTTGATATCTAAAAGAATTTGTTCGAGTTTCTCATCGAGTTGAACATTGCTAAGTTCTTGACCAAGAGCTTTAAAACCATAGTAGATCGGTAGCTCTTTATGGGCCACCATCTTTTTAGGGCCAACTAAATGGAAGGATTCAACTGCATTAACAAAGGATTCAGTATCTTTATCATTAAAATAGATAAATCTATCTTTTAGTCTGAAATACTTCTTTTTCTTTTTCATCGAATTATAGATTTCAAATAATTCCTCTAAAGAATAGACACTCTCATCTAAGAAGACGTCCACGACTGAGCTAGAATGAGAATTCACTCTGATAGTGCCCATCTTAAAGGATTCTTTTTTACGGTTTGCTAGATCATCGGAATAATAGACTTCGGCGACACTTTGAAGTAAAGAGATATCAGTAAATAAAAAGTTAGAGATTTTATCTTCTTCATGCATTTCAAGTTTGTTATCAAATCCATACTCCATGAGGATATTGATATAGCGACCAAAGATAGATTCTTCAACTTTGTTGAAGTCTTTCTCTTCTATTGAGATATCACCACGGAAATATTCACTCTTCACTTTGAGGTATTCACCTTCAAAATGAATATAAGCTTTAATTCTAAATGAGTGGTCATAAATCTTATGTTCACTCTTTTCAGAAATATCAAAATATGACTTAAATGGGTCGAGATAATATTTCTTTAAATAAGGGATATAACTAGAGATATCTTGTTTATCAAAGCGAGAAATAATCTCATCAAGTTTTCTTAGTTTTTCATCCTTAATATATGGATAGATAAGATTATCAAATTCAGAAAGATAATAATGAGAAGAAATTTTCTTATAGTAGTCTTCATCCATGTTGTCTTTAGATAGACGAAGTTCATCATCAATATGATAGGAAGGTTTAATCTCTTCTTTAGAGATGTAATATCTCTTTTCATCAATATAAACATATTGACCAACAAACATATCTAAGATGACATCTAAATCATCCATAGAGACAAAGGTTAACGAATCATATTTATTAAGTGATTTATCTTTTAGATAAGAGATAATCTTTTGGCTTGTCTCATCGAAGTTTTCTAACTTATGAGTAAGGACAAGCTCCTTACCATATATAACTTCAGCAGCGTTCGCAAATGATTGAATAAACTTTTCTAAAGAGGAAACCTTATAGTTCTTCTTATTGGGGTAGCCAATCTTAAGAGATAAGGTGTAATAAGTTTCTCTAAAGAATGAAGACTCTAAATAGACTTCCGCGTGAACTTTAGAGACATTGCGCTGAGTCTCATCACTATTGAGGGAGGAGAATAGCTCTTTTAGTTCACTTTCAAACTCAGACTGTTTTTTACGGTATTCATTGTTCATGACTTCGCTTAAGAATGCGTTATAGGCAACATAAAGTTCCTTGCCTTCAAGGAAGTCATCCATAATCATTGAGGTGAATGTTTTATAGATATCATTATCGTAATTAGCGAGCATGCTAATCTCTTCGTTTTTGTTGCTATATAGGCGATAAGAAATGAGAGGTTCTAAGAATAAAGAATCCTCTAAAACTATCTCAAAATAGCGTAGTTCTCCATTATTTTCTTCATTTTTGCTATATTTTAACGAATATGCATCATAGGCTTTTTTGTCATAATCATAATGGGCTAGTCTATTCGAAAGATAGTTAAAAGATAGTCCCTCATAACAAGTTCCACGATTGAATTTGATGAGTGATTTATAGATTGGATTATCCCCTAAATACTTATCAAGAGTGGTCTTTTGATAGTAGTTAAGTCGAATGTTATTTTTCTTATCTAAAGAGTAGATATAGATAATCGCTCTTTTGATTAGTTCAATATCCTCTTCATTTGCTTTATCTAATCTAAGAAGGAAGATGTAGAGCAAGTCTTCTTTATGAGTGACATAAGGAAGAAGCTTGATGATATTGATTATTGGGTAGGACTCAAATCCCTCTGGAATCATATGTAGAGAATCCACGATTAAAAGATAGAGATTAGGATTATCATTTGAGAGGTTTTTCTCCACGATGGATTTAAGGAACCAGAAATGGAAGAATTGATCATGAAGGATTCTTTCAATTTCACTTATAGTGAAATAATGATACTTAACAAAGGCTAATAAAGCCTTCTCTAGATACGTTGCTTCCTTTTGAAACTTGATATCGGTGTTAAGCAAAGCGAAGAAATCATCATTTAAAACATATTGATAATAAAGATAGATGCGGCTTTGTAAGTCATTGTCTCTTTTGAGTTTGTCTTTCATCTTCTCATAAGCTTTATTGACATCGGAAACAAAAGCGGTTTCTATCTCTTTTTCGTAGGCTGAGAAATATCCTCTTAATCTTTTATCGAGTAAAGCAGGAGTGAAGACATCATTAACAATATAAGAAGTGAATTGATTGTTGTGATAAAGTTCTAAACAGTCATTAACAAAAACAAAGAAATCCTCTTTATTCTCAATTTGCTCTGAGATGAGTCTAAGTCTTTCATAGTCCACCTTATCGATTTTAGAGACCATAAAAGCGACTTCCTTTTTAAAGGATAGAGGGCTAGTTTTTCTAACAAGTTTTAAACGGATTTCTTCATTCATATCACCCCATATTTTAACGTCAAAAAAGACGATATTCACGAAATATCGCCTAGAAAAAATCAATTATTTTTATAGTGTTTTTCTTAATAGAGCAAGATTATCTTTGATAATATTGGGCCATTAACTTTTTACTCTTTTTGAGAGTTCTCTTTTTCCTTTTTACGGGTAACGACAAGTGAATAGGCTAAATAGAGGAGGAACGCTCCAACTATGTAACCCATTGAATCATAGAAAACATCGATGATTGAACCCGCTCTACCAGGGATGAATAATTGAATGATTTCAGTAAGACCTGCTAAAGCAATTCCATAGCCAACTGAGATAAGAGTGAGGAAGATGTTTTTAAGCTTATCTTTAAAACCAAGATAGATTACCATCGTGGTTAACACACCATCCACGAGGAAGCAAGAGAAGTGCCCCACTAGTTTTCTAACTAAGATAATAAAATCATCAGGAATTGGATCAGGGACACATCCATGATTAAAGAAGTTACAAATGGCCGCGCATAGTTTTACTATTGGGCTAGCCACAAGCTTAGATTCTTCTCCTGGAATAAAGGCATTCACAAGAATAAAAAGATTTAGCCCGATAGCTAAAACAAGAAATACGATAAAGGTAATTTTTGTCTTTTTATTCATGAAATTATATTACAGGAAAATTGATTAGACGTCTTGAGGAATTTCTCCAGCCCTATATAAACTCCATTTGGTGAGGAGTGGTCCGAATAATTCATAAACAAGGGTTGCACATAAAACAACGGTAACGATAATGTTACCAATATTATCAACAGCGAAGACTGGCATACGAGAAATGGAATTGGCCATACCAATAGCGACACCAGCTTGAGGGAGTAAAGTGAAACCTAAATAGTGTCTAATAGGCTTTGGCTGACGAGTAATACACGATCCTAAGAAGGAACCGAAGTATTTACCAGAAGACCTCGCTATTATATAGACAACGAAGATTAAAACGATTGGGAGGACATCGGTTGTCCCACTGGTGAATATCTCATATGCGCTTGTCGCTAGATGCGCACCTGAAAGAACAAAGAACAAGGTGAACAAGAAACCTGTCCAACGGTCCATAAGTTCAATATCACGAGTGACGATAGAGAGTTCGTCTTCCTTAGGAAGGTTGACATAAACCGCACCAATCATCATACAGGTGAGTAAGCTAGAGAACTCTAGATTAGTGCCATTGATTTTAATGAGGTTTAAAGCCTCACAGGCGCCGACACCAAGAAGAGTGAAAGCAATTATCACGATCATGTGGTTATTGCGGCTCTTAAAGGCTTTCATGAATAAATGCATGACATAACCTAAGATAAAACCAACTGCTAATGAACCGACAATCTCAAGAAGTGGAATTAAAGCAAGGTTCATAAAATCAATGTTTCCGTTAGTGACAATGACTTTGCTGACCGCGACAGAAATAGAGAAGACAATTAAGCCAATCGCATCGTCAAAAGCGACAACCGGAAGAAGGACATCAACAAGTGGTCCTTTAGCCTTATATTGATGAATAACCATTAATGTCGCCGCAGGAGCAGTCGCCGCAGCAACCGCGCCTAAACAGATGGCAATGGCTAAAGATAAACCTAATGCTAAACAAAGAATAACTAAGGCAATATCCACTAAGGCAATTGCTAAAAAAGCCTGCAAAAACGTGATAATTGTAATCTTTTTGCCATATTGTTTGATTTTTGAAAGTTTGAATTCTTCTCCTATAGATAAGGCGATGAAACCTAAGGCGACTGTAGAAACAAACTCATTCATTTTAGTGAGTGTTTCAGCTAGATGCACCTTCTCAGGATCATTGACTGACTTATCAATAACAATACACACAATAGCGAAAAGTAGACCGACAACTAAGAAACCAGTGACATTTGGTAACTTCGCTAATCGAGTCGCTCTAGTCGCAGCTAAGCCTGCGATTAATAATAAGCCAAGGAGTAATACGATATTCATACCAAATGAATATTCTACTCTTATAGATTATTTTTTCAAGTTAATAGAAAAGAAAAAAAGCCTTCCTTTGGAAGGCTATCTTCATTTATGTCAATTTTCTTTCAAATTTGCGATGTTTTAAAGCAAGATAGATGGCTGAAATAGATAATGTACAAAGGGTAAGAACTGTAATTGTGGTAACAACATTATTTGTGGAAGCGTGCGTTAAGGAAGCACTATTGCTACCAGAATCATAATATGGAGTAATATCTCCATTAAATGACGCCCATGCTTCATATCTAGCTTGAGCAGCATTGAAAGCGTCGTTTTCTTGGAATTCATATATATAAGCGCTACCCATAGCCAATAGTCTCTCTTTGGCTACTTCGTAATATCCATGTTCTTGATCTTTGCACCATCCAAGATTTGATGTGTAATCAGACATGTGTAGATAATTGTCTACAAATGCTTTGGTGGTCGCTGCAACATCAGCAAACATAAGGATTCCAGGAGTAACTTCATTTGCTTCACAATCAAAATTAGTGTATCCAGAAGCATAACAAACCCAAGACCTAGAAGAATTGTTAAGATTGCGTATTGTGTGATAAGAATCACTTTCAATAGTTATTTCCCAATAAGTGGTCGCTTCTAAAGAAGAAGTGGCTACTAAATTTGAATATGATTCAGAATTGGCGTTTAAGTATTGATTGTTAGCATTTTTAAATGTATAGCCTGATTCAGTATCGCCAATTGTCCAGCGAGAATATCCTTCATTAGGAGTAAGCGTTCCAGTTTCACTAGAATAGATACCATCGACGGTGTAGTGATAATATTTGCCAGACTCATAGTTTTTCATTACTTTCACAGTGTTTCCGTTAATATAACCAATAACTAATTGTGTACCGTCCATTATTTCAGCTTGGCTTTCAATTATCTTGAAACTTGTGTTTGATGGAGTAGGAGTTGGATCAGGATCTGTTCCACCAGAGTTTTCAAAAGTAATGTTCAAAGATTTTATTCTTCTATGATCTTTGGTTCCTCCAACTGTAAACGTAACTGAATCAGAACTTCCAGTCCATGTAGGCAATGAGAGTGTTCCAACATTACAAGTGATTTCGTTTGTCTTATCACCACTACCAAACGTTATAGTTATGCTTGTGATGGTATACATGGAAGATGACACTGTAAATGTTCCACCTGAGTAAACACGAACTGCGGTTCCAGTGTCAAAGTATTTTGGGACATTATTATTAGTACCTTTGTCAAAGACGACTTGGGCAGAACCAGTAGAAGAAGACACTGATGTAACTTCTTGTTCATTAGTAAACCCTTGTGCAGATAAATCAATTGTTGCTTGTGTTTCAGAAGAACTTCCCGAAGAAGTTACTGTAACCGTACAAGTCGCGGTATGTCCGCCATCAACTGTAGTAACAGTAATTGTCGCGGTTCCGGCAGAAATGCCTCTGACCAAACCGGCAGAAACTGTTGCAACTTCATCATTTGATGAAGACCATGAAACGCTCTTATAAGTAGCGTTAGAAGGTGCGATTGTTGCTTCTAATTCAAAATAACCATTAATGTCAACTGATTTAGTTGTGTAATTAAGTGATACACCGGTAACATGAACAATTGGATCGGTAACTGTTACAGAACATTCATCGGTAAAGCCGCCATCTTCAGTTTCAACTGTGATAGTTGCAGTTCCTGCTGCGACAGCAGTAACTGTGCCGTTAGAAACAGCAGCAACACTAGAATTAGATGTTGACCATGTCACGTTCTTATTGGAAGCGTTAGATGGAGTGACAGTCGCCACTAAAGATCCTGTATTTCCAGTTGTTAGAGATAATGAGGGTTTATCTAAAGATACACCAGTAACTTGTTGTAAAACCGTGATCGTGCATGTATCGGTTTTGCTACCATCTTGAGTGGTAACGGTAATTGTAGCGGTGCCTTTAGCAACACCTGTAACGGTGCCACCACTAACGGTTGCAACACTTGTGTTGCTACTTGACCAAGAAACGTTTTTGTTGGTCGCATTACTTGGTAAGACAGTCGCGGTTAAAGTAACTGTTCCGCCAACATTGATGGATTCAGAAGATGAGTTCAATGAGACGCTAGTTACAGAAACATCAGAAACACTAATTGTGTAGCTTGCATATTTTGTGACTCCACCTTCGGTGTATAAAACATAGATTGTTTTTCCATTATGTGTGGAAGCACTCATAACTGTGCTTGTTGTGATAGCAGTTCCTGCACTTGTTGGATTAATTCCAGAGGCTCCATATTTAAAGGATGTTGGAGTAACTCCAGCATGACTGCTATCGCTATATGTTGCAGTTAATGTTCCACCATAAGAGAAGTTTTCACCTGTTGAGAAGCTTGTTTTTTGTCCGCTTGTAGCAACGCTAGATAATGTCTTGGTGGTTGCCGTTCCATATTCGATAGTAATTGAGTCGAAATTCGAAGCGTTACTACCACTAGTAATGTAAAAATATGGATAACTATATGATGAGAAATCATATGTATAAGTGTTTCCTGATTGACTCGCTGTAAATGTCCTAGTGGTTGATTTAGAAGAAGCACCACCATAAACAGTTGTAACGTTTTTACCACTTGATGTTTTAACCATAGTGATTGTTTTAATATTTGTTAAAGCACTCGAATTATAGAGATAACCAGTACTAGATTTGACTTGAATGTTACTTGAATAATTCGCAACGTTACATATTTTAATCATAGTTTTTCCAGCTGTAGTCAAAGCTGTTTCACTGCTAGAATATGAAGTTGGTAAATCGCTATAGGTAATAGTAATAGATTCCGAAGCACTAGCTTCATTAATGGTAATGCTATATGAAGTTGTTTTTGTTGTGCCTTCAGTATAACTGACTGTCACTGTTTGGTTACCTAAAGTGGCCATGTCATAGCCAGTGAATGTGGCGCTTTCAGTCACATTTGCAGTTGTGGAATCAGTATAGTGGGCTGTAACGGTGCCACCAAAAGAGAACGCCTCGTTAACAGTAAATGTTGTCTTTTGTCCACTTACAGAAATAGAAGACAAAGTCTTAGGAGCGGTGACTGTCACTGTGCATGTTTTTGAATATGTCGTGCCATTGATAGTTATGGATGCTGTAATTGTTGATGTGCCAACACCAACTGCATTAATTGTGATGTTTGATCCACTAGCAGCGGTTGGATTACTAACTGTAGCAACATTTGTATTTGAAGAAGACCATGAAATGGTTCCGCTATTACTAGAGGTAGCAGAGATGGTTGTTGAATTGCCATTCACGATACTGGCTGTGGTTTTGGAAATGGAGGTGATGCCAGTTGATCCTTGAGGGGCAACGATAATTTCACCTTTATTTCCATAATCTGTAGCATGGCTGCTATCCCAAATCGCGCCAGTTGCGTATGGACAGTCAATAAATGGATTTCTATTTCCTTGTCCAGCGTAAGCAGCATTATTCCTGTCGATTTCTTTTTGACTGACAGGATCATCTTTTGCCCATTGTAAATAAATGTCTAAAAAAGGATCCGCAATTGAAGGATATGTGTTTTTTGTAAAAGCATCGAAGTTTTTCCATGATGAAGAGGTAAGTTTGTCTTGATAGCAAGTGACGAAATAGAAATATGTTCTTGCGACATCACCTTTATATTCATCTTTGACTTCAAATACTAGACCTGAATATCCACCATCGTTAGTATAGCCAAGTTTATACCCGTCGTTTGATGTGTAAGTAGTTGATTTATTAACATTGCCATGTGGGTAGTTACTTCTTCTGTTATTTACATAACCATCAGTTGGGAAAACATGATGGATATCGCTTTTCATAGGGGCAGCTTCGTTAAAAATGGATTGAGGAATCATGTGTTCCCTATTAAAACCATCACCCTCTTTTGAGTAGTTATGAGAACTTGAATGAGTATAAGTTGTCTTATCCGAATAAAGATCCCAGACTGTACCATTGCTTCTAGTATCTGTTGTCTGATAAGCAGTAAATAATCCATCATATGACCAACCTGCGCCTAAGGTGTTTAAATTGATTTTGTTAAAAAGAGCCGTTTTTAAAGAAGAACCAGTTAAGTCCCAGTTAAATCCAGAATAATATTCAGCTGCAGTTTGAGTATAAGTAGCTTCTGTTTTCTTGGGAGTAGGTGAAACGCTAGCAAGCGCAAAAGAGAGCCCACCAGCGACTAATGCACCGGCGAGAAAAAATGATGTAATAACGGATTTTCTTTTCATATGTGGTACCTATATAGGTCTATAAAGACGCATTATAGTTATACTTGAATTGGACTAGTTTATCAAATGATTTTTATAAATCATTGTCTTATTAAGTAAACAAAATGGTTAGAGACAAATAAAAAAGCACGGAATATATCCATGCTTTTTTCTATTCAAAGATTGGAATTATTTCTCTTCTTTGATTTCTTCGCACATATCTTCGCCTGCACCACAGACTGGGCAAACGACTGCTTCGCCTTCTTCGACTTCGAATTCAGCGCCACAGAGTAAGCAGCGATATTTCTTCTTCATTACTTGCTCCTCCATAAACCGTGTAAATTACAGTATTCATAGACCTCAAGGACTTCCTCTCCATCTAATAAAGCAAATTCAGCTTTTGGTTCATCGCCAGGATTGAGGCGTTTTCTTTGATTGCCCTTATTTGTTCTAATAGCAATCCATTGGATGTAATGTTCTTCTAACATTGGGTGAGTTACAGATCCCACTCTCACGGTGAGGATATTGCCATTCTTTTCAAAAACAGGAACGTGTTTTTCTAAAGCGGCATCAACCTCTCCTGGGATGAGTTCCATCATCTCTTCTCCACAGCATTTAACGCGGACACCACTATCGTTAACCATAGCGATAATATTTCCGCAGTGTTTACAACGATAAAATTTCATATATTTGTACCTCGCTTTTAGTATACTAAATAATTCTCAATTAATCTAACTTTTTGAAATCAGCTTTGCCGTGCTTACAAAGTGGGCAGATGAAATCATCTGGGAGTTCATCGCCTTCATAGATATAGCCGCAGACTTCGCAAACCCAACCTTTGACTTTCTTCTCTGGTTTTGGTTTGACGTTAGCTTGATAGTAGCTATAGGTCATCGTCTCTTTATTAGAGATGGTTCGAGCTTCTTCAACAGAACAGATGAACATGCCATGTGTTCCTAAATCAACATAGTCTTCAACCTTTAAAGAGAAGAAGGCGTTGATATATTGAGGAAGGAAGACGAGGCCATTATCACTTCTAAGGACTTCCATGTCTTTGAACTTATCGGCATTTCTACCAGATTGGAAACCATATTGTTGGAAGACACTAAATGGAGCTTCGACAGATAAAACGTTGATGTTCATCTTTCCGGTTTCCTTAATCACGTGATGGGAATAGTTACTCTTATTGATGTTGACCGCAACTCTTAATGGGTTATCGGTGAGTTGGGTGACCGTGTTAACAATCGCACCATTATCTTTCTTGCCATCACTACTAGTGACGACGTATAAGCCATAGCCAATTTTGAACAAAGCTTTAAGATCAAACTTGTCAGCTTTGGAGTTGTCTTGAGCTTGATATTCACGACAAAGTTCAGCGACAACTTTATCAATTTGTTCGTGATTTTCTTGCTTCAAAGAAGACAAAATTCTCACATTTGGTTCGATAAATGTAAGGTTTTTGCAGTTTTGAAGCTTTTCTCTCATGATCTTAGCAGCAAGTGGAGCCCAGGTTCCATTTTCAATAAACGCGATGGTTTTATTTTGGAAATTTCTCTCCACGAGATGCTCAATAAATGTATTCATGAATGGGAAGATAGAGGCGTTATATGTAGTTGTCGCTAGGACAATCTTGCCATATCTAAAGGCGTCTTCAACCGCTTCCGCCATATCTTCACGAGCCAGGTCGCAGAAGACGACTTTTGGAGCACCGGCTTGTTTAAGTTTATCTCTCATCTCTTCGGCAGCCTTTTTGGTGTGGCCATAAACTGATGTATAGAAAATAGCGACACCTTCGGTTTCGGTTTGATAAGAACTCCATAAGTCATAGAGATGTAAATAATGACCAAGGTCTTCTTTTAAGATTGGTCCATGAAGTGGACAGATGGTTTGAATATCTAAAGTCGCAGCTTTCTTTAAGACAGCTTGCACTTGTGGTCCATATTTACCAACGATACCAATATAGTAACGACGGGCTTCGCAGTCCCATTCTTCTTCGACATCTAAAGCGCCGAACTTACCAAAGGCATCCGCGGAGAATAAAACTTTATTCACCGATTCATAAGTAATCATGACTTCTGGCCAGTGCACCATTGGGGCAAAAACAAAGTTTAATGTATGGTGGCCAAGTTCTAATTGATCGCCTTCATTAACAATAAGTTTATTCTTGATTTCCTCATCAAAGAATTGGGCCATCATGTTAAATGTTTTAGCGTTGCCCACTACTGTAATATCAGGATAAACTTTAAGCAAATTGATGATATTAGCGGAGTGATCTGGTTCCATATGTTGGACGACTAAATAGTCAGGTTTTTTGCCGTTAAGAACCTTTTCGATATTATCGAGCCATTCATGGGTAAAGTTTTGATCAACTGTATCCATAATGACGATTTTGTTATCTAAAATAACATAGGAGTTATAAGCCATGCCGTTAGGCACAACATATTGACCTTCGAAGAGGTCGATTTTGTGGTCGTTTACACCAACGTAATAGATGTTTTCTTTTACTTTATTCATATTATTTCTCCACCCAAAGTTTTAACTTTTCATCGCAGAATTCAACATCCTTACCAAGGATACCAAATCCACTTCTTAAATCAGCGTCTTTAAGCATCGCGGCGAGTTCAAGTTCGGCAAGACCAAAAGTACCTTCTTCTGTCGTGCAGAAAGGTTTGACGATCTTACCACTGAAGTCATATGACTTAATAAATGTCGCGATGATACGTGGGAAGCTTCTATACCAGTTTGGGAATCCTAAATAGATGACATCATATTCAGCGATACTTTCTAATGGATTAGCAATTTCAGGATAGGATGCATCCTCATTTTCTTGTTTCGCTCTTCTTAAGACTTCATCATAAGTTCCTGTATAAGGGACTTTAGGAGCAATGGGGTACATGTCTCCACCTGTGAGTCGAGCAATCTTATTAGCGAGCATTTCAGTGTGACCAACATTGATGTTTTTCACTTCAAAGTTAACGGAGTTTTCTCCGTTTTTGGAAAAATAGGCAACTAACGTTTTCATATGTTTATCCTCTTAAGAATTAGATTACTAAAAAAAGAGTCTCCTTAAAAGAGAGACTTTATTTTTTTATGATGAATGCAGTTTTATTTGCTAACGGCTGCGATGATGTTGCCGATCATAAAACAGATACCAAAAGACAAAATGATGGCCATCAAAACTAGAAGCAGTCTTTGCCATTTTTTACAAAGATAGCCAGCTAGATAAATGGATAAACCAGTGAAGGCGCCACCAATCGCTCCTCCAATAGCTCCACCCACATAATAAAAGCCGGCTTCTGCTAATTCACGGACACTACCAAGAACAATGCTTAAAATTAGAGGAACAAATCCCAAAATAATGACATACCATTCTAAACGGGTAGAGAAGATATATTCTTCTCCGTTAAAAGTGAAACGAAAACCATGATAAAAATTGCCGCTGACAACAATCTCATTTTTCTCATTTTCTTTATTTAAAACAAAATGTTGTCTATCGACTCTAACAAACTTTTGGTCTTCTAAGGAAAAAGTAAATAACCCAGTAAACATATTTTGTTTGACTTCTAAGTTTTTATTTTCATTAACGATGAATGTCTTTTTCATATTGTGTCCCCTAAAATTTATACTTAATTATATCTCAAAAAATAAAAGACTAGCCAACACAATCGACCAAGAAACAGTGTTAGTCCAGCCTTTAATATTATTCACTATTTTATTTACTTTGTAAATAGGAAATTAGAAACATTTCTTGTTTCTCGCTTTTTGACAATCGTTTTGTCTACCGCATTGATAACATATTTCATTAGTGAGATTGCCTTCACCACTTTCAAACTTAATGATGTTTTCTGTTGTGGTATCAGCGATGTTATTAAGTGCTTCTTCAGTTAAGAAGGCTTGATGAGATGTCACGATGACATTAGGCATCGCAATAAGTTGAAGGAGTGTATCATCGTTCATGATATGGTTAGATTTATCCGCATAGAAGATATCATTTTCTTCTTCGTAGACATCTAAACAGGCACTTCCCACTTTTCTTTGTTTGATGCCGTCTAATAAATCTTCGGAATTGATAAGAGCACCTCTAGAGGTGTTGATGATTGCGACACCCTTTTTCATTTTAGCGATGCTGTCCTTATTAATCATGTGACGGCTCTCTTCTGTTAATGGGCAGTGTAAAGAGATAATGTCACTCTCTTTAAAGAGTTCATCTAAAGTTACATAAGTAACATTAGGAATTGGCGCAGGGAACTTATCATAGGCGAGGACTTTCATACCAAAGCCTTGAGCGATATTGATTAAGCAGCGCCCAATCTTACCAGTGCCGACAACACCGATGGTCTTGCCATATAAATCATGACCCACTAAATCATTAAGAGAAAAATTATATTCTCTAGTTCTGTTATAGGCCTTATGGATTCTTCTATTACTTGTTAATAACAAGGAAAAGGCATGCTCCGCTACTGCGTATGGTGAATAAGCGGGAACACGGTAAACATGAATCTTACCAAAACAAGCTTTGGCGTCGACATTATTAAAGCCCGCACATCTTAAAAAGATGGCTTTCACTCCAAAGGAGTCGAGTTCTTTAACGACGTCTTTGTTGACGTCATCATTAACAAAGACGCACACTCCATCAAACCCTTTAGCGAGCTCAACGGTATCCATGGTTAAACGAGGTTCAAAATATTTAATTTCAATTCCTCTTTCTTTGGCGTAGCTATCAAAAGCTGGCCTATCGTATGGTTTGGTGTCAAAAAAGGCTATTCTCATATGATGTTTTCTCCTTACATTTTATGTAGCTTTCTATATTCATTATATGACATGTGAAGATCTTCACCCATATCTTCGTGATGCATCACTCTTTCATTTTCTGGAGGTAGTTTCATGTAATCTCCATAAAGAAGAGTTAAATATTTATCTGGATCATGAGGAAGATTGACTTCTAATCCTTCAAAGGTTCCTTTACTTGGAGTCGAGAAGACTTCATAAGGCATTGCTTCTCTAGTAGCATTCGTGCCAAATAGATTTCCGACAAGTAGAGTTTCTTCAGAAAACGGAATTTTCTTCGCTCTTCTGTCCACAAGTTTGTTGGTGTATTTACCAATATTTAAGAACATAAAGATAAAGGCCAATATATCAATTCCAATATCTTTAAAGAATCTTCCTTTTTGGGGTTTACGTCTAGCACACCAGAAGTAGCACGCTTTAACGTTAAACCAGTTCCACTTCACTTTTCTAGCGTAGTGTTTAGCAGGTCTCACCTTTTTTCTTTCCATCCCATCAAGAGGGAAGATATCGATCCAAACACCATCATTCTTATATTGAAGATAGAACCACTTCTCAATTTTCGTGGTCTCAGAGTTTCTAAGCTTAGCAAAGTTAAGAGGATATTTTCTATCAGTCCTGAAGTTCTGTAAGAAATAGGGATGCTTGAACTCATCATGTAGGCTCATGAGTTTGTCATAGTCTTCTCTAGGCATACCCACATCAATATCATCATCCCAAGGGATGAAGCCTTTATGACGGACCGCACCTAAAGCACTACCACCGATGAGGTAATATGTTAAAGAATGCTTTTCACAAACCCTAATGAATTCTTTTAATAAATCAAATTCAACTTGTTGTAACTCAGTCATACGTTCACCTATATGTTAATCCTTTAAGAGATAGATGTCTTTACCCTTTCGATAAATCTTCTTCTCTTTGATGAGCTTAGAAATATAGCGAGAAACAGTTTCTCTTTTAAGTGAAAGAGTGTTAGCAAATACAGTGATTGATTTCACTCTTACTTTTCCTTTATTGAGCTGTAGATAATAAAGGATTCTTTCCTCTGCACTAGAGAAAGATAATAGCTTAATTCGAGCGTTTAGAACCTTACCAAAATCCGATTGAATTTTGAGATAATTCTCTAAAAATAACTGGTTTTTACCGAGAATTTGCATTAAATTCGCTTTATTTATGAGAGATACCACACTATCTTCAACCGCTATAACATTGCCTCTATAAAGGTTATCACTAGCAAAGATTAAGTTGTTGCCGAACATCCCTCCAGGAAGGAGCGAATTATATTGAATTTCTTCTCCGTTAAGTAGATAGGAAACAATATCAATTTGTCCTGAGATAACCACACCTACATATTCACAAGCGCTTCCTTCCAAAAACAAAATCTCCCCTTTGGAGAGTTTCCTTTCTTTGAAAAGTTGTTTTTCTTCAAGTGACAAATAATCCAATAGCATAGTGTGATTTAAATCACATATTATTATACATTAATTCATTAATATAACTAGGAAAAGAGGAATCTATTATGAAAAAACTATTCTTATCAATCGCTCCACTAGCTCTTGTTATCAGTGGATGTTCATTCTCAATAAATAGCAACGGAGACAAGCTTAACATAGCCGCTCCTAAAGGGGCTCCTGCAGTCGCCTTATATAAACATGTCTTAGAAGAGAACGTTGAAGTCATTGCTGATGCTTCTGTTGTTCTTGGTTATTTATCTGCTAATTCCAATAAGGATGTTGTCATTGCTCCAACTAATG
>CAMKFP010000016.1 GCA_946411895.1 uncultured Caryophanales bacterium
TGCTCTCCCTCATCTGGATTATTCCAATCCTATGGATTGTCTTAAGTGCATTCCGTGTTGAATATTTACCAGATGGCACTTTTATCGGTAGTACCACATCAAACTACTTCCCGAATCGTGTTGGTTTTGATAACTTTGTGAAGTTATTCAATTACTCCCACGAAGCGGGCAAGGAACACAGCTTCCTCAAATGGATGGCGAACACCTTGATTATCGCAGTCTTTGACTGTTTAATCTCCACCTTCCTCATCCTCTCAGTTGCCTACTGTATGAGTAAGCTTAAATTCCGTCTTCGTAAACCATTTATGAAGCTCACCATGATTCTTGGCTTGTTCCCAGGATTCATGAGCATGATTGCGATTTATTACATCTTAAAATCCATGGGCTTATGTGCGAACCTTGAATCGCCATGGCTCTCAATGGTCGGTTTAATTCTTGCTTACTCCGCTGGTGCTGGTTTAGGCTTCCAAGTTGCCAAAGGCTTCTTCGATGTCGTTCCTAACTCCTTAGTGGAATCCGCAAAATTAGACGGATGTAGCAATTTCAAAATCTTCTGGAAGATTATTCTTCCATTATCTAAGCCAATTATCATTTATACAGCTTTAATGTCATTTACTGGACCATGGATGGACTTCATCTTTGCGAAAGTTATCTTAGGCGCTAACTCTGATTATTGGACTGTCTCAGTCGGTTTATACAATATGATGTTCGGCGATCAATATTCTGACCCAACGAACTTCACAATGTTCGCGGCTGGCTGTGTGTGCGTAGCTGTCCCAATCGTCACATTATTCATGTGCTTACAGAGATACTACGTTGAAGGCGTGACCGCTGGTGCGGTGAAAGGATAATGCGTATGACTGCGAAAAAAAGAAGTATCATTGCGATTATCTTAATCTCCGTTGCCGTCGTCTTAATTGCCGTTGGCATCGTCTTAGTGGTTGTTGATAACAACATCTCTAACGAAGTCTCCAAACTCGCAAAAGAGACGCTCGATGCGCTAAGCGCGGATCCTGCTCCAAGTGAGGCTGAAGCTGCTGCTCTTAAGGCCACTCTTAAGAGTAAACTTGATAAGTCCACTGTTGAGCAAGCGGTTCTTACAGCGTTCGCCGTTGTGACATTCTTTGGTGGCATAGCCTCTGCTGTTATTGGCGGAAAATTACTTGGCAAAAACTACAAAGAAAAACACAATATCGAAGATTAATCAAATCATCGAAAATAACAAAAAGGATGCGGTTTTGCATCCTTTTTTGTGTCTTTTGCACGCTTTTTCATATTTAAATATGACTAAATAAGGTTCTAATAAGCCTTTTAGACTTGTTATATATAACAATCTTTTTTATACTAATAATGGCCAAATATGGCCAAGGAGTATTTTGTATGGCATATGGTTTAGTATATGACTATTTAATGGGTCAATGCATCGAAGCACATAATTATTTCGGTGCGCATTTCACTAAACAAGGTAAAACTGATGGCGTTGTCTTTAGACTCTATGCGCCAATGGCAAACGACGTGTCTGTTATTGGTGAATGGAACAACTGGGACGTCACAAAACACAAAATGAACAAAATTGATGATGCGGGTGTTTGGGAAGTCTTTATCCCAGGACTTAGCAATTATCAATCCTATAAATTCCATTTCCTCAATGCGAAAGGTAAATACGTCGATAAGGCTGATCCATTCGCTTTCTATGCGGAAAACCGTCCAGGAACATGCTCAAGATTATTCGATAATCGTAATTTTGCTTGGCATGATGATTATTGGCTCGCTCACCGCACAAGAAACTTTGATCAACCAATGTCCATTTATGAAATGCATTTAGGAAGCTGGTTTGGTAAAGCCGAAGATGGTCATACCTTATCTTATGAAGAAATCGCTGATAAGCTCATTCCATATATCCAAGGTATGGGTTATACCCATGTCGAGTTTATGCCACTCGTCCAACACCCATTTGATGGAAGCTGGGGCTATCAAGCAACAGGCTTCTTCGCGGTTGATTCGAGATATGGCAATCCTTTCCAACTCATGTCATTAATCGATAGATTACATCAAGCGGGTATTGGCTGTATCATCGACTTCGCTCCTGTCCACTTCGCAAAAGATAAATGGGCTTTAGCGGAATATGATGGCACCAAACTATTTGAATATAGCAACAAGTGGAGAGTCTCTCCATGGGGTTCCTATCAATTCGATTTAGGCAAAGATCCAGTTCGTAGCTTCTTAATGAGTGCGATGAACTACTTTGTTGATTATTTCCATTTCGATGGCATTCGTGTCGATGCGGTCAGTAACATTATTTACTATAACGGTGACTCCTCAATCGGCTTAAACGAAGGCGCGGTGGAATTTATCAAACGTTTAAATGCGAAAATCCATATCGCTCATGACTCAGTCATGATGATCGCCGAAGACTCCACAGCCTTCGCAGGAACTACCAAACCAATCGAATACGGTGGACTTGGCTTTGATTATAAATGGGATTTAGGTTGGATGAACGACACCCTTAAATACTATTCCAAAGACCCAATTTATAAGAAATACGAACACAATAAGCTCACCTTCTCAATGGCCTATTTCTATAGTGATAACTTCATGTTACCGCTCTCTCACGACGAAGTCGTGCACGGAAAAGGAACCATCATCAACAAGATGTGGGGTGATTATGAACAAAAGTTTGCTTTAGTTCGTAACTTATATACCTATCAATACGCTCACCCAGGTAAGAAACTCAACTTCATGGGCAATGAACTTGCAACATTCGATGAATGGAATGAACAAAGAGGACTTCAATGGGATCTGAAGAGATTCCCAAAACATGACTCTGTCACAAGACTCTGTAAGGACCTCAACTTCATCTATAGAGCGTATAAACCAATGTATTTTGAAGAGCACAACCCAGAGCATTTCAGATGGCTCATGGTTGATAACGCTGATCAAAGCGTCTTTGCCTTCGAAAGAACAGTGGGTAAAGAAACTCTTGTCTTCGTCTTTAATATGACCACCAACTTCTATGATTTCATCAATATCCCAATGTTACAAGATGGAACATATGAAGAAATCTTTAACTCCGACAAGGATGTCTATGGTGGTTGGGGACAATATAATGGCCTTCCTATTAAAACTGAAAAAGGTAGTTTCGAAGGTCTACCATACCATATGTGCATTAAACTCGCCTGTTTAGGCGCTTGTATCTTTAAAAAGATAAAATAGATTAAAAAGGAAACAATTATGTTTAAAAACAAAGAAGAATTCAAAACCGAATACTCTCATCGTATGAGAGAAAAGTACGGTATTGAAGTCAAGGAAAGCCATATCACTGAAAGATATGATATTTTAGGTGAGATGGTCCGTGACTACGCCAATACCGACTGGTATAAAACTCACGAGAAATCCGCGGTCGAAGACCAAAGAACTTTAATTTATTTCTCCATGGAGTTTTTAATTGGCCGTTTGCTTGTTAATAACATGCAAAATCTTGGCATCTATGAAGTCGTGAAAAGCGGCTTAGCCGATTTTAATATCAATATTCATGAGCTCGAAGAACAAGAAGCTGACGCTGGACTTGGCAATGGTGGTTTAGGTCGTTTAGCGGCTTGTTTCTTAGATTCCATTGCCTCTTTAGGCTATATCGGACACGGCAACTGTATCCGTTATCAATATGGTTTCTTCCGTCAAAAGATCATGAATGGCAAACAAAAAGAATTACCAGACCAATGGCTCAATAACGGTAACGTTTGGGAAGTGAGACGTTCTAAATATTCCGTTCACGTCAAATTCTATGGTAATCCTGAAACTTATCTTAAACCAAACGGCACATACGGCATCAGAACCGCTAATGCGGTTATCTTAAGAGCGGTGCCATATGATGTCCCTGTTGTTGGCTATCATAACCACGTCACTAATACGCTTAGACTATGGAACGCTGAACCATCTAGCTTAGACTTACCAAACAACGTTTCATTTACTGATTATCTTTCTACTTTAAATGAACTTTGCCATGGCTTATATCCAGATGATTCCACTGAACAAGGACGTATTCTTAGACTTCGTCAACAATATTTCTTAGTCTCCGCTGGCTTACAAGCGACATTGCGCAGCTATTTCAGCCATCACGGAACCTTAAAAGGCATCCATAAAGCCTATGTCTTCCAACTTAATGACACTCACCCAATCTTAGCGATTCCTGAAATGATGAGAATCATGATGGATGAATACGACATGGAATGGGATGAAGCTTGGGCGGAAGTCACACAGTCTATGGCCTACACCAACCACACAGTCATGCCAGAAGCGCTTGAAAAATGGCCAGTGAACTATGTTCAAAGACTCATTCCTCGCTGCTTCATGATCATTGAAGAGATCAATCGTCGTTTCAACATTGAAATGAACGAAAAGGGTATTGATGGTGGTGCCCGCTACGCGATGAACATTATTAAAGACGGTCAAATTCATATGACCAACCTTGCGATTTATACCTGTTTCTCTATTAACGGTGTTGCCGCTTTACATACTGAAATCTTAAAGGCTATGACCTTTAAAGACTTCTATAACTATTTCCCATATAAGTTTAATAACAAGACAAACGGTGTCACCCATCGTAGATGGTTATTAAATGCTAACCCAGAACTTTCTAAACTTATCACCTCTAAGATTGGTGAAAGCTGGATTACTTCTATGGAGAAGATCAAAGCGTTTGAAAAATACGCGGATGATAAGAAAGTTCTCCAAAAGATGGCGGACATCAAACTAGAGAACAAGAAAAAACTCGCTGAGTACGTGAAAAAGCACAATCACGTGGATTTAGACATCAACTCCATTTTCGACGTTCAAATCAAGCGTTTGCACGCTTATAAGCGTCAACTCATGAATATCTTCAACGTCATGTATCAATATATGCGTATGAAGGAAGATCCAAACTATAGAATCTATCCACATACCTATATCTTTGGCGCCAAGGCCGCTCCTAGCTATGAATACGCTAAAAAGATCATCGAACTTATCTTAGCGGTTGCGGACGTCGTTAACAACGACGAAGAGACCAACAAGTTCTTAAAAGTCGTCTTTATTGAAAACTATGGTGTCTCTTTAGCCGAACTCATCATTCCTGCTGCGGATATTTCCGAACAAATCTCAACAGCCGGAAAAGAAGCGAGTGGTACCTCCAACATGAAACTCATGATGAATGGTGCGATTACTTTAGGCACACTTGATGGCGCTAACATCGAAATCGTTGACCGCGCTGGAAAAGAAAACGCCATTATCTTTGGCTTGACCAATGAAGAAGTTGAACGCCATAACTATAATGGTGACTACAATCCATGGGATCTCTACTATAACGATCCAGATATTCATAAAGTCATGGATAGTTTATCCACTGGCGAATGGATTAGATTCAAGCCAGATAGATTCAGAATGATCTTTGATGAAATCATGAATCATAATGACCAATACTTCATTCTTGCTGACTTCCATGCCTATATGGACGCACAAAAGAAAGCGGAAGAGTTATATCAAGATAAACTCAAATGGCAAAGAATGTGTCTTATGAATGTCGCTAATAGTGGATTCTTCACTTCTGATAGAACAATCGAAGAATACGCGACAGAAATCTGGAAACTTACCAAAGTAAAATAATAAAATTATTTAGATGAAAAAACCTCTGAAAATAGAACGTTTCAGAGGTTTTTATTTGAGCAATTCATCAATCTCATCAATTGTGAGAACCTTGATTCCATGGCTCCTAAGTAGCTCCGTGGTGGTTCCTTCTCCTTTGATGAGTTTATTAGAAAAACTGCCATCATGAATGAGATGGACCCCGCAAGATGGGGATCTTTCTTGGAGGATAGCCACTTTGACTTTTAGAGCCTGACAGATGTTGAGTGCTCTTCTAGCCCCTAACTCATATTCTTTAGTGACATCCTTACCTTTAATAGAGACAACTCTATCTCCTTTTCTTTCTGATGGGTCACGAGGAATTCTAAGCCCCCCTTCGACTTCTGGACAAAAAGGAATGAGCTCGTAATGTTTTAAGAGCTCTCTAATTTTAGGAGAATAATTGTTTCCACCTTTATAGGTGCAATTATCGCCGACTAGACATGCGGAGATGAGTATTTGTTCCATAGCCACTAATAGATTACACTAATTCAACAAAAATGATAAATATAGAATATTTCTCATGTATAATATGGGCATGCTCAATTATTTCCAAGTGACTATTGAAGATAAGACATATGATGTCCATCTCAAAAGAATTAGAACTAGATATATCCGCTTCTATTTTAAAGAAGGGGCATTTCATGTGACTTGTCCTTTGCTCACCAGGAAAGAAATAATCGTCCAAGGATTAAACAAATACTATAAAAGACTAGTGACAGATAATCCTCATAATGTTGGTTTTACTGATGAATATATCTATATTCTAGGCACTAAAGTGCCTATCAAGCCAAACGGTGGTGTCATCAACTTTAAAGACGATAGTAAGATTGTTTATAAAGACATTCAAGATCTTAAAAAGAAGATTAAGAAGTATCTACTTGAAATAATCACTAAGAGAACTAGGCTCTATGAATATAAAATGGGGACTTATGAGAATAAAGTAAGGGTCAGAGATATGACAACTCGCTATGGCTCTAACTCTGTGAAGAATCGCTCAATCACCTATTCATTGATCCTTGTTCATTATTCTTTAGATGTCATTGATTCAATTGTTGTCCATGAATTAGCGCACTGTTTTGTTCATGGCCATGACAACAAGTTTTATAAAATTGTCTATAAATATTGTCCAAATTATGATTATATAAATAAGAAGTTAAAGAAGGGAATTTTCCATGATTAATTACATTGATTCTCGTTCAAATAAAAAGGTTAAATACGCAAAGAGTTTAACCATTAAAAAATATCGTGAAGAATTTCATGAATTCCTTTCTGAAGGATTTAAGAATTTAGAGCTCGCGATTCAAAGCGGACTCCTCAAAAGTGTCTTCGCCACAAGCAAGATTAAAGGCATTCCAGAAGGCGTTGAATTCAATCTTGTGAAGGAAGATGTTTTAGAATATCTCGCTGAGAGTAAGTCTCCAGAAGGCGTTGTCTTTATTTGTGCAATTCCTGAACATAATTATGCAAAAACAATGCAAAAATTGGTTTATTTAGACGAATTAAATGACCCAGGAAATGTCGGAACTATACTAAGGACTGCTCTTGCCTTTGGCTTTGATGGAGTGGTTGTCTCCCCTAATACAGTGGACTTATATAACCCTAAAGTTGTAGCTGCCAGTAAAGGCGCTATCTATATGATTCCCACCTTTAGAGGAGAGCTAGAAGATTATAAGGATGACCGCGCTGTTATCGTCAGTGCGCTTCACGCTAAATCTATAGAACTTAAGAAGGTTAAGAAAACCGACAGAATAATTCTCGTGATTGGTTCAGAATCACATGGAGTGAGAGAGTCGGTTTTAGCCCAAGCGGATGTTGTAACAAAGATTGAAATTGATAACATCGAATCACTCAATGCTTCTGTGGCGGCAGCCATATTGATGTATGAACTAAAATAGAGAGTTGGATATCCAACTCTTTTCTTTTGAAAAATAATTCATATTAGTAATGATTTGCTAATATGTTTTGTGATATAATTCTAGTCGCATTGTAAGGAGTTCATATTATGAAGAATCAACGTTTACAAGAAATCCTAGATGCCGCTTTGCTTGAAATTAGTCAAGCAAGCACAGTCGAGGAAATCAATAATGTGAGAAATACTTACTTCTCTAAAAAGTCTGAGCTTATGGGAATGATGTCTCTTATTGGCACCCTTCCACCAGAAGAGAAAAAGACTTTTGGTCAAGAAGTGGGTATGGTCAAAGGCCAAATCGCTAGCGCCATTGATGAAAAGGCCAAACTTTTAGCGGAGCAAGAACTAGCTAAGAAGTTAGAAGCCGAGAAGATCGATATTTCTTTACCAGGCAAGAACTTTGCTCCTGGTAGTAAGAATCCATTCCATGTCATCAAAGATGAAATGACTGACATTTTCTTAGGCATGGGTTTTGAAGTGGCGGATGGACCAGAAATCGAAAGCGATATGTTTAACTTTGAACTCCTAAACATTCCTAAGGATCATCCTGCTAGAGATATGCAAGATACCTTCTATATCGATGAAAATACCTTATTAAGAACACATACTTCTCCAGTTCAAGCGAGAACTATGGCGGCTAAAAAAGGTCAACCAATCAGAATTATCTGTCCAGGTAAGACCTATCGTAGAGATGACGATGACGCGACACATTCGCATCAATTCGCCCAAATCGAAGGTTTAGTTATTGATAGAAATATCAATATTGGTCATTTAAAAGCCACATTAGAACTCTTCGCAAAGAAGATGTTTGGTGAAAAGCGTGAAATTAGACTTAGACCATCTTATTTCCCATTCACTGAACCAAGTGTCGAAGTTGATATTACCTGCGCTAACTGTGGTGGAAAAGGCTGCAATATGTGCAAAGGCACTGGCTATATTGAAATCTTAGGTGGTGGCATGGTTCACCCTAACGTTTTAAAGATGAACGGCTATGACCCAGAAGTTTATAGCGGTTTTGCCTTTGGTATCGGTATCGAAAGAGTGGCTATCTTAAGATATGGCATCGATGATATCCGTAAATTCTATCAAAATGATGTAAGATTCTTACATCAATTCAAAAAGAAGATCTAAGGAGGGAGCAAACAATGTTAGTTAGTTTAAAAAATCTTAAACAATTCGTTAATCTTGATGGCTTAACTCCTGAAGAGATCGCTAAAGGATTAACATTCTCTGGCGTTGAGGTGGAAGAAATCACCAAGTTAGCCAGTGGCACCAATCTTGTGATTGGTCAAATTATTGAATGCGAAGAACATCCAAATAGTGATCACCTCCATGTTTTAAAAGTGGACCTTGGTCCAAAATATGGATTTGAACAAATCGTCTGTGGTGCGCCTAATGCGAGAAAAGGACTTAAAGTCATCGTTGCTCGTGTTGGAGCCATCCTTCCAGAAATCGAAATCAAGAAAGGTGTCATCCGTGGTGTTGAATCTAATGGCATGTGTTGTTCCCTTCTTGAACTCGGTGTCGATAAGAAATATTTAAGTGAAAAACAAGTAAACGGTATTGAAGAACTTCCAAGTGACGCTTTAGTGGGTAACGAAGATGTTCTTGGTTATCTCGGCTTAGATGATGCAGTTCTTAACTTAAACATCTTAGCTAACCGTCCAGATTTATTAAGCGCTTATAACGTCGCTCGTGAAGTTGGTGCGATTTTCTCACGCGAAGTGAATATCCCATCTTATGATGTGAAAGCTGATTTTTCCACTAAAGTGGAAGTTGGTTCTAAAACAAGTAGATGTAGCCAATTCTCAGCTCGCGAGATTAAAAACATTGTCACTAAGGAATCTCCAGAATGGATGAAACAAACCTTAATGGCGATGGGCGTGAGAAGCATCAATAATATCGTTGATATTGGTAACTATGTCATGCTCATGACTGGTCAACCATTACATATGTACGACGCTGATAAACTTCCTAAGAAGGAATTATTCGCGGAAGACAATCATGATTGCGACTTTGTCGCACTTGATGAAAAGACCTATAAGATTATTAATGGGGACATCGTCATTTGTTCTGAAGGTCAACCAATGTGTTTAGGTGGTGTCATGGGTTCATTAGCTTGTGCAGTTGATGAAAACACCAGAAACATCATCATTGAAGCCGCTTCCTTTGATAGCGCCTCTATTAGACACACTTCCATGAGACTTGGTTTAGTGAGTGAGTCCTCTTCTAGATTTGTTAAGGGCACCAATCACTTCCAAGCTAGTGAAGTTTTACAATTCGCCTCTTATTTAATTAAGGAATATTGTGAAGGACAATCTTTCTCCGATATCAAAGAATATCAAAGTGAGACCCTCACTGATTTAAAGATTTCAACAACCGTTGATAAAATCAATAATCGCTTAGGAACTTCTTTCTCGAGCAAGCAAATCAAAGAAGCTTTAGAAAGATTACATTTCAAAGTGATGATGAATAAAGACGGAAAATTCATCGCTGTTGTTCCAACATATCGACTCGATGTTTCTGGTAGCGCTGATCTCAGTGAAGAAGTCATTAGACTTCTTGATTTTGATAACGTCAAGAGTGAACTCCCATGTTTAGACACAAAACTTGGTGCGTTATCTCTTGGTCAACAAAGACTCAGAAACATTAGAGATTATCTCGTTGATCGCGGCTTAGATGAATGCGTCACCTATTCTTTAGTTTCTGAAAAAGAAGCTGATTGTTTCAATTTGATCCATAACGAAGAGCATTATAGAATCCTCAATCCTCTTACAGAGGATAGAGTGGTCTTTAGAACTCACTTGCTCCATTCCTTGCTCAAGGTTGCTTCTTATAACGTGAATAGACAAAATAAGAACCTTGCGATTTTTGAAACAAGCCATATGCAATCTAAGAGCAATAGAACTGAACACTTAGCCATTGTCTTAGTGGGACAAGACTTATCTCAAGGATTACTAAAGAAAGAAGCATATGATTTCTATCATATGAAAGGCCTCTTAGAGGGTGTCTTTGAAATGCTTGGTGTGGAGAAGAGCCGCTTCAGATTTGAACTCATCAAAGATCATAAAGATGAACTCCATCCAGGCAAGTCTGTTGATATCATCTTCCAAAACAAAGTGATTGGTAAATTTGGTGAACTCCATCCAAATAAGATCGCTGAATACGATTTAGGCAAGACCAGCGCAGTCGTTTTAGAAATGGAACTTGACGCTTTGCTTGAAGCGAAAGTTTCAATTGTCAAAATGAGCCCAATTTCTCGTTTCCCAAGCGTCTCTCGTGACCTTGCGTTTATCGTAGATAAAAATGTGCTTGTAAGAGACATTTTAAAGACCATTAAAACCATGGGTCGTGGACTCGTCAGTAACGCGGAAGTCTTTGACGTTTATGAAGGCAAAGGCATCCCAGAAAACAAGAAGTCCATCGCCATCAGTGTTGAATATCAAAAAGAAGACGCCACATTAACTGATAAAGAAGTTAATGATGTGGAAGAACAAATCAAATTTGAACTCTCCAAAATCTATAAAGCAGAATTAAGAGGCTAATCGTGGAAATCAATCGCGTTTTATTAGAAGAAAATAAACCATTTTCCTTAAAAGAAGAAATTGATTTTTCCTATGTCGATTTTTCTAAGCTCAATTTAAGAGGTCTTCCAAAGTGCGTTTGTGAAGCGACATTCACTCAATATGAATCTCTTCTTCGCGTCAAACTTCACGTCAAAGCGGAAGTTATCGCAATCTGCGCTTATACTTTAGAAGATGTTTTACTTCCAATTGAGGTGAATGATGAAATTGATTTCACTGATGATAGTGAGATGGAAGGCGAAGCGATCTATGAAAAGAGCAACATAATCTCATTAGATGATTATGTTTTATCTCTCATCCTCGCGAAGATTCCACCCAGAGTGGTGAAAAAGGGTGCGAAAAGACCAGATTCTGGTAACGGGTATCGAGTGCTTTCTGAAGAAGAACTCGAAAATGAAAAAAAGACTGACCGCACCTCACCTTTTGATGTCTTAGATAATCTAGATTTATAAAGTTTAATATTTATATTAAATGAATAGAAAATCTTCCTTCGGGAAGGTTTTTTCTTTTTGATAATTTTTTTCAAAAAAATATTGTCTAGCAATTATAAATACGTTTATAATGGTTTTACCAAGTGGGAGAAAGTGGGAGAAAATGTTTTTCGGAAGTTTTGAGCACTCATTAGATGAGAAAAACCGTCTCGTAATCCCCTCCAAAATGAGAGAGGAAGCTGGGAAGAGTCTTTTCATCATGAAAGGTTATGATGGTGCGATTGCTATCTATAAGCAAGACACTTTTGAAAAACTCATGGAAAAGATTAACTCCTTGCCTTTTGAAAAAAGACAAGCTCGTGACTACGCTAGAGCGATGCTCGCCACAGTCAGCGAACTTGACATCGATAAGGCTGGTAGAGTGCAAATCCCTATGGCTTTAATCACCCGCTATAACATCACTAAAGAAGTTGTTGTCTTAGGTGCCGGAGATCATATCGAAGTCTGGTCCAAGTTAGCTTATGAGCAATACTCAAAGAGTATTGATGAGAACTTTGAAGACAACGCTGAAAGTTTAATTAAGTTGGACAAATAATATGGGTGAACATATTCCAGTCCTCCTTAACGAAGTAATTGCTAATTTAAATATCAAAAGCGATGGTGTTTATCTCGATTTCACAATCGGTAGAGGCGGACACTCATCCCATATCTTATCTAAATTAGATAAAGGTTACTTAATTGGCTTTGATCAAGATATCACCGCCATCAAAGAATCAGAAATTAATCTTTCTAAGATTAATGATAAATTCACACTCATCCACGATAATTTCCGTCATTTTGAAAAGACGTTAGAAGAAAAGAACATCACTTACGTTGACGGAATATTAATGGATCTAGGAGTGTCCTCCCCTCAGTTTGATGAAGGAAGTAGAGGCTTCTCCTATAAAGAAGACGCCATTCTCGATATGAGAATGAATCAAGAACAAGACTTAACAGCCGAGAAGATTGTTAATTCTTATTCCTTAGAAGAACTTACTCGCATATTCAAAGAATATGGAGACGAGAAGTTCTCCTATAGCATCGCGAAAAACATCGTTAAAACGCGTCAAAATGCTCCTATTAGAACAACTAGTGAACTAGTTGAAATCATCAAAAGGAGCAAACCAATGAAAGTCCTCGCAAAAGAAGGACATCCTGCTAAACAAGTTTTCCAAGCTTTAAGAATTGAAGTTAATGACGAACTAAACGCCTTAACTGAAACCATTCACAAAGCTTTGAAATATCTACGTCCTCATGGTGGTAGACTTGCTATTATCACCTTCCATTCTGGAGAGGACAAAATCGTTAAAGAGATCTTCAAATCATATTCTATTACACAAGGTAATAGATTTGATGGTCCGGTCTTAGAAAAAGAAAAGGAATATCGCCTAGTCAACTCTAAGCCAATCATTGCCACTAATGAAGAACTCGATATTAATCACAGATCCAAGAGCGCCAAACTCAGAGTGATAGAAAGGAAATAGTGCTATGGTCATGAAAGACAAACTTCAAAAGAATCATCATAAGGGTGCGTATTATAGCTTCCGTCGTTTTCTCTTAGCCACCGTCGCTTTCTTCTTACTCAGTGGTGCAATCGCGGTTCCAACCTACATCGTTTTAACTAAACAAGCCGAAACATCTTCTAAAGCAGAAGAAAAAGAGGAAGAAAAGAAAGACGATCAGGAAAACGAAAACAGTTATATATTGTCCTATTACGAGTAGGGCAAGTAAATATTTCTCCTTATTTGAAAGTTGTGGGTCGCACCACAATTTTCTTTTTTAGTGAGAAATTAGTAGATTTTTAGTAGATAAAACATTTTTCATTAACTTTATAGTTAAGTATTGCCTTATTTAGAAGATGTAGTAAAATATCCCCATAGGATAATTTGAAAATGGAAAAACCAGTTGCTGCGATTGAATTCGGCTCAAAGAAATTAAAACTCGTCGTAGGCTATGAGCTTAAAGGCCAAGTCTATGTTTTATATGCTTTAACAAAACCTTATGGTCATGCTATTGAAGCAGGTAGTTTTGTTGAGCCAGAGAAAGTGGTGGGTTCCGTTAAAGATATCAAAGATATCGTTGATGCTTCTGTGAAACTTAAACTCACAATTAGTGAAGCGTTATTATCTCTTCCTCCGTATGGTTTGGAAATATTCCAAAATAGTCAAATCGTCACTGTCATGAGCGAAGAGAATAGAATTGCTAACTTCGATATTAGAAACCTATACGCGCTTATTAGAAATGGCGCGAGTGGATTAAGCGAACAACTTAGCTTAGTGAATATTGTTCCTGAGCAATTTATCTTAGATAGAGGACGTTCGTTCGTGAGACCTCCTATAGGAGAGTCTTCTCGTACACTCACAGTGAGCGCTAAGGTTCACATGATGCCAGGCAAGATCATTAATGACTATGCCAACACATTAACCGCTGGTGGCATTCAACTCAAAAGAGGCTTTGTAGCCCCACATGCAGCGGCTGATCTAATTGCTACTGATCCAAATATGCCTAAGGATTATTTCTTAGTTGATATTGGTAGTAATATCACAACCGTATCCCTAGTTGGTGGTTCTTGCTTATTCTCATCCCGTTACTTTGAATGGGGTGGTGATAGAATCACCGAAAAGATTATCGAAAACTTCAACATCAACGAAGCTGATGCTGAGAAATATAAAATTATGTATGGCATCGATAAGCGCGAGATGAACTTCAAAGCGCCTGTATGCAAAGTCGATGATGGTCAAGGTAATGTTGTTAAACATTATACAGACGAACTTAATACGATTATCAAGGGCGAGTTAGACATTTTCTTAAAAGATCTTAACGCGACCATTGATACCATCCTTAAGACATATGACTATGATTCCACATATAGAAACATGCCAATGATTCTAGTTGGTGGAGGATCTCGCTTATTTGGTTTAATCGAATACATTACACCAAAGGTGCAATCCGATACCGTTCTCGCCTATTATCCAAAGAGTTTAGGAGCGAGAAATGCTACATTCACAAACTGTTTAGGTATGATTCTTGCTAATAGCAAGACCCCTAACGTATACGATGAATCACACCCACGTGTTGGACAACTAACTCGTGAAGAGAAGAAATAAGGAGAAAGTCGCCTATGGAAAATTATGATTTAGACAATTTTGAACCCGCAGCGAAGATTGTAGTTATTGGTGTCGGCGGTGCCGGCAATAACGCTGTCAATCGTATGATTGACGAAGAGATCGCAAACGTTGAATTCTGGGTTGCTAATACCGATAAGCAAGCCTTATCAACTAGCAAATCATCTAACCGCTTAATCTTAGGCAGTGATATTACTGGTGGCTTAGGCGCTGGTGGTGAACCAGAAGTTGGTGAAAAGGCCGCCGAAGCAAGTGCTGATGATCTCCGTGAAATCGTGAAAAACGCCAACATGGTCTTTATTGCCGCTGGTATGGGTGGTGGAACAGGTACTGGTGCAGCGCCTGTGGTTGCCCGTATTGCTAAAGATGCAGGCGCCCTTGTTGTCGCAATTGTTACTAGACCTTTTACCTTTGAAGGTAAAAAACGTATTGTGAACTCCATCTCTGGACTTAATAAACTCAAAGAGAATGTTGATTCCATCATTGTTGTCAGCAATGACAAACTCTTAATGACTAATGGCAATGCGCCAATCAACCAAGCTTTTAATGAATCAGATAGAGTTTTAGCTCAGTCTGTTAAAACAGTTGTCAACTTAATTATGCTACCTGCCGTTATCAACTTAGACTTTGCCGATGTGAGAAATACACTTACTCAATCTGGCCTTTCCTTAATCGGATTTGGCATGGGAAGCGGTGCTAACCGCGCTAAAGACGCAGCGACCAACGCCATCAATTCACCTTTACTTGAAGCTTCCATTTCCGGAGCTCGTAGAGCTATTGTGGCAGTCACCTGTGGACCAAATGTCAGCTTAATTGATGCTCAGGAATGTGTTAACCTACTTATTAACGCTTCTGGACACGATATTGATGTCAAATTTGGTGTCACAATTAACGATCAACTCAGCGACGAAATCCTCGTCAGCGTGATCGCCAGCGACTTCGAAACTGATGTCGACTTTGCTAATCCAACACTCTTTGAAACACCAAAGAAAGCGGAAGCAGACGACAACTTATTCTTTGAAGAGACCCATGAAGAGCCTCTTGCAGAAAAGGTCAATCTTCCTAAAGATGACGATGGCTTAGATGATGACGATTTCTTACCAGATTTCCTCAATCACTAATAGCAAATAATGAATACGAAAAAGGGCAGAGTTTTCTTGCCCTTTTTTCTTGCGCATAAATGTGCGATAATAGGCGTATGAAAAAAACACTGCCTTTCCTTGTCTTATCGAGCCTGATGCTCGTCGGATGCTCAAGACCATCTAGCGATAAAGATGCAACGTTAGTTTCTATTGCGACTAGCGGCACGGTTGTTACCTCATATATTGTTGGGGATTCTTTTATTAAACCCAAGATTGTTGCTACCTATAGTAATAAGACCACCAAAGATGTGACAAGTTCAACCACTTTTAGTGGTTATAATATGTTTGAGCCTGAGACTTATACTGTTATTGCTTCTTATACAGAAAAAGA
>CAMKFP010000017.1 GCA_946411895.1 uncultured Caryophanales bacterium
ATCTCTTGATGAGAGATGAATCCATCTATCTCATAGAGATAGCTTCCACAGTATTCTTTGATTCTATTACCATCAATCTCGTAGAGATAGTTACCACAGTAACGTTTAACTCTGTTTCCACTTATCTCATAGAGATAACTGCCACAGTATTCTTTAATGCGACCATCACTAATTTCAAGTAGGTAATTGCCACAGTATCTTCTGACTCTTGCCATAATTACTCACTCTTTGGTTCTTCGATTTGTTTTGGTTCTTCCACTTTTTCTTCGCCTTTTCTTGCTCCATATTCACAGAATAAAGAAAGGATTAAAAGAGTTAAACCAAATCCAACGGTAGAGAAGACGTTGATATTAAATTTAGAGTTCTTGATGCCGTTTACCGCTAAGACAATTGCCATAGCGATCGCCACCACAATAGCGGTAGCAAGAGAGCAAGCAATATTAACAATAGAGACTTTTCTCATCTTCTTAACGATGACCATATCAAATGGGGTGCCAATCTTGATTTCTTCTTTGAAGAAAATTTCATTGTATTTAGATAAGAAGATGCCCATACCACAACTGATAAGACCACCAACAAGACCAGCGTAAACTTGTCCCATCGCAATATCATTTTCCCAAAAGATATCAGTAAGTGTCTTGTTATCATAAAGGACAACATCTTTCATTAATGGAACAATGATTAAGCCTAAGATACAGCCTGTTGCACCAATGATGCAGACGATAAAAGCGATGAGAAGAAAAACTCTCACAACCTTAGCTAAGATTTGAATAATTTTTAAACATTTCATTATAGTTTCCTCCTAACTAATAAATCTTTCACTATTTGTTTATTTCTAATCGACATCTTGTCTGGTAAATGATTTAAATTATAGAACTTTAGTTCCTTAACTTCCTCTTTTTGAGGAATAAGTTTTCCTTCATAGTCTTTACATATGTAGACGAGATCCACTCCATAGATTTCATCTCCATTGAAATAGACATAATGAGTAATCTCACCTGTATATACTTTAAATAAGTCTAAAGACTTCGCTACTAAGCCAGTCTCTTCTAAGAGTTCCCTTTTAGCGGCTTCTTCTCCGGTTTCTTTAAGGTCAATTCCTCCACCTGGAAAATCAAAATAGCCATCATCTTTTCTCTCTTCTGAAAGAACCTCTCCCTCTTTATTGAAAACAATCACAACAGAGTGAGGAATAAGTAGAGGCATATGGCCTGTTTTTTCTCTAAGTTTTTTTAAATAATCTTCCATATTATTTTTTAAAGAACAATGAAGCAGCACCGTACTTTCCAGCGTCATAGCCTAACGCACCAATCTTGATTAAGACTTCAGGAGAATGCTTATACCCATAATCGCGAACTTTTATATATTCTGTTACGCGATCAACAAGATATTGCCCTTCATTAGCGACACCACCACTTAGTAAAATGACTTCAGGTCTAAAGATATTACAGAAATTAAGAATACCTTCAGAGAGATATTTGATGTATTCATCCACTACTTTTATTGATGTTGGATCGCCTTTTCTCGCCGCATCAAAAACTTCTTTACAGCCAATACCAGGATATTTGTTCAACAAGCTTTCAGGATGTTTTTTAGCTTGCTCATTAGTTTCTTTATTAAGCGCTGTAGCGGAGGCATATGCTTCTAAGCAGCCTTTTCTCCCGCAGCTACATTGTCTACCGTTTAATTCAACGATAGAGTGTCCAATTTGGGCGCCAGCGCCTTCATTTCCATCGAAGAGTTCATCCTCAATTATGATGCCCCCACCAACACCAGTTCCCAGGGTTATCATGATGATATTGTGGAAGTTTTTTCCTGTCCCAAATCTTGCTTCACCAAGAGCGGCACTCGAGGCATCATTTAGTATTTTTACTGGCAAATGTGTCCTTTTTTGCACGAAATCGACAATATTGAAACCATCCCATAAGGGCATATTGGGGCTATATTTGATAATTCCTTTTTCTTTATCTAAGATACCTGGTACACCTAATCCAATACCAACAATTTCATCTTTATAGTCTTTGTCTTTTAAGAAATTATTGATAGCTTCACACATCTCAAAAAAAGACATTTCTGGAGAGGCATATTTATCCATAGGCAAAGAGAAATAATCCAGTAAAGTTCCATCATCTTTTATGGCGGCCCCTTTAATAGAGGTACCACCAATATCAACACCTAAAGCTATCATTTGTTCACACTAGAGATAATAATTACCCCTTCTCCTTTTATTAAACAACTACTCTTATTAGCTAAGAAGAATGTATCAAATACCCGATACGGAATATCATCAACCTTACCTTCTCCTTTTAGAAAGGTAAAAGATAGGAAGGAACCCTCATTTGCAGAAAGATGATACTCTCCTTTAATCTCTTTTCTGATGACTTTAAAATATTGGTTATCTGTCAAAACGTCACCTGCAATTTGTTTGTTCTCATATTGATGGAAATTAATAACTTTTAAAGCTTTATCAATATGGAGTTCGCGATAATTACCATTTTTATCTTTTCTAAGATAATCATATAGACGATAGGTGAGGTCGCTATTTTGTTGAATTTCGATTAGCCTTACACCCTTACCAATCGCATGGATTGTGCCTGGATCAATTAAAAAAGTGTCGCCCGGTTTAACTTTATAGAAATTGAGACACTCTAAGATAGAACTATCTTTTAGTTTCTTTTCAATTTCTTCTTTGGTGTAGTCTTTATTTAATCCAACATAAAGACCGGAATCTTTATCCGCGTCGATAATATGCCACATCTCGCTCTTCCCAAATGAGTGTTCGTTTTTTAAAGCGTAATCATCACTTGGATGAACCTGGATTGATAGATTGTCTTTGGCATCTATGAGTTTTATCAACAAAGGAAAATAGGGAAACCTCGAAGAGTTAGGTCCTAAATCTTCTTCATCAATGAGTTCCGATAATGGTTTATTTAATTGGTCCACTAAAACGGTATTATTTTCTCTAATTGATAATTCCCAAGATTCAGAAATATTCTCAAAATCGCCTAGACGATAAGATTTAAAATAATCTCCGCCCCAAATATACGATTTAATAATGGGTTTTAGTTTATACACTTTGTTCATAAAATTTATCTATTCCTTTATTTGATCCGCTTTCATTTGGATTTTGATATTGCCTAAAGCAGTCGCCTCAATTGGTTTAGGAATAACTGTCTTTTTGGTGTATTCTTCCACAACATGATTGAGATAGATGTTTTTCGCTCCACCACCAACGATGATGATATTTTTATATGTTTTAGAGGTCACGGCTTCTAATTCTTCGATTGCTGTTTTGTAACCCTTAGCCATGGAGTGATAAATAGAAGCAAATAATTCTAATTCATCTTTTGGAGGGTTCTTTTTTAGTAATTTATAGATAGCCTCTTTCATATTGCTCGGAGCCAATAAAGATGGGTCATTGATATCAAAAGTCTCATAGTAATGAGCTTCATTTATGTGCTCATCAATATATTCTAGAGTAAGGAATAATTCGTTTTTTACTTTGCTGGCTACCCACATACCCATAATATTCTTTAAAAAACGGATATAACCAACCCCGCCTTCATTGGTGAAGTTCGCTTTTAATGATTTATCAGAAATAATTGGTTTGGAAGCTTTAATTCCTAGAAGTGACCAAGTGCCACTTGAAATTAGAACGGAGTCATCATCTAAATCAACGGCTTCAAAAGCACTCGCAGTGTCATGAGATGCGGTCAAAATAACTTTGCAGTTACCACCCACTTCTTGAGCGATTTCAGGAGTTAACTCTCCCACATGATCACCTGCCGAATTTATATCTTTAAATAGGCGTTTTGGTAGTTCTAGTTTCTCTATGACAGAGATTTGATATTTTTTAGACCATGGATTAATTAAAGAAGTGGTTGACTCGTTAGTATATTCGTGTGTTTTAATACCGGTTAGTTTGTAAGTGAAATAAGAAGGAATCATTAAATAGTCTGTTGCGCTTAATAAGCGATCATCTAACTTATCCGCATATAAGGCATAGATAGTATTAAAAGGAGCAAACTGGACACCTGTAAGTTTATAGAGCTCTTCAAAAGGAATAATTCTATTAACGTGTTCACTAGCTTCCATATTTCTTTTATTACGATAAGCATAATAAGGTTTGATTTCTTTGTCCCCGTTCATCAAGACATAATCAACACCCCAACTATCAATCGCTAGTGATTCTATTTTTGGATATTCTTCAAAAGCCTTTTTAATACCAATTTTAATTTCATTAAAAATGCGGTCTAAATCCCAAATGAGTCCATGAGCAGATTCTTCCATCTGTGTTTTAAAACGATATATCTCTTTTAAGACAATTTCACCATTATCTAAATAGCCAACAATGTGTCGGCCACTAGAAGCACCTAAATCAATAGCCAAATAGTATTTATTCATCAATGACTCCTGGCTTAATTCTGAGCTTCCAGAGTCTTGCAAGCCCTAAGATGACTTCATCAGGAATCTCGTTTATCACATGACCCAAAGTGATCATATATATTTCAGCAGTCTTCTCTACTGTTTCAATAAGGCCAAAAGCCTCATCGATAGTATTTCCCGCTCCATATATACCATGGTTTGTCCATGATACTAAGCGATATTCTTCCATCTTTTTAGCGGTTGCTTCCCCAATTTCATTGGTGCCGCAAACCATGCAAGGAAGAACACCAATACCTTCAGGGAAAACAACAACAGCTTCGGTATTCGATTTCCAAAGTTTTCTAGTAAAGACAATGTCATCAACAGGAATACACGCGCCCATACAAATTGTGTAAGTTGGATGGGTGTGCATAATAACGCGATTAGATGGATTGACTTTTAATCGAGCAGCATGGCTCATCAAATGAGCAGGGAATTCAGATGTGAAACGTCCTTCATCTTTGAAACCCCACAACAAATGAGCTTTCTTGCCGTCTTTAGCAATTTTTACTAAACCCAAATTTGTCTCCGGGTCAGCAATGATGTTTTTAAAATACTTGCCAGTTCCTGTTACGAGAAAATACTTCTCTCTCACTATCTCATCAGCCTCAAAACCTAAATCGATATTGCGAATAAAATCTTCACGAGGAAAATACTCTTTCACATATTCTTCATCGATCATATAGGAGATGTTTCCACCATTGCGTTCATCCCATCCCTGATGATACATGTTGTTAGTGATTTCGCTTATTTCTTTAACAAATTTTGAATCAATAAATTTCATAATTATTTTCCTCTTTTTTAGCTAATTTTGTAGCATTTCTCCACTATTTTGTTCAATTGTGGCAAATGTTCATAAATATCGCTGGCTAATTTTATTTGTGTTCTCGCCCTTACCAAATTATGTTCTGAATAAGTTGTTTTGAAATAGACATCACCGTTGATAAAATCGCTAAGGAAACGCATTGCTAGTTCTGCAGAAATAAGATAAATAGCAAAAGGAAGAAGACTTATTTCTTTCTCATTTAAAACGCCTTTCATCTCCGATAGATAGCCTTTTGTGTATGTTTCAAAAACTGGGTAATCAACACCAACTTTGCTTAAGTCTTTACTATCTTCATACTCACCAGTAAATAGACTTCTTAAAGCATCTCCATAATCATAGAGATAAGAACCGGGCATCACGGTATCTAAATCAATAACTGCGCGAGTATTTCCACTCTCCCTATCAAACAAGACGTTATTAATCTTTGGATCATTATGGGTTACAGCAAGTCTGATTTCCCCTCTTTCTATGCCATCCACTATAGTGGAAAAATTGTCTTCGTGTTTTTTAAAGAACTCGATTTCTTCTAAACAATCCTTAACACGATTAGACTTGTTTTCTTTAATCGCTTGAAGCAACTGTTCGTACCTATATTTGGTGTTATGAAAATTAGGAATGATTTCATATAAAGAAGAAGCATCAAATTCACAAAGCGATTTATGTAATAAACCAAATGCTTTAGCAACATCGTAAACCATATCCAAATCATTAACGCCTTCATAACAAACAACGTTATCTATATATAGATATAAACGATAGGAACCGCTTTCATCTTGATAAAAGAGCTTATTGTCTTTGGTTTTAACGACCTCTAAAGTTTCATAACCTTTAGACTTTAAAAAGTCAGTCGTACGGTAGATGTTTTTCATCAAATGATTAACGTTATTGAAAACAACATCATTAATCTTTTGAAGGACATACCATTTTGTAGATTTGGTCTTCACTAAAAAAGTCGTATTAATATGACCAGCTCCCAAAGGAGCGTATCCCATGACGCGATCATTGATTTGAAATTTTGATATCGTCTCTAAAACTTCCATGTTTTATCCTTTAGAAATTCTCTCCAATTTCTTCTTTGAGTTTATCTACAAATGAAAGGGCGAAATCCTTCACTGATAAATCTTTGTTTTTTAGTAATGAAGAATAGTCAATCGCAAACGCGACTTGTTTATAATTATCAACTGAGTGAGATTGATAATATGTCGCATTTTGATACCGTCTCCCAATTGTGGCTTTGGTGTATTCTTTTCCGCCTTCAATTTGGCTTTTATAGACATTTAATAACTGTTTGGCTAATTTGATATTTCTTGAAACATTAAAACCGATTTTTCGTTCATCACTCACCCAATCTAGACCACGCCAAACCTCACAGCCATAAAAGAGTTTTGGTTGTTCACTCCTTGGTAGGCTTCTCACCGCTTCAATAACTTTAAGAGCAACTCCTAAATGAGTTTTATGTTTATCTAGAACACTATGTGTATAGATAATTTCAGGTTTCAACTCTTTGATGATTTCAATATATTCATTAACGATAAGCTTGTTTTCTTTATCTTTGATTTCGTTTGAAGAATAGTTAAGCAAATATAAGGAGTGATACTTACCAATCTCACTAGCTTCTTTTTGTTCTTCGATACGAACCTTTTTCATCATCTCATCAGTATAGTCTTTATAGACTCCACTACGAGCAGATCCTGCTCCATCACTAGTAACAACTAAAGCAAAAGAGTACTTTTTTGAATAATACCCTTTTAGGATTCCATCGATCGCCATAATCTCGCCATCATCTTGATGAGCACAAATACAAAGATATTTCACTTTGCTGGTCTTACGGTTTTTTGGAAGATAGATTTGACCTTTATTGAGTTTCATATTGTGTATCTCATTTTATCACTAAATTGTGTTTCAATATATGTTCTAGTTTAATAAACTATTCGCCTTATTAAAAAACTATTTTCTAAAATGATTGAAATAATACAACCTTTCGCGAAGATAATTTGATATGATAAGCATATGCCATACCTAAGGAATAATTTTGACGCTAAAATAGCTAGCCCAAAAACTCTTTTTAAATTAGAAAGAAAAGGAGATTTATTAGTCTTTAATTTCAAAGCATTTGATTCGTGCTTATATTCATTTTCAAATGAAAAAAATAGCGATTTATGGAAAGGATGCGTTTGTGAAGTCTTTCTCGATTTGGGTGATGACTATTATTATGAATTCGAAGTTGCTCCAAATGGAACGACATTCATTGCCAAAATCAAAGAAAGAAAAATCACCTTCTTTGATTGTGACTTCTTCTCTAGTAAAACGAGCACTGATGGTAATGCATATTATGTAAGCATGCAAATAGATTTATCAAAGTTCAGTGATACTAGAAGCATTCGTTATAACGCTTTTAGAGTGGAAACAAAACCAAATGAAAAAGAGCAGATTTTGTCCGCTCTTAATCCAACCCTATGTGAGACATTTCACATAAGAGATAAGTTTGTAAAACTCAAACTATAGTATTTTCCTTAATCTATCCTTATACAGAGTATAAACTTCTCTGATATCCGCTAACTGGATACCAGATTTTTTAATCAACTCTTCAAGTTGGTCATTTAACTTTTTGTTTCCAATTTCGTTAGGGTTATGGAAGTCTCCTCCACACACCACTCTGATACTAGTTTTAGCTACTTCTTGCCAAAAATATAATGCTGGATACTCAATGGTGTATTCACCATCTTTATGATGACGCGTCCTTAAAAAACCATGGACATTAATCTCTAGTACTGCATCATTTTGAAGTGCGACTTCAATGACATCTTGGGTCATCTTTTTATATTGATCGTTGACTTCATGAGCCCCAACAAAGAACAAATCAGGATGAGCGATATATAAGAATAAACCGGACTTCATCGCATCAACGATATCTTTTTTATAAGTAGCAAGCGACCAATCTAAAGGAAGGTCTTTTCCAAAATACCCACTTTTAAATCCTTGCTTATCTAATCTCATATGTTGACCACAGATGAGGAAATGAAAACCTTTCTCTTCTAAAAGAGAACGGTAATAATCGACAAAATCATCACTATATTCGCATTCAAAGCCAAGAAACATCTCAACACTGTCTTGATACTTTTCTTTTACTCTATTGAATTCTTTAATGTATTCATCTAAAAGAGAATAGTCTCCTCTAATAGTTGGTTGATAAACTCCAGGAAGAAAAACATGGTCGGCAACACCATAGATTTTGTAGCCTTGCTCAACTGCCAAAGAAACGTAGTCTTCAATATCGCCAACTGCGTGTCCACATCTAAAAGTATGGGAGTGAAGTGTGTAATCAATTTTCATGATCAATAATATTAAAAATAAAGTCGGAAACAAGTGATGCCCAGTCTCTTTCTTCTTTCATATTTTCAGTAATATCAGTCTTCGCATAAACAGATCTATTCACCATTGATAAACCATGTCTTCCACTTTCAAAAAGCCAACATTTATGCGTGATTTGCGCATTTTTTAATGATTTTTCCAGGATAATTGAATTATCAACAGGCACCATTTCATCATCTTTAGTAGCCCACACAAAAGTTGGTGGATAGTCTTTAGAAATATGAGATGGGATATCTAATTTTTCAATCAATTCTTCATCCCCGCCAGTGATGATGTTTTTGGTGTCTTGATGAGTATATTCATTCATTAAAGTAACGGGATAAGCAAGGATAAGAGTTCTTGGTTTGATAAGCCCAGCGTCATACCCTAATTTAGATGCTAACTCAGTATATAAATAACCGTATGATCCCGCTAAATGACCGCCAGCAGAGAAACCAATAAGAGATAGAGAGTTCTCAATTAAATCGAATTCTCCTTCGTGCTTTCTAATATAGTTAATAGCAGCAGCCACTTCTAAATGTGGTGTTGGATATTTTTGATGCGGAGTGTAATCCAATATAAAGCAATTAAAACCTTCACTTAAAAATCTAAAAGCAATTGGTTCAGCCTCCCTAGGCGAACAAAACGTATACCCTCCACCTGGCAAGACCAATAATCCTGGCCTTAAGGAAATTGCCTCGTTACGAGAAGAAATATAAATACGTAATGTGGCATTAGAAGAAGATAACCTTGGTTCAATATCTTTTAATAAGATCTCTTTATATTGCATATTATGTTGACCTCTATCGGGTTGTCATACTTATAGTATACCCCCATTAATTATTAGAAAAGAAAATGTCTATATTGTCCAAAAAGATATTTCTTCCAATTAATTAATTAAAAGTATAATAAAGACATGGATAAACTTAGTATCTATGGAATATCTATCGGTGGGACAAAAACCGCCGTCACTCATGCTTTTTATGATGGCAAGTTCTCAAGTATAAAAAAAGAAACGTTTACTACATTTCCAAATGATCCTCAAAAAGAGATAGAGAACATTTTCTCTATAATTGATGGTTTCAATTATAAAGTCGACATTATATCTGTCGCTGTGGGAGGTCCTTTAGATATCAATAAAGGTCTACTTTTAAAACCACCACATCTACCAGGATTTGATAATTATCCAATTGTGAAAATATTAGAAGATAAATATCACTCGCCCATTTATATGCTCAATGACGCCGATGCGTGCGCTCTAGCTGAACATAAATTTGGGGCAGGGCAACACATTAAAAATATGGCCTACCTAACTTTTGGCACTGGTATTGGCAGTGGGCTCATCCTTAATAATAAACTTTATACTGGTCAAAACGGCATGGCGGGAGAAATCGGTCATGTTCGTTTAAGTGAGACTGGTCCTATTGGTTATGATAAAACAGGCTCTATAGAAGGCTATGTCGCTGGAGGAAACATTCCTCTATGGGCTAAAGAATACATTAAAGGCAAAATCACATCTTTATCTCAATATGAAAGCCTCGCCACGAAAGATATCGCTGTCGAAGCAAGAAAAGGCGATAAAGTGGCTTTAGAAATATTTGATGAAGTGGCTAAAAGATTAGGAGAAGCTATATCAATACTCATCGATATACTTAACTTAGATCTCGTCGTAATTGGTGGTATCTATCCAAGATGCTTAGATCTATTAGAAAAGAGAGTGTTAGAATCTGTTAAATATAATTCCGTGAAAAATAACTTTGAGGGGTGTAAGGTTGTCCCTTCAATGCTAAATGAGAAAATAGATGATTACTCCTCTTTAATGGGAATATTCTTAGGAGATAATATGAAAACATTTTATGAAAGGTATCCAGAATTATTGGAGCAAAAAGACCATATTGAAGAAGCTATCAACATACTGGAAAACTGCTACAAGAATAATGGAAAAATTCTAGTTTGTGGAAATGGCGGATCTAGCGCTGATGCAGCTCATATTACTGGCGAATTAATGAAAAATTTTATTTCTAGAAAACCAATCAAAAAAGACGTGTTTGATAAAATTAAGGGGGAATTTGAGGGAGAAATTGCTAATAAACTCCAATTAGGTATCCCTTGTATTGACCTCACTTCTCAAAGTGCTTTGCTCACTGCTTTTGCTAATGATGTCGATCCTGAATATATCTTTGCTCAACAAGTCGTTGGTTATTCTCAAAACAGTCCTCAGGATGTCTTGATTTGTTTATCAACATCTGGGAATTCTAAAAACGTTGTCAACGCAGCAAAGGTTGCCAGATCACTAGGCCTTAAAACTATTTCTCTTACAGGAAAAAAAGAAAGCGAATTATCTCGCTTATCTTCTATTTGTATCAAGGCGCCAGAAGAGGAAACTTATAAAGTACAAGAATACCATCTTCCAATCTACCACCACATTTGTATGGAGTTAGAGAAAAGGCTCTAATTAAAGAATTGTTTTAACAAACGAATATCTGGGGAGGCAATAAGGGCATTCCCCTTTTTTGTTCCATGAGCCTGTCCATTCAAATCTCAAAGGATTAACGGAGAATGGTTCTTCCTCTAAATCATGATGAAGGCCTAACAAGTTGCGATTAGACACTACTAAATCTAATCTCACCTTGTTCTTGCCAATCTTTAGATGTTTAGATAAATCAGCTTTATAGTCAAACATCATTCTTTTAACGAAAACATCATTGACATATAAGTCAATTAACTGGAATCTTTCAGGAATGATTAAAGTCTTCTTAATATCATCAACTTCAATTTCTGTTTCTAAAGAAATAGTTCCTCTAAAGAATGGATAACCGTCTTTAATTAATGAATTAATCTCGGTTTTTGGTTTATCTAAATAGAATTTATTGGCAATCACAATATCGGATTTGCTCCCATCTTTAAAATCACCAAAAACACCAAAGTGACCTCTTAAATAGATAGCTTCAATTGTGGTGTCATAGACCAAACAATTCTTAATAGATTCTTGAACATCTTCACCATATAGAGCGTAATAAACTTGACCAGATTCAAAAAATCTCATCTTAATCACTATTTCGTTATGACCAGCTTTTATAAACTTTGACAAATTATAAGACCAAAGGTCTTTCTCTAAAACAGTCCCCTGTTTCTTAATGACTTCATCATTAATTTTAACTTCTTCAATATGAGTGTCTTCAATAAGAGCTTCAATATCAAAGCTGTCTTTTGTTTCAAACTCATATTTGAGATATAAATCACCTTCATATCTTTCTTCTAACAAAAGATTAAAGGCACCCATATGATGCATTTTGTTTGAATAATGCACACCATCTTTTGAATAACTAAGATAATCAAGAGTGAGATAGTTAAGTGGCGAACCCACTACTCTGAAACGATTATTTAAACTAATTAAAGGGTTCTCTTTTTTGTAATTAGGATCTTCATTAGAGAAATATAGAATCTTAGATTCGTA
Organism: uncultured Caryophanales bacterium; assembly: GCA_946411895.1. Lineage (GTDB taxonomy): Bacteria > Bacillota_I > Bacilli_A > RFN20 > CAG-826 > CAMKFP01. The sequence continues at coordinate 12,060 of CAMKFP010000017.1, forward strand.
TTTATTGAATTTAATATCTTGAGGAAGTGTTAAATCATCACATTTAAATGAAGAATAGCCGTCTACTTCAATGTGAACAGTTGTTTCTTCTCCCATATTGAAGACATAGAGAAATTCTTCCCCATCATCCTTCTTTCGATAAGCCAAACGAATATTGGGATTATAAGATATGTGATATGGCTTAGAATTAATAATTTCATCAAGAGAACAGTTATTCTCCATATACGAATGTTCAAACAACTTACCTTCTAAATAACTTGGCTTATTCCTAACAATTAAGAACTTCCCACCTTGTTCAGCATATTCTTTAAACAATGCCATAGTAGAGCTGTCCATAGTTAATGTGCCCTCAGGAATAATGATATATTTATAACGATATTTCCCTATTTCCAATGTATATCCTTTAACCTTCGCATGCTTTTTCATGATTGTTTCGTCCAAATAATGAAACATCACTCCATGATTAGATAATTCATTAGAAATAGAAAGCACATTATCGGTCAATTCTTTCACACCTAAATCATCTTCGCGTTTTGACTGTCGATCAAATATGAAATAGCCAGTTCTAGTTGGCATAAAAATAGCAACATTCACTATTTCTTTGGATTTGCAAAGAAGTTCACCTATAGAAGAAAAATGATCATTAAACTCTTTAAAAGACTTTTCCACCCAAGGATTAATCTTCGAATAATGTTCTGGATAATCTCTTTTTCTTTGTCCGTGTTCACTATAAGGTAAAAGGTGATGACAAATAAGATTTACGCCATTAACCATGTAATATTCGGCTATTTTCTTTAATTCTAATGGGGTTGCATCCCAACCAGCACAGGCGAACATTTCGCAAATTGTTTGTTTTTTATCAAGTTGAGATGCCACGCTTCCAAGCTGTCTAGCGGAAATATTGTCTTCCACATCTCTACATAAATGATCAATTCCGGGAATATGCTCATATTCATAAAATGGCATTACACCACCACAGCCTTCAATCTGTTTGCCAATACCCTTTTCTTCGCAATAATGACCTGTTAATTTATAACCGTTAGCGTCACACCAGTCATAGATTTGTTTGCCGAAACTATTAAGCATCAATTCTTGCATTGATTTATAGTATTTATAGCGGAAGTCTTCATAACCTTCTTTTTTGACAAATAGAAGAGCGATTCGATCAAAGATATCCTCGTTGTATTTTTCTTTAAAATAGGCAGGTAAAACTCTAGTAAAAGCATAACCCCAACGATAATATTGAGGTTCATCGGTAAAGAAGCCACGTAGATTATGATAAATATCGTGTTTCTTATATTCTTCATGAGTTAGATTAATAAACTTTCTCACCACATCTTTATTTAAGATATCCGCTGTACTTGTGGTGATATGGGTATATACGTTCAAAACGTTATCTCCACTACTAACTCTCTTGATGGATTTATCACTAACTTCAAAAGAGGCTTTGGCCTTTTTATCAAATTTGCCATATTCAAATGTAAGATACATATCGCGGTTTTCTTCATCTTCTAATAAAGCACCGCCAGCAAAGCCGCTCGGCCAACCATTTTCATCATAGGCGTAGGCTTCCATATTGAGTTCTTTTGCTTTCTTTAAACATGCTTCAATGCAACTAAACCACTTTTCACCAAGATATTTTGTGGTTAAACCTCCTCTAGCATGCATGAAAAAACCGCCAATACCATTATCGGACATCCATTCGATTTGTTTGATTAGCTCTTTTTCGTCTAATTCATCATTCCAACTCCAAAACGGAATTGGTTTATATTTGTTGTCCATGATTATCTTTTTAGCAAAACGTCTTTTTCGTATTTCTTAATGGCTTCAAACATTTGTGCATCATTCACCATATCTTGTTGTTTAAGATATTCATCCCAAACTTCACCCCAAGGGAGAGTTTTGATTTCCTCTTGCAAAGCAAGGACTCTAGTGTGATCATAACTGTCTTGCGCATTCTTCAATAGTTGCCATGGAGTTAACAAAGCTCTTAGGATGGCCTTCTCCATATTTCTTGCTCCAATAACAAGAGCGGCAATTCTATTAATTGAAGCATCAAAGTAATCTAAGCCAATATAACTTCTTTTTAATGCATCACATTTGACTAATTCATCGGCAACATCTTGAAGATCATCATTAAGTTTTAAAACATGGTCACTATCCCATCTAACAGGTCTTGAGACATGGAAAGCAAGTTTATTATAAAAAGCAAACATACTAGAAATCTTATCAGCGACATTTTCTGTTGGGTGGAAGTGACCAGTGTCTAATAAGCAGCAAATCTTTCTACTAGCAGCATAGTTAAGATAAAACTCATTAGAACCAACAGTGTATGATTCTACGCCAATGCCAAAGACTTTGGATTCTACTGAAACATCCATAATCCTTTTATCGTATTTATATCCATCAAGGATCTTATCTAGAGATTCTTTCAATCTTTCTCGAGGGCCAAGACGATCTGCAGGAGTATCCTTTAAACCATCCGGAATCCAGATGTTCATCAAGGACTTTTGGCCAAGTTCTTTTGCAAACATTTCTGTAATTTTTAAGCCATTTATGCAGTGTTTTATCCAATAATTGCGGACTTTTTCATCTGGAGAAGATAAAGATAAACCATCCACTAACATCGGGTGAGAAAAGATGGTTGGATTATAGTCCAAGCCCAATGCTCTTTCTTTCGCGTAAGCCACCCATTCTTTAAATTGTTCTGGTCCAACTTCACTTCTTTCGACAATCTTTCCTGTTTGATAAATCGCATGTAAATTTATTTTTTTACTACCAGGAATAAACTTAAGAGCCTCATCTAAATCTTGAGTAAGTTCTTTAAAGTTTCTCGCTTTGCCAGGAAAGTTACCTGTAGTTTGAATTCCGCCTGTAAGCTTCCCGCTAGATTCAAATCCCTGAACATCGTCAAGTTGCCAGCAGTGCAAAGAAATCTTGGTTTCTTTTAATTTTCGTAATGCAGCATTAACATCAATGCCATATGCTTGATATATCTTTTTAACTTCTTTTCTCATAATCCTATTTGATTCTTACACTTGTCTCTTTAGAGAAGAAACAGAATGCATTGGTTTCTAATTCAATGTGCAAAATATCGTCACTTTTGATTTCGTTTTCGCTATCGCATTTGAACATCAATTCTTGGCCTAAGACATCGACATGAACAATTGAGTCATAACCAAGTAATTCAGTGAATTTACACTTAACGTTAAGGGCATTACCTTCTTTTTTCTCATTAAGAGAAATCTTTTCTGGTCTAATGCCTAAAACAAGATCGCTATTCTCATAACCGTTATCATTAAGCATCTTGATTTGTTCTTTATTCAAAGTCAAAGTTTGTTTCTCTTTTTGATCAGTAGATTCAATTATTAATTTCTCTCCATCAAAATGAACATCCAAGAAGTTCATGGCAGGGCTTCCAATAAAGCCTGCGACAAATCTATTAGCAGGATCATTATAGATTTCTTTAGGCGTGCCAATTTGTTGGATATAGCCATCTCTCATAATAACAATACGGTCCGCCATAGTCATGGCTTCCACTTGGTCATGAGTAACGTATATCGTTGTCGCATTAACTCTTTTATGAATATTGCTGATTTCGCTTCTTGTTTGGGCTCTTAACTTAGCATCTAAGTTAGACAAAGGTTCATCCATTAAGAAGATCTTTGGATTACGAACAATCGCTCTACCTAGAGCCACTCTTTGACGTTGACCACCAGATAAAGCGGCTGGTTTTCTTAATAGGTATTTTTCAAGGTCTAAGATCTTCGCCGCTCTATTGATTTCAATATCAATCTCGTATTTAGTGAGTTTCCTATTTTTAAATAGAGGAACTTCAGTACTCTCATAATAGGCTTTTTCTTTAGCGAGTTTCTCTTTTTGTTGTTCTCTTTGTTTAATACCTTCTTCTAAGGCTTTTGTGGCTTCTTCTGTATAACCACCTTTTTCTAAACACTTTTTATATTTGGTAATCTCTTTATCGAGATCTTTAATTTGCTT
>CAMKFP010000018.1 GCA_946411895.1 uncultured Caryophanales bacterium
CGAAGAACATATTTCTAAACATCCGGATGTCTCTTTTGCGCATATGGATTTTTCGACTAACACGCTTTATATCACCTTTAAAAAAGAGTATTGGGATGTTGAAAAACTAGCCGACATTATCAAAGAAGTTGAAAGTGATCCTTTAGAAATATCATTTAAAGATAAAGAGGTTAAAACAAATAATAAGGTATTCACCAATACAATGTGGTGGATTCTTGGTAGAGTCATCTTTTCTTTGATTGCTTGTGCGATTGCTATTTTTGTTTTAGGAGATGATTCATTTAGATATGTTAGATTTGGTATCTACGGTTTCTTAGTTGTTCTAAACGGCTATGACATTGTGAATAAAATCATTCAACATATCATTCACAAAACGAATATTTTAGATCATAACTTATTAATGGTTATTGCCGCTCTAGGAGCATTAACTTTAGCTATTATTAACGCAGGAAAACCAAGCCCTTCCATTAAAAATGGAAGCTATGTCATGGCTTTTGATGAAGCTCTTGAATCTGCAATGGTCTTAATCTTATTCCAAGTTGGTCGCCTAGTTGAATCGATAGCGACTAACAAAAGTAAGAAAGCTTTATCTGAAGCAATTGCCTTAAGATTAGAAGAAGCCAAACTTGTTAAAGAAGAAGAAATCGTTGAAATTGCTCCAGAAATGTTAGCTGTTGAAGACATTATTCTTGTCACTTCTGGGGACATGATTCCTGTTGATGGAATTGTTCTTGATGGCGAGGCATATTTAGATACTTCATCCATAACAGGGGAGTTTACTCCTGTTAGAGTAAAAGAAGGCGATGAACTATTTTCTGGCTATCTTGTTAAAGAAGGTAATTTACATATAAAAGTGCAAAAAACCTATCAAAACTCCCATATTTCTAAAGTTATTCAATTGATTTCTGAAGGTAACGAGAGAAAATCTAAAGCCGATGAATTTATAGCAAAGTTCGCTAAATGGTATACTCCAATAATCTGTTTGGTGGCTATTTTAGTTCTTGTATTAGGAGGACTAATTTCAAAAGATTGGATGAGCTGGACCAATAAGTCTTTAGAGGTGTTAGTTACCGGGTGTCCTTGCGCTGTTGTCATTTCTGTTCCTTTAGCGTATTTCTCCGGAATTGGTTTAGCTTCCAAAAACGGGATTGTTATTAAAGGCAGTAATTATTTAGATCGTCTATATGAGATAAACAAAATACTCTTAGATAAAACTGGCACTTTAACAAAAGGCGTCTTTAAGATTGAAGAGGTCGTTCCTAACTATGTTAGGAAAGAAGACTTATTGGAAGCATTATATGCCGCTGAATGTCTATCTAACCACCCAATTGGAAAGGCTATCTGTATAGATATTGAAACAAGTGAATTAAAGAAAGAACAATCTGATTATCTTGAGATTGCGGGTAAAGGTGTATCAACCACTTATAAAGGAAAGAGAATTCTTGCTGGTAATGCTTCTCTTTTAAATGATCAAAACATCGATTTTTGTGAGAATGATAGTGGCCTCACAACAGTCTATTGTGCGGTTGATGGACATTATTATGGTTATGTTACGTTAAATGATGAGTTGAAGGTTAATGTAAAGAAAGCAATTTCTTATTTCAAATCAAATAAAATAGAAACAGTTTTGGTGACTGGCGATAAAAAAGCACAGGCCCTTGATTTACAAAATAAGCTTTCTTTAGATAGAGTTCATTACGAACTATATCCAGAAGACAAGTTATCGATATTAAATAAAGAAAAAGACACTAAGTCTGTTGTCGCTTTTGTGGGCGATGGTATCAATGATGCGCCAAGCCTAGTGCAAAGTGATGTTGGAATCGCTATGGGTGGCATTGGAAGCGATATCGCTGTGGAAAATGCGGACGTCATTATAATGAATGATGACCCATATTCAATTGTGAAAGCCATTAAAGTCTCCAAAAAGGCTCGTCACACTGCTATTTTCAATATTGTATTTGCTTTAGTCGTCAAAATTAGCATCATGGTTCTCGCTATTTTGAATAAAACCTTAAGCGATACTTTGTTAATGACTCTAGCAGTTTTGGCAGATACTGGTTTAACGGTTGTCCTTGTTATTAATTCGTTACTATTGATTAATCGTAAAGTCTAAAAAATTAGGATTTTGCATAAAAAAAGTTCCGATTTGCAGAAATTTCGGAACTTTTTTGTTTGATTTACTTTGCGAATTTCTCAGCTGTAGCAACAGCAACCTCAATCATTTTGCTAAGGCCATGGGCTCTTTGCTCAGCGGTGGCTTTAAGATCTTTTTTAATGAAGTGATCTGTAACTGTTAATAAGCAGAGAGCTTTTTTATGTAATCTTGCAGCGTTGCAATATAAGGCATAAGATTCCATCTCAACGCCCATAACTCCTAAGTCAGCCCATTTTTTCCACATATTTGGATCTGGATCATAGAAGACGTCAGCGGATAAGATGTTTCCGCCATGGTATGGTGTACCCAATTTTTTAGCAGCATCGTGAGCAGCAACGGCTAATTCGAAGTCTGCGGCCGCGGAATATGTCCCGTTTAATTCATATTGACCAGCCCAGTTAGAATCAGTTGATGCGCTTGTACAGATTAGGACATCAAATAAATTGATGTCTTCTTGATATGAACCACAGGTTCCAACGCGGATAATTGCTTCCACGCCATAGCCTGTAAATAACTCATAAGAATAAATACCAATAGATGGTTGACCCATACCACTAGCCATAACAGAGATTAATTTTCCGTTTTTGGTGTGACCGGTAAATCCAAGAATACCGCGGATGTTTGTTACTTCTTTAGCATCGACTAAAAAGGTTTCGGCAATCCATTTTGCTCTAATTGGATCACCAGGCATAAGAACAACATTGGCGAAATCACCAGGGTTCGCATTAATGTGAGGTGTTGGCATAATAACTCCTTATATTACGTTTTACGTACCTTTATTTTAGCGCAAAGTTTACTTTTTAAGTAGCGATTATTTTCCTAGTTTTGTAAACTTTAGATATGAAAGACGAAAAACTTGTTTTAGCTCAATACAAAATACTTGATGTCATTAAGTATCTCAACGATAAACATTTATATCCTACAACCGCAGGAGTTTTTAAAATGCTAAAAGGATACACTGATGAGGAAACAAGCCTCTTTATGGATTGTAGTGCGTTTGGCACTTTATCATCTTCGACTAGCCGTAAAATCTCTTTTTATATTCTTGCCCTCAGCAAAGCAAAACTCATTACTGATACGCAAATCAAAGAGTCTGATTCTCCTTGCTATTGTTTAAGCGAAGCGGGTAAAAAAGCTTTAGCGGATTATCATAAAAAGCATGGAGATTATCCGAAATCTAAGGCGAGATTCAAAAAAACTATTTATTTTTGTGCTGATTAATAATTTATTAATTACTCGATTAGTGGTATAATTTTTTAGGCTGTGTAAAACATGCTGGAGGATTATTATGATTTTTGGATGGGAACCCCGAGCGCTTGGCTTAGTTAACTTCATTATCACTCTTGTAGCGATAACGATAGTTTTCGTTTTGTTATTAATGGTCTTTTTGAAAGTTATCAGAAGAAATTTTGGTTATATTTTCATGGGCGTTTCATATGGGTTAATCCTTCTATCAGTTATCTTCTATCTCATCCCAGCGATGATTGTCTTATGCATGTTCTTCTCCGCTTGTTTATCCGCGTTCTTCTTTGCTAACCTTGGAGATCTTAGATCATTCATTGCTAATCCATTTAAGAGAACTAGTGCTAAAAGCACAAACTTTGGTGTTGAAAAGATTTATGATCGTGAAGCGCTCTATGCGCAAATCGAATCTGCTGTTTTACAATTATCCAAAACTCGTACTGGTGCTTTAATCACTTTTGAAAAGAATACATCCCTTCGCGAGATTATGAAAAATGGTGTCCCTGTTCACGCTCCTGTATCTAGCGAATTACTCGTGACAATTTTCTACCCAGGTACACGTCTACACGATGGTGCGGTCGTTGTACACGGTAATGAAATTATCGCTGCTTCTGTTTTCTTCACCCCAACCACAAAACCATTCGCCGGCAAATATGGTTCTAGACATAGAGCTGCTATTGGTGTTAGTGAAGTTAGTGATTCTGTCACTGTCGTCGTTTCTGAAGAAACAGGAAGAATCTCCATTGCCACAAATGGTGAACTCAACAGAGTCGACCAAAGCAACTTCCTAAGATCATTTGAAACCTATATGGCGGATAGTGAACCAGAAGAATAATTATGGATTCCAAACATATTTACGATTTTCTTATTAAAGTCCAGTCGATAGCCAAGATTGGACTTAAATATTCTAAGGACCCTTACGCACTTTCTAACTATCAAGAGATTAACGATTTATCGACAAAATTCCTTGAAGAGTTTTTAGAAGTGGAGTTTGATAGACCCAATTATTTCCAAAGAGATATTTATCCTACACCAAATATATCGGTGAGAACCGTAATCTTTAACGAAGACCGTTCAAAAGTCTTATTGGTGAGAGAGGTCGATTCTCAAACTTATTCGCTTCCTGGAGGTTGGGCTGATTTATATGATTCACCTTCCCAAGCTGCGATTAATGAATGCCGTCAAGAAGCTGGCGCGGAAGTAGAAATAGTAAGACTAGTTGGTCTAGTATCTCGTCTTCCATTTAAATCAAATATTTGTGTTCCTGATTATGTCGCGGTATTTGAAGGTAAAATCAAAGGCGAACTTCACGAGCATGAATATGAGACCGATGAAGTGAGATATTTCCCAGTAGATGATTTACCAGAATTATCAAGAAAAGTGACCCGCGAAGAAATCTATAGAATGATTGACGCGGCTAAAGAAGGAAAGACGATTTTCGATTAAATATAAAAAACTATAAAATGTCCTTAATCAAAAGGGCATTTTTAGTTATACTAAATATATGAAAGTTCTTGCAGGTCTTAATACTCTACAAATTGTTTATATCGCTATTGCTTCTACAGTAGTGGCTTTAATCATCTTTTTAGCGATCTTTATTCCTATTCATAAGAAGAGAGTAAAGACTAAATATAATGAGATTTATTATAAGAAGATTTATAAGATTGCAATGCAAGGCGACTATTTTCTTATCAATAATTTCAAGTTCTCATTAGATGACTCTCAAGTCGCTAAGATTGATCACATCTTATTTGCGGAAAAATACATCTATATCATTAATGATTTCTATTATCCTGGTAACCTCATGGGTAAAGAAGATGATAAATCTTTCATTCTCATTAACGAAAAAGGCAAGAAATTCTATACTGATAATCCACTTATTAATTCGCAAAGGATTATCAACTCACTAAGCCTATTAACTGGTATCGATAAGACTATGTTTATCGGTCTCATTTTAGTGAACAAAAATTGCTCTTGTAACATAAAATTCACCACAAAAACCCTATATTTAGTCAAATATTCGCTTGCTCGTAAGCTTATTAAGTCTATCGAATCTAGAGATATTGGAACTATCAATCAAGACCAATTAGGGCAGGCTGTCGCTGCTATCAATAAGCTCAATAGAAGGAAAATAAAGAGTGAAGATTAAAGATCTCTATCGCCAATCTTTTCGAAAGTTTTCTTCCCATAAATTGTCCTCTTGGATTTTGGGATTCTTTTTTGCTTTGTTTGCTGCGGCGATTCTTTTTATCGATTTCGCTTTTAGTGGTGTCTCCTTTTTTACGATCCCATTAATCATTCTTCCATTCTTATTTGCGACCATCGTCAATCATAAAAGACTAACAATTGAAGATAGAGTCTCTTTAGGAGATACGTTTAGATACTCTATTTCTTATTTCTCTCGTATCTTCCGTGGTGTTTTTAACTTCTTCCTTAATTTAGGAAAGCTTCTTTTGTTCGGTTTAGCGGTATTTGTAATTGCCTCTAGCATTTCTTCTTTAATCTTTTCTCAATCATCAACGTTTCAACCAACGATTGAAGAGATCACTAAGAAGATGTCTGAAGGCTTATTATCTAATGATTTATACATCGAGTATTTGTTCGCTCACAACAATGAATTGTTAAACTATCTACTTTGTTGCGTTCTTCCTACTGGTTTTGCCAGTGGTTTATTCTTTTTCTATCTCATTTCCAAAACCTCTTTAGCGGTTTATGTGAAACTCGATTCTCCTAAACTCACTTCTCAATTCTGTCATTTAGCCTTAAAGAATTTTGTTAAAAAGAACAAAGGAGAATTCTACAAGAGTTATTTCGCTCTTAATTTCCCAATGTTCATTCTCATGATGGTGGGAATGGGAGTTGGTGCAACTCTCTCATATGGCATGTACGATCACCCACTTGCGCCATTATCTATTGGCTTAGCTTCAGGCTTAGCCCTTACCGCTTTATACTTCCCATTTTATTTAAATAATATGGAAACCATCTATGAAGCCCATAATAACGAAATCAAAGTTTGTATTGAAAAGACCATTGATGAAATTATGAAAAGATTCGCTGCATTAAGTTCGATGCGCGAAGAAGATAAACAAAAGATTGACGATTTTTTAAAAAGTCTTAATATAGAAAACAATGAATCTAAAGATTCAGAGGAAAATAACGAAGACAAAGAGCAATAAAAAACCCTGGCGAACCAGGGTATTAAACGTCTGGAGCAAGTGACGGGAATCGAACCCGCATATTAACCTTGGCAAGGTTACGTTCTACCACTGAACTACACCTGCATGTTGAGATCTTCTCTCAAACGCGCTTAATTATTATAGCAAAACAAAAACAAGTTGCAATATAATTTGATAGAAACATTTGGAGGCAAATTATGGTTAGTAATAAAGAATTAGCAAATCTCATCTTCCCTGATGTTGAAGAGACTGTTGAAGATTTAGAAAAAAGATTCCCTAACAGAGCTTTAAGTGAAGGCGCAGAAGTAACGAGATTCGCTCCTAGCCCAACAGGTTTTTTACATACCGGTTCTTTATTTACCTCTTTAATTTGCCGTAAAGTTGCTACCCAAACTGGTGGTGTATTCTATGTTCGTTTAGAAGATACTGACACCAAAAGAGAAATCCAAGGTTCTGGTGAACAACTTCTCTCTCAGCTAAAAGTTTTTGATATCGTCCCAGATGAAGGCTATTTAGGCAATTCTCAAAAAGGTGACTATGGACCATATATCCAATCTCAAAGAGCGTATATATATCGTGTTGTCATTAAACACCTTTTAGAAGAAGGCAGAGCCTATCCATGTTTCTGCACTCCTGAAGATTTAGACGCGATTAGAAAGAGCCAAGAAGCAAAAAAACTCAATCCAGGATATTATGCCGAATTTGCTAAATGTCGTCTTCTTTCTAATGACGAAAGAGTGGAACTCATCAAACAAGGAAAACCATTTGTTATTAGATTTAAATCTAATGGTAATCACTTAAATAAGATTAAAGTCCATGATGAAGTCCATGGTGATTTTGAAATCGCTCAAAATGATCAAGACATCGTCATCTATAAGAGTGATGGCCTTCCAACTTATCACTTTGCTCACGCGGTTGATGATCACTTCATGAGAACAACCACAGTTATCCGTGGTGAGGAATGGATTGCCTCTTTACCAATTCATATCGAATTATTCGAAACTCTTGGTTGGAAAGCTCCTAAATATTCTCACCTCCCAGTTATCATGAAACTTGACGAACAAGGTCATAAGAGAAAACTCTCTAAGAGACTCGATAGTGAAGCCGCGGTTAGCTTCTTCTTAGAAGATGGCTATCCAGCAGAAGCTCTCATCATGTATTTGATGACCATTGCTAATAGCAACTTCGAAGAATGGATCTTCCAACAAAAGTTTGAACATATGGAACAATTTGAGTTCTCCTTCTCTAAGATGTCGTTAGAAGGCGCCTTATTTGATATGGGAAAACTTCAATTCTTCGCTAGAGAAATCTTAGGTAAGAAAACCAAAGATGAAATCGTGAGAATGGCTAAAGAATACGCAGAGAAATATAATCCTGCTCTTAAAGAGTTAATCGCTCAAGATGAAACCTATTTTGGTGAAATCATGAACATCGAAAGAGAAAAGGAAAATCCAAGAAAAGACTATGAGAAGTTTGGTAATCTCGTTGAGCTTATTGGTTTCTTCTATAAGGATAGATATGATGAACTTGTTAAAGGCGGTCTCGTTTTTAACGAGAAGTTCTCTAATTCTGATATCGTCGAGGTCTTGGAAGCTCTTAAATCTGGCTTAGCAATTGATCAAGATGAACAATCCTGGTTTGCTAATATGAAAGAAATCGGTGAAAAACTCGGCTTCGCTCCTAATGGCAAAACATTCAAACAAAACCCAGAAATGTATAAAGGCACCGTAGGTGATGTGGCAGAGATTCTACGTATCACATTAACCGGGAGAAAGAATTCTCCAAACCTCTATTACGTGATGAAAATTCTCGCCAAAGAGGAATGTGATCGACGCATCGATAAGATTGTATCTACACTAAAATAATTATTTTGGTATAATACTTTCGCTGGCCCTATGGAGAAGCGGCTTAACTCATCGCCCTCTCAAGGCGACATTCACGGGTTCGAATCCCGTTGGGGTCACCAGTCGAAAATAACACGGTTTCCCATTTCGGAAGCCGTTTTTATTTGTCTTGACCCCAACTAAATAAGTCAGAATAACCCTATTTTTAGCTCATTTTGACTCCAAAACCCCCTTTTTTGACCTTAAAATAGTGGAGTTTTAGCAGAAATATTGGCCTTTTGCACATTATTTAATTTTATATTTGTTTTTTCGCGCTCATGCGCTACAATAAGAGCATATAAGGAGAAATTTTCATATGAAAAAACCATTCAAAGGTCGTTTTATCGCATTCTCAGCAATTGCGCTCGCCTTTATCGTTGCTTTGTATGTTTTATTCGTGATTACAGCAACTGATGGCGGAACCAATTTGTTTAGATTCATTGGCGAAGGTATCCCAGAATTATTCAAAGGATTCTCTAGCTATCCAACAGAAACATTAATTTGGGTTATTGTTTTCTTAGCCTTTGCTTTCTTAGGATTAGTTTACTTAGTGTTAGGCATCGTCCTTCCTAAGAAGAAAGCTGCTGCTAAAGTTGTTTTAGCCTTATTAGGCTTCTTCTTTGCTGCTATTGCTTTCTTAAGCACTCTCACCACATTAGTTTGGTGTATCGTTGGTGTCGCGCTTGGCGGCAACGGCTTATTCGCTGTTTTCCAACACTTAGGAGATATCTTCCAAGCCAGCACCGCTCGTGGCATCGTCTTCCTCGCCACATACATTTGTGTCATCTTAGCTATTGTCTTCTTAGTCTTAGCTTTAGTCTTTGGCGTCAAATACGCGAGAACCGCTTACAGATTAAAACAAGAATTAGCACAAGCTGCTGAACCAGCCCCAGTGGAAGAAGTTCCTGCTGAATATCAAGAACTCACCGCTGATGAACCAGTTCCAGAATTCGTTCCAGAACCAGAACCAGCTGAAGAAAAACCTGCTCCAGCTGAAGAAAAGAAAGAAGACACATGTTCTATGTCTGAACTCGCGATGATGATTAGAGACATCGTCCGTGATGAAATTGCTCGTAACAATGCCAACAGGCCAGAACCTGCTCAACCAGCTCCAACCAATTCCAGTGTTGTTGGTGCGACATTTGGCGGACCACTTGTTGTCCAATATTTCAATGGTGGCATTAATGGTGTTACCTCCCCAGCTCCTGCTCCAGCTCCAGCTCCAGTAGAAGAAAAGAAAGAGGAACCAAAAGAAGAACCAAAACCAGAGCCAGAGCCACAACCTGAGCCAAAGCCAGAACCAAAGCCTGAACCACAACCAGAGCCACAACCTGAGCCAAAGCCAGAACCAGCTCCAGCCCCAGCTCCTGTTGAAGAAAAACCAGCAGAGCCAAAAGCTCCAATTATCAGGATCCCATTCGCGGAGAGATTAGTTGATGCAGAAAAAGAAATGCAAGACAACTATAATGAATTAAAGAATGAAATTCTCTCCTACGGTGTCAAGAGCCGTATCTCCAATAGTGGTGATACATTCCGCTTACATCGTAAGACATATATTAAATTAACAATCGCTGGAAAGAGCTTAAAGTTATACTTCGCCCTTGATCCAGCAGATTACGCGGACAGCACAATCCCAGTTCAAGATGCATCTGGAAAAGATTCATATGCGGAAATCCCATTAATCTTCAAGGTTAAATCCGGTCTCTCTATGAGAAGAGCCAAACAACTCATTCAAGATTGTATGGAAAAAGATGGCCTTGAACAAGGTGAAATCGGCTCCGTTAACTGGGTTAAAGAAGTCAAAGCAGAACTCAAAGCTGCTCAAAAGGCCGAGAAAAAATAATCCAGTCTCACACAAAAAATAAAGGTACTCTTTGAGTACCTTTTTTTCATGTCCATTTGATAGAGACTTATATCTATGATATATTCATTAACTGAACAACCCGTTCAAGAAGGAGTGTGGTCATCGCATGGATGTGCCTATATCGTGGCTGATAATTATTATCTGTACTGTTTTACATTTCTTTTTCTCAGCTTGCGAAACCGCATTATCCTGTTGTAACCGCTTCAAATTTCAAGTCGCTGCTGATGAGGGCAACAAGACTGCTAAAGTCGTCCTCAAAGTCTCGGAAAAATTTGATCGTACACTGATGACGGTGCTCATAGGGTCGAATATCGTCGCCATTATTATATCGGCTGTATCTACCTTATTATTCCTTAATATATTATCTAAATCAGGATTTGATAATTCTGTGATATCTCTTATCTCATCTATCGCCATGGCCTTATTGGTCTATATTTTTGGTGATGCCCTTCCTAAGACCATCGCTAGAGCGATTCCAGATACCATATCAAAGATATTCATTTGGCCTGTTTATATCCTTACTCTTTTATTAACGCCTATTACCATCATCTTTGATGGACTCGCTAAACTTATTGAAAAGATCTTCAAAGTGAAAAATGATGAAGCCTTCACCGAAGAGGATTTTGAAAATGTCGTCGAAAATGTCACTGACGAAGGTGTTTTAGAAGAAGAACAAAGTGAGATTATTCAATCCGCTTTAGAGTTTGTTGACACCAACGTTAAAGAAGTCTTCACACCTAAAGAGAAGATCTTTGCTTTGGATATTAGAGAACTCACACACGAAAAACTTCGCTCTATTTTAATGACCACCAAATATTCTCGAATTCCAATCTTTGACCGCGAATTTGACAATTTTATTGGTGTTTTGCACGTAAAAACATACTTTAAAGAGATTACTAAGAATCCAAATATCTCAATAAGAAAGATTCTTCAAAAGCCATATTTTGTCACATCTAGCATTATGATTGATGACTTATTTAATGGCTTTAAAAAGCATCACACTCATTTGGCTTTAGTAAGAGACAATAAAAAACACGTCATTGGCATGGTGACTATGGAAGACGTTTTAGAGGAACTCGTTTCCGATATTTCTGAACCATTAGCCGCTAAGGGAGGAAGATAATATGGAGTGGTATTATTTCCTCATCGTTGGTATTTGCTGTTTATTCAGTGCCTTCTTCTCCGCTAGTGACATTATTTATGGCATGGTCGATCAAGATCGTTTAGAAAGAGAAGCAGAAAAAGGTTCAAAGAACGCTAAGCTTGCTTTAAAGCTTGCTCAAGACTATGAACTATCTATTTCCTCTATCTTATTTGGTAATAACGTAGTTAATATCTTGGCCTCATCTATCGTGACTTTAATTGGTATTGCGGCTAATCCAAATAATCCAGATACCGGTACAACCGTTGCAGCGGTTATCTTCACAGTGATTTTAATTATCTTCTGTGAGTTCTTACCTAAAGCCATTGGCAAGAGATTTAACTATAAGTTATCTAAAGCTTTTGCTTATCCAATCTTAGTCACTAAATACGTCACCTTTATTTTTGTTTGGCCTATTTCTAAACTCTTCGTCTTAGTGGGTAAACTCTTTAAAAAGAAATCCATTGAAGAAGATAAGATTGATGAAGACGTCCTTAATGAAATGGTGGATACGATTGAAGAAGAAGGCGGCCTAGAAGAAGGCGAAGCGGAACTCGTCCGTTCGGCGATTGATTTAAACGATATTCAAGCTTTTGAAATCATGACCCCACGTGTTGATATGTTCGCGATTGATATCGAAGATGATATAGAAGAAATCATTAAAGACGGTGAGATTTTTAAGCATTCTCGTATACCAGTCTATGAAGAGACTATTGATAACATTATTGGTATATTACCAATTAAGTCCCTCTTAAAGAGTTATTTAAGGGGTGGAGAGATTGATATGAAGTCTCTTTTATACAAGCCTCTATTTGTTCCTCGTAACCATCAGGCTCTTGATTTACTCCATGAATTTAAGAAATCCAAAATTCATATCGCTGTTGTCGTTGATGAATATGGCGGCACGGAAGGCATTGTGACCATGGAAGATATCTTAGAAGAAATTGTCGGTGACATCTTTGATGAAACTGATGAAATCGTAGAGGAATATCAAGAACTCGGACATGGAGAATACATTATTGATGGCTCGATGAATATCGATGACTTCTTTGAACTAGTGGACTTCGATAGTGAGGAGTTTGAAACTGACTATTCAACTGTTTCTGGTTTATGCCAAGAAGTCTTAGATAGATTCGCTAAAGTCGGCGATGAATTCACATTTGATAGATTCACCTTTAAAGTCTTAGAAGCTGATGAATTTACAGTCGAAAAACTCTTTGTCAAAGACAATGAGTTCATTGAAGAAGATGAGGAAAAAGAAAACTAGGCTTTGCCTAGTTTTTTATTGACGTATATATTTGATAGATATAATCCGCAACCTCATCGACATTTGGTTCCTCGCTATCGACGATGTAATTAACGATAGGGAGGTTTTCTTTTCTAAAGGCGATGCGATCATGAGCGATTCTCGCTTTAGCTTTTTCAACTGAATCACCACGAGCAATCATTCTTTGATATCTCGTCTCTTCTTTTGCTTCTAAAAAGAATGTGACAATTCTTTTATCATGTAGAGCGATATAAGACTTAAGGCCCGCTGGATCAATAACCACGCACTTGTTATTAGCGATTTGGTCTTTAGTTGAACCATAGTAATTACCGTTATATGTTGTGTGCTCAACAAAACGGTCTTCTTCAATCATCTTGAGGAATTCTTCCTTGCTGACAAAGAAGTAATCGACGCCATTCACTTCGCCCACTCTTTTCTCTCTTGTAGTAGTGGTGATGGCTTTGACAATACCGTACCTTTTTGCTAGTGATTTAGCGACTTCAGTTTTGCCACTTGCACTAGCCCCTGCTAAAACTATCATGCCACTATTATATATAAGGCTTATCTAAATTGATAAAAATTTTTTCCTATTTCTGACCCTTGAGAGGTCTTTTTTGGTGTTCATTAACCTCAAAATAGAAAAAATGTAAAAATTTAATTATCAGAGATAATTACAAAAAAAGTTGCTTTTGAAGTGGGAAAAATCGCTTCTTTTTACCGCATATATATATGTAGAGACAAAAATTGACTCTACTGAATTTTAAAGGAGATTAGCAGCTATGAGCAGCTCAAAACAAAAGCTTAGTAGGAGTCATATGCAGATTCTTCGCATGAAGCAAATCGCCTCTTCCTACTTCCACGCTAAAAAGATGATTGATTGCCGAGAAAGGGCGTTATCGGATTCCCACTCTAGTGGTGGAGAAAGCATCTATACCAGATTTGTTGCTAGGGTCAATAAGGTCTTTAGTAACTTAGATGATATGGATCGCACAATAATTAATAATGACTTCTATTATGAAGATTATCAGTACTGGTACACAAAATACTTTTCCGCTTCGACTTATTATCGCTTGAGGAATAAAGCGATTAAGAACTTCCTCAGCTTATATAACCGTGAGTGTCGTAAAGCATGAAACGTAAACTCTTATTCTTATTTGTACCTGTACTCGCATGCGCATTAATAAGCGCCACAGACAACCCAGATATAGATTTATATAAAAACGGTTTAAGATCAGAAACTTTTGGACCATATTTCAAAGGCCAAAATGTCGAAGACTATGAGATTACTGTTACAGCATCTCCATTATTAAGAAATAAAAAGATTTCCATCAAGATGCTGGTCTATAACTATACGTTCACTAAGTATTACGGCGTTCAAGAACAGATATTGGATAAAGTCTTAGTTCCTAGGACCATTTATCTCCAAACCTTTATCCGTGATTATATGAACGATGAAGGAATTGGTTATATCATCCAATATAGTAATTTCACGAGTGGTGAACTTTTATTGGAATATCGCATTCCTTTAAGAGCGTCACACCAGCAAGATATAACATTAGATATAAACACAACGACGATAAATAGTGGTTACGCTTTTAGGTTAAATAAAACCGAGGTAGAATTCTTTGATTATGACCTCAATTGTTATAACTTTACTGACTATCTATATAACGATAAGTATTACCGGCTAGATTTAACCCAGTTCTATTTCACAACGCAATATGCTGATCAGATGGAAAACACTTCATTCCAGATGATTATTCTTAACCCAGGAAGTTGCTTTCCTCTTCTTCCAAGAGAAAAGAATGGAACAATCGCATTAAATATGAAATTTATGGAAAATAATGGAGAATTCCATGTTGTTTTTAAGCAAAAGCTCTTTGTAGAACCTCAAACTCTTGAGATGTCCACGTACCAGTATATGAACTTTGAATTGACGCGATATTTCTATCTACCGAGAAATCAACAAGCGAGTATGGATGGCATGAGATTTAGATTTGTCATCAAGAATATGGGAGCAACAAAAAACAATATTTCTTGGGACGTTAGATATACAGTTGGCTCGAATCTTATCGGAGAGTGTAACGACTCTGATTATTGTATCGGAAGTGGGGTAAGAATATGATACTCTTATTTCTCACAATGTTTGTTACTGTTCTTGGGTTTTCATTTTTCACCGTATCAACAAAGATAACTGGTATTAATCGCGTCATGGTAAATATGCCTAAAGAGATATTTCAAGCCTCAATTCCTCTAGTGCAAGATGGTGATTTCGTTGCATATTACGATAAGAGAGTTCTTGAGAATAACGTAGAAAGTTATCTTAGACAAAATCTAAGCAAATACACCAAAAAGTTTAGAATAGCTTTCTATTATTACAATCAAGATGACGGCTCCATGTGCATCACTAATTATTGCGACGCTGTTGAAGTATCTATTAGAGCGAATGTTGTATTCAACTACAACTATACTCGCACTATGTTTTATGAAATAAGGAAAGGCAATACTTATGGACTCTAGTAAGATCATTGCCTTTATTGAGAATTCCTTTATTAAATCTCTTTTAGTTGACTCATCAATTACAGATATTTCCTATAACGGAGACTCTATCTTCTATCAGCATAACCTAAATGGCAGATTAAAAAGCGACATTAATGTTGGAGAAAATGAAGTAAGAGACTTCCTTAGACAAATTGCCTTTCTATGTGAAAAGCAGTTTTCCTTTCAAAACCCCATACTGGATGTTTCAGCAGGCAAATACCGTATTAACGCCGTTCATCATTCGATCGCAAGAAAACAGGATGAACCAGTTGTGAACTTCGCTATCCGTATTGCATCTAGTGAACCACGTATCACTGATGAGAACGGATTTATGCCTATTGAACTTCAAGAATTATTCAAAGTTTTACTGCATTCCCATTGTTCCTTAATCATTGGAGGTATCACTGGTAGTGGTAAGACCGAGTTTCAAAAATACTTACTTAGAAAATTAGAGGATAATCAGCGGGTGATTATTATGAAAATAAAAGACGGATTTGCCAAAAGAGAAATTGCGGGCTCACACATTGTTGTTCCCGTTGGAAAAAAGGCTCTTGAATTTAATGCTATGATAACTCTTAACGAATCGGGCGCATTTTATTGGGACTGCTTTCAG
>CAMKFP010000019.1 GCA_946411895.1 uncultured Caryophanales bacterium
TGGTGACGACTATGTCGTCGTCTTCCAACAAAACAATGTTCCAGACAAAGTTTTCCAATACACTTATAGTGATTTAGAACTCAGCAACATTCACTATGTTAAAGACGCTACGGTTGCTGGACAATGCTTATTAACTGGTAAAGATGCGACTAATGATAACGCTACTGTTGACTATGTTTTATTAGCGCAACCAGCCGTCAACACTGTTATTGCTAACGCTGCAGCAAAAGGCTGGACAAGAACTGTTTATAGTGATGTCCAAAAAGACTTCAAAGAAAAATCTGGTAATAAAGAAATTACTCAAGCTTCTATCTTTATTAAGAATTCCGTTAGCAAAGCTAAAGCTAACAAGTTCTTAGAAGGTATCAAAGAAGATGTTGAGGAGTTCTTGGCAGATCCAACCACTATCGATTCTTATTTTGAATCCACTAGTGAAGAAATCATTTCTAGTAAGTTCAGTGCAGATTTAACTACACTAAAATCATTAACCTCTAATGGTAACAATGGCATGGGTATTGGTTTTAAATATGCTTTAGCTAATAAAGCTGCTATCGATAATTTCTTAGGTTTATTCAATATCGGAGAGACAAGTGAAGAAATTTATCACAAGTAATCCATTCATCTATACCCTTGGCATTATATTTGTTTTTGCCATTTGGTTTGCCATCTCATTTACCCAAGGAGAAGGCAATTTAGTATTTCCTAATCCAATCGAAACTTTACAAAAAACTGGATATTTGCTGACAAGAAAGTATATTTGGGACTCAATTTGGGCAACCTTAAGAAGAACCTTATTGGCCTTTTTGATCTCCTTTTTAGCAGCGATGGTTATTGGTTCAATTGCGGGATTATTTAAGAAAGTCTATGTCTTCCTAAAACCAATAATTATCGTTTTAAAGAGCGTTCCAACTGCGGCATTTGTCTTCTTCTTTTTAGTGATTACGAATTCTACAATCGCCCCAGTTTTTATCGTTATTCTTTTATCCTTCCCTATTCTTTATGAAGCTGTGGTTGGTGGTATCAATAGCGTGCCTAAAGAAATCAAGGAAGCTATCAAGGTAGATTCAGGTAAATTCTTCCGTCCTTTATTTAAAGTGAAACTCCCAATTGCTCTTCCATATATCTTAGTGGGTTTAGCTTCTAGCTTTGCCTTGTCAATCAAAACAGGTATTATGGCGGAGATTATTACTGGCTCCACCAATGCTGGACTTGGAAGTGCAATTAACATGTATCGTAGTATTGACCCAACAGATCTTACTCCAGTATTCGCTATAGCGTTTATCACCATCGTCATAATCCTATTTGTGGACCTCATCGGATATATAATCAAAAGACTTCTGCCAAAAGAAGAATAAATAAAAAGGAAGCTGTGCTTCCTTTTTTTCTTTCTTGATTTACTTAGATAATTCTAATGAAATCAGCTTTTCTTTCTTTAATGGATTTAGGCGCTTCGCTATATCCAAGGATGCAGCTACCAACGATAAGCTTATCTTCTCCAATACCAAGTTTAGCTCTTAACTTTTTATTTCTTGGATCAGATAAAATTCCTTCGCTTTGATTGATCCAGCAAGAAGCAATCTTTAAAGCTTCCGCGGCCACAAACATATTCTCTAAAATACATGAAGCATCTTGAGTGACAAACGGATCATCTTTAGGACCATAAACTAGGATGATTATTTTTGCCCCATAATAGCAATCTTTACCTCTCACTTTTTTAGAGGCTTCCACTAGTGAGTTAACATATCTTCCATTATGGATGGCTAAGATGTTGCAGATTTGTCTATTCATTCCTGAAGGAGCCATCTTTCCTGCTTCTAAGATAAGTTCTAGTTTCTTAAGTGATACTTTCTTTGCTGAATAAGAACGAGTTGATGTACGATTTTTAATGGTGTTAATAACTTTATTTTCCATTTTTAAATCTCCTATATCTTTATTATAAATAAAAAGCGAAGGTTTTGCCTTCGCATTTTTTATTCAGCTTCCGCTTCAGGAGCAGCTTCTTCCGCTGGCTCGTTTTCCTCAACAGGAGCAGCCTCTTCTTCAACTGGTTCAGCTTCGACTGGTTGTTCTGCTTCAGGTTCTTTTTCTTCGACTTTCACATCGACGACTTTTTCTTCTTCAGCGTTCTTCTTTTCGCTTAAGCCCGCAAGACGAGCAGCACGTCTAGATTGTTTTTCGAATTCTCTATCACTCTTCTTCGCGTTGATAAGAAGGACGATAGAAGCAAACACAGCGGCGATACCCATAAGGATCATACCCCAATAAAGAACATCAAGTTTGAATGTATCCTTATAGTTGATAACGAATTTATAAAATTCGGTATCACTTCTGGTGTATTTAGCAGCGATGCCTAAGATGACATAGACAAAGCCCCATAAGCCAAGCGCACCTGCTAAAGAATATAAGACGATCTCAACAATTGAGAGCTTTCTTTTGAATGATTTTTTGATTTCCTTTTTCATAAGCGTTTACCTTAGGCTTGTGGATTGCCCTTGTTTTGAGATTCCATCATGTCTTTGAAAGCATTGTTGAATGTTTCTTTCCAAGATGGTTCGACTCTAGCGACGTTAGCCGCTAATTCTTTATTGAGTTCATCAAAGATATCTTTGAAGGATTTATTGTCTTTTCTATCTCTACGACCTTCGGTCATTTCAATAACAGCGTCCACTTTGTCTAAGAGTTCAAGAGTTTGAGTCTCTGTGGTGTGGTGATGTTGCTTAGAGAATCTAAGTTGACCCGCCATCTTCATGATTTCGTTTTGGACAATGAAGTTAGATTGTGGAGTTTGTTTTCCACCGGCTTCGCCCATCACTTTTTGGAATTCAAAGAATGACTTTTCAAAGTCTCTCATCACTAACATGGCAAGAACGCTTCTATAGAGTCTATCATCTTCCGCTAAGAGTTTGACAATAATGTCTTCGAGTTGATTTTGTTGTCTAGCGTAGTTGATATATCCATAAAGGATATCTCTAATTTGTTCACTTAAACCAGTGATGTATTCGTAGATCTTTTGGTTTTGGGTGTGATCCACTCTGATTTTGTCTCCAGTGACAACTAAGACGGTAGAAGTATCACCATAAACTTCTTCGACGAATTCTTTTAAGTTTTTGATGATTTTGTCACCTTGTTCTTTGTTGTTTTTGAAGAAGTTACCAAGAGCGCTACCTTCTTCGATACCTTTTGTTAAGACCATTTTTCTTTGATCATAAAGGTTCTTCGCGTGTTCTCTATCGATTGTGTACTCAAGGGTATCTCTTAAGTTTAAGAGATAGTGATAGATGTTGAACATGTACTGACTAATTTGATTCATTTGTTTTTTTCTCCTTTGGAAGTAAGAACTTCTCTAATCCATGAACATTACTAACCTCATACTTGGCGTATTTCTTGACGACCTTGCTCGCATGAGACATGACGAAACTGTTGTCTTTAAAGGCGTTGAACATGGATATATCGTTACCACTGTCACCGATGACATAGACATCTTTTGGATCTATGTGTTCGTGTTCACAATAGTATTGTAGACCTTTGCCTTTATTACATCCTTTTGGGGTAATCTCATTAACATTACCAACCCAAGAGAATTCGAGGTCTGGGAATTCCTTAAATAAAATCTTATTTAAGTCTTTGGTGAACTTCTTTTTATTGTGTCCGAAGCCAAAGAATATCATGACTTTATATACTTCCCCAGTGGCTAGTTCTTCCCTGAATAATTTATTGGATAAAACGTAAGGTTCACGATACATGCCTTGTTTGAGATACCACATGTGATAGAAGAACATCAGCATTTTTCCCATAGCCCTATTATTTTTAATAATACATGGGTAATTCTTCGTGGTCATCAAATAGGCAATCGGGCGATATTTCTTATCGATGATATTAAGAATTTTTCTTAAATCATCACCAGGAATAAGTTGATCTTTGATAACTTTCCCTCCCGCGATAATATGCGCGGTATTACATGTCATAAGATCAAACGGTCGCTCAATTTCTTTCTCTAAACGTTTGACGAATTGTTGAGAACGAGACGTACATAAAATAACCTTATTCCCTTCATCAATCCAACGTTGCAAGAATTTCACGTTCTTAGCAGGGATACATTTTTTCTTCTGTTTCGGGTAGAACAGAGTGCCATCTAAGTCTGTAGCTAAAATCTTTGCCATAGTTAATGCGTATATTATATACACGTGTGCGAAAAAAGCAATAAAAAAGAGTTTTCACTATCCTCTTTGCTAAGAGGATTCTCACTCTTCAAAACTAGATATATTCTCGCTTAGACATAAAAAATGGAGAAGAATCAATCTTCTCCACTTCTTTATCTTTTGAAGGGTTATCTAACTTCGTTCTCCGCTTGGATAACGCCATATCCACCATCGCGACGGATATAAACAACAGAGATTCTATCGTCTTCTTTATCTAAATAGACAAAGAAATCATGACCTAAAGCTTCCATACGAGTGACGGCTTCTTCAATGGACATTGGAGTGAGGTAATAAGATTTCGCTCTTACGACGACATCTTCTTCGTCCTTGGCTGGATGTTCTTCCTCGAATTCATCAGAGAAGAAGGCTTGACCTAATGACATTTTGCCATTAGAACGATCCATGCGTGTCTTCACTTTTCTCATTTGGCCTTGAAGCTTATCAATCGCTAAATCCATAGCGGCGTATAAGTCTTCATGCACCACTTCTGCTCTTAATGGCATTTGTGGTAAGAAGATGGTGACTTCGAGTTTCGCTGTTTCTCCATGAGAAGAAGCTACGACTCTACAATCGACATCTTCGGATTGGAAGTATTTGTCCATCTTTGCAAGTTTCTCTTGTAAGGCAGACGAAATACCCTCGGTGATTTTGATGTTCTTACCGATAATTTGATACTTCATATATGAACCCTCCTTTGAAATATGTTCAAGAAGTTTAATTCCATTTTAATTATAAAACTCTTATCAGTATTTTTCACTAAAAAATACGTAATTATTGAATAAAAAGAAAGGACTCATTTGAGCCCTTAATTTTCTTACATTTTGAGGAGTTTTTTAATCTCTTCTACCTTATCAAGTTTCTCCCATGGAAGATCTAAATCCGGTCTACCAAAATGTCCATAATTAGTGAGTTTATGATACTCAAACGTTGGCTTGGTAAGAGAGAAGTTTTTCACAATCATACCAGGACGACAATCGAAGACTTTATCGATAACTTCTAAGATTTTTTCATCGCTATATTTAGCGGTGTGATAAGTCTTCACACCGATGGAAATTGGCTTATTTACGCCTATGGCGTAGGCAAGTTCCACTTCCATGCGGTCTGCCACTCCAGCGGCGACCATATTTTTTGCGATATATCGAGCCATGTAAGCACCAGATCTATCAACCTTTGTGGGGTCTTTTCCAGAGAAGGCTCCACCACCATGAGCGGCGCTTCCACCATAAGTATCAACAATGATTTTTCTACCAGTCACACCAGTATCACCAGTTGGTCCACCAATGACGAATCTACCAGTTGGGTTGATGAGGTATTTGAAGTCAGTATTAAAACCAAATGATTTAGCCACTGGCACCATGATGGATTCATGGATGTATTTCTTGAATTCTTCTAAATCAATATTGTCATCATGTTGGATGGACATGAGGATGGTATCAATGCGAATACTCTTTGGATCTGTATAATCAACAGTGACTTGGCTCTTCATATCAGGTCTAGCGTGCTTAAAGGAACCATTCTTTCTTTGCTTAGTCGCTTCACGGGTTAATTTATGGGCAAGAGAAACCGCTAAAGGCATATATCCTTCAGTTTCAATAGTGGCGTAACCAAACATCATTCCTTGGTCACCAGCACCGACATCTTCAGGCTTATTTTGATTGACTCCTTGATTGATATCTGGACTTTGTTGTTTGACTCTAATTTCCACTTCTACAGTGTGATAATCAGTGCCAAGTTCTGGTTTGTCATAACCGATTTCTTTGAGTGTTTTTTTCACAATTTCCGTAAAATTAACTGGTTTTTGCGAGTTTATTGTGATTTCTCCACCCACTAAGACGAAGTTGTTACTGGTGAAAACTTCACAGGCAACATGAGCCTTTGGGTCTAAAGAAATGCATTCGTCTAAAACAGCGTCAGCGATTTGGTCAGCGACCTTATCTGGATGCCCTTCAGAGACGGATTCTGAGGTGAATAAGATTTTTTCTTTTGCCATAAAATTTCCTTTAAAAAAGCCTTCCCAAACGAGAGAAGGCAATTCTAATTGCGTTTACTCATCGTTCGGTTTCCCGCTAGAGAAGAGCACTTACTCCTACTGGAGAGTTGCTACTGTGTTTTTTCATTCTCTGTGACACAGTTCTTGATAAGTGTGAATATTATAGAATAAAACAAGTTTTAATCAAATAGTTTTTAAACCTTTTGCTAACTGATCTGGACAAGATGTTTCTCCAGTGCGCGAACCACGACATTTAATTCCTTCCAAAATAGGAATGACGTCATCGATTTTTCTTCCCTTAAGAAGAGCACACACTCCTTGAGTGTTACCTTGACAGCCACCAATAATTTGGACATCAACAATAACACCATCTTCGTGGTGGACAATCATTTCTCTAGAACAAACATTTTGTGGCTTAATAGTTAAGGTTTCCATCTTATTTAACAATACGTCCGTAAACAGTACCTGAACATCCAGCAGCGTTAGATTCGTCTGTATCGATGTGGCAAGCTAAAGCAAAATCATCTCTAACTCTAATAACGACATCACCAAAGATTAAGCTTCTCTCTGGGGTGTTGACTTCGAGTTTGACAATATCACCATTTTTAACGCCGAATTCTTCAGCATCAGCAGGAGTCATGTGAATATGACGTTTAGCAATAATAACTCCTTCAGTTAATTCGACTTCACCGCATGGGCCAACAATCTTGCAAGCACCACTACCAGCGATGTCGCCAGATTCTCTAATTGGAGCTTTGACGCCAATGCTTCTTGCGTCAGTCGCAGATAATTCAACTTGGTTGGCTTTTCTGACTGGACCGAGAATAGAAACACCTTTCATTCTGGTTTCCACTTTTTCGCCTGTTGCTTTATTGACTTTATATCCAACGAGATCAACTCTTTGGTTAGAGACAAATTGACCAGGTTGAGAGAGCATAGCTCTGACTTCTAATTGAGCGCCTTTACCAAATAATATTTCTAATGTTTCTTGTGTGACGTGAATATGACGTGCACTCGTTTCGACTAAAATTTCTTTCATCTTAATAGCCTTCTTTCGTCAAACATTGTATCAAACTATAACTTATAAGTTAAGTTTTTCACATTTTTTTCACTTTTGAATTGAAATTTATTTCAAAATAACTCTTAATTAAAGAGAAAGGAGATAGGAAAATGTCTGAAACATTTGATTTAAAAGAAACTTTGCTTGAAGCATTAAAGACAAAGAATGCGAAAAAAGTAAGAGAAATCTTTGATATCATCCCAAACATTGATATCGCGGAAGCTTTAGAAGATTGTGAAGATGTTACTTTGTTAGTATATATTTTCAGAGTGGTTTCTAAAGACTACACCGGCGACTTCTTTGCTGAGCTTTCTAG
This sequence comes from uncultured Caryophanales bacterium, assembly GCA_946411895.1. Lineage (GTDB taxonomy): Bacteria > Bacillota_I > Bacilli_A > RFN20 > CAG-826 > CAMKFP01. The sequence continues at coordinate 7,566 of CAMKFP010000019.1, forward strand.
TGAACAACAAGAAAGAATAATCAATGCTTTCACCGATAAAGACCTTATCACCTTACTTGATAACTCTTTTGCTGACGATATCGTTGACACCATTGAAGAGATGCCTGCTAATGTCGCTAACCGTATTTTACGTGTCGCGCCTACCGATTTAAGAAAAGATATAAATCAATTATTAAATTATAAGGACAACACCGCTGGTTCAGTGATGACCACCGAGTTCATTGAGATGCGTGACACCACCACGGTTAAAGAAGCTTTACAAACTATTAGAGAAAAAGGCCGTGATGCGGAAACTGTTTACACCATCTTCGTAAAAGACGCCAAAAGAACTCTAGTTGGTACTATCGATTTAGACGACTTAATCTTTGCTAAAGATGAGGAACAACTCAAAGATATCATGAACTTAGACTTCGTCACATGTAATGTGAACGAAGACCAAGAAGAAGTCGCTAACTTGTTCAAACGTTATGACCTTAACGCAATGGCGGTTGTGAATAACGAAAACAAGATTATCGGTATCATCACCGTCGACGACGTCATGGACATCTTGGTGGAAGAAGCTAATGAAGATATCGCTAAGTTAAATAAAGTTAGTAATATGGATGAGCCATATTTAAAGACTCCAATCCATAAACTAGTAAAGAAGTGTGTACCTTGGATCTTAGCTCTTATGATTCTTCAAATCGGTACCGCTGCTATCACTTCAGGATTTGATCACCTCATTGCCAGCTTTGCTGTCTTAGCGGTCTTCTCTCCACTCATCTTAGATGCTGGAGGCAATTCTGGTGGACAAACCACCACCATGATTGTTCGCTCCTTGGCTCTTGATGAATTTGAAAAAGGTGATTTCAAACGCGTCATTTGGAAAGAACTACGAGTGGCTTTGATTATCGCTGTAATTATTGGTATATTTGCCACGGCTTGGACATTCTTTGAGATGTCAGTTCTCCATATTGGAGAAATCGACGCCTCTAAGATTACCATCAATAAGACATTGGCCCAGTTCTTTGTAGCCTTACTCGTGGGTTCAACATTAATGGTGACCATCATAATCTCTCGTATGATTGGCTGCGTTCTTCCATTTATCGCTAAGATAATCAAAATCGATCCCGCCGTTATGTGTGGACCATTCACCACCACAATTGTTGATATTGTTTCACTCCTTACTTACTTCTTACTTTGGAGCGAAGTATTCAAAGGTCTTATTGGATTAACTGCCTAAATTATTTCTAATAATTGTTGCACTTTGCTTATAGTTTGCTAAAATAACTAGGCAATCCAAAAGATGCGCGAGTGGCGGAATTGGTAGACGCGTACGTTTGAGGGGCGTATTGGTATTCCAGTGTGAGTTCGATTCTCATCCCGCGCACCATTTTGAAAAATACAGTGTTTGAATAAAGCACTGTTTTTTATTGCCTATATAACGTTAGTTATTTAAAATATGTATTATCTCTGGAGGAAAAACATGAAAAAGCAACTATCTAGTGTCTTCTATATGTGGATGGGTTTCGCCTTTGCGATTATAGCGGTTTTGTCCATGTTCCTTCCATTCATTACAGTCGATACCGACACAGTCGCCATTAAGTCATTCTTCTTTAATGATAATGCCGGACTCGTTAAGGGTGCCTGGCCATGCTTCATGGGATATATGTTTATCCTCGTTGGTGGCTTAGCGATGGGTGTTATGGGATTGTCCATTATCCAACCAAGCGCAAAAGTTGAGAAGATCGTATTGATTTCCGCTGGTGCGTTAATCCTTGTTGGAACCCTCTTAGCTCTCTTATTCAAACCTATCTATTTAGGTCTTAATCCAGAAAGCGATGTCGGTAATCCATTAGTTGGATTCTACTTCACCTTAGTCTTCGGAGCGGCTGCAGTAGGAATGGATGTTACCGCCATTGTCTTAGACTGGTAAGCTTCTAGATTTAAAAGAAAACGTCCAGGTTTTGGACGTTTTTTTATGTTATTTGCTTTGTTTTTGTTTCTTTTCTTTCTTTAACTCAGCTTCTTTTTGTTTCTTCTCAGCCTTGCGTTTTTCTTTGGCAGCTTTTCTCTCTTTTTTGAGTTGCTCTTTGGTCTTTTCAGAAACATTAGCGTCGTTATAGTAGAGGATACCTAAGGTCTTAGGACCACAGTGCGATGTGATGGTCGCTCCAGCAGTTGTGATATGGATGTTATCATGAGGAACACCAAATTCCACTAAAGCGCGAGCGGCTTCTTTAACCATCTTTTCATCCGCTTGAGAGTGGGTGATGAAGACGTGGTCTTTGCACATATTTGGGTAGAGTTTAATTGTGTCAGCGCAATACGCTTTAATAACCTTTTCATCTTTTCCTAAATATTTCTTACCTGGCACCATAGCACCAAATTGAGCGGTATCAACGATGATTTGTGGTTTGAGTTTGAGGGCTTTACCTAATTTATGGGAGAGTCCACTACATCTACCACCTTTATATAAATAGTCGAGTGTATTGACCACGAAGCTAGCTTGAACAAAGTTGCTACGGTCATAGACTTTTTGAATGATTTCTGCAACACCTAAGCCTTGATTAGCTAGTTCTCTAGCGTAGATAGCTTGTAAACCAATACCGGTTGATAAGGATAAAGAGTCAATGATATAAACATTCTTCATCTTCTCAGCGACTTTTCTAGCGTTATCAATTGCACTAGAAATCTGACGAGCAATAGAGATATGGATGACACAGTCATACTCTTTTAATAATTTAGAAAAGTGTTCTTCATATTGGAATTCATTAACCGCGCTGGTCTTAGGAAGAATACCAGTCTTAATGACATAGTTAAAGATTTCACTTGGAGTGACGTCAACTCCATCATAATGGAGATCATCACCAAGTAAAACGCCAAATGGAACAGTTTTGATATCGTATAATTCTTTCAATTTTCTTGAAAGATCGCAGGTTGATTCACAGGATATAGCAATTTTCATTTTCTTGTTTCCTCGCGGGACAATAATAACAAATATCTTTCTTTATATAAATAAAAAGATAAGAAAAGCCCTCGCTTTAATTGCAAGGGCTCATCATTATTTATTGAGTGCTTGATAATCGAATGTCTTAAGAATCTTATTTAAGCCAGACATCACTTTCTTAATGGTGCCTTCCTCAAATGGGTTCTTCATGTGGTTATGTTCAAGTAACTCGGTGAATGGATATTTACCACCACACTTGGTGAGTTTATAGTACTTCTTCCACGCTTTAGCGTGATTCTTTTGATCTTCAATTAAGAATTGGAATGCACAAACTTGGGCTAAGGTGTAATCGATGTAATAGAATGGGCTGGAGAAGACATGACCTTGTCTTAACCAATAGGTACCCTTGTTAAGGGTTGGACAATCATCATATTTCTTATGAGGAGTGTATCTAGATTCGATTTCCTTAAAGGCCGCGCATCTTTCTTCGTGAGTGGCTTTTGGATGCTCATAGACCCAGTGTTGGAATTCATCAATGGTAATACCATATGGGAGGAATTCAATCGCATCAACGAGATGGGAATATTTATATTTAAGAGCATCCTTACCAAAGAATTTGTCCATATATGGCCAGGCGAAGAATTCCATACTCATGGAGTGGATTTCACAGCTCTCTAATGTGGGTTGCATATACTCTGGGATTTTAAATCCACGGCATGTATAGGCTTGGAAAGCGTGACCGGATTCATGAGTTAAGACGTTAACGTCGCCTTGCGTGCCATTGAAGTTAGAAAAGATGAATGGGGAATGATAGGTTGGGAAGTATGTTTGATATCCACCTGGAGCTTTTCCCGCACGGGCATCTAAATCTAAGAGTTCATACTTTTGCATAAATGCAAAGAATTCTTTGGTCTCTGGAGATAATTTGCTAAACATATCGTTAGCAGTCTTGACGATGAACTTGGTGTCGCCGGCTGGTTTTGGATTTCCACTAGCAAACATTAAGTTGTAGTCGAAGTATTGAGGATCTTTGATTCCCAAAGCTTTCATTTGGGTTTTGTAGAGTTTTTGACAAACTGGGACTACTTCATCCGCGATTTGTTTTCTATAACCCTTTACTTCTTTAGCGTGGTAGTCAGTTCTACCAAGTCTTAAATAACCGAGGTCAACGAAGTTTTTGAAGCCGAGCTTCTTGGCCATGCCATCTCTAAGTTTGACGAGTTTATCATAGATATCGGCAATAGCGGCTTCGTGTTCTTCTAACCATTTATCCATGGTCTTAGCGGCTTCTCTTCTGGTTTCTCTATCGGTATCTTGCATATATTTACCGAGTTGAGAGAGATTGAGTTTTTCTCCACGGAAATCGACTTGGGCGGTTCCCATAATCATGTCATATTGGGAAGTGAGACGATTTTCTTCTGCGAGGTCATCCATGATTTTTTGATCAAAAGCCTTTTGATTGGCTTCATACATCTTGAAGAGGTATTTGCCATATTGGGCTTCGAGTTCTTTTCTATATTTTGCTTTTAGCAAAATCTTTTGGAACTGATTGGAATAATCAGAGATGAGTGGAGATAATTCATCAATTGCCGCTTGAGCTCTTTGATAAGCTTTATTTCTAGTGTCTAAAGAATATAAAACAGAGATGACAGCGAATTCGGTACCGATTTCTTCTGTATATTTGTTCCAGTGTTTGACTGCTAAGGAAGCAGTTCTAGCGGAACCACATTGTTTTAATTCTGAAATGAGACTTTCAAACTTGTTACACATTCTTTTTCTTGTTGGGACAATAAAAGGATAGTTAGAAAATTTGATTTCTGTATTTTTCATTTTTTTGCTCCTTTTTCTCTTATAGTAATCACTACAAGATAATATTCTACCTTATAAAGGTAAATTTTAATAGAGAAATTATCAATAATTTACTTCTTATAGGTTAGAGAATGCTTCAAATCCCTTTTATAGAGCAGTTTGATTGGGTGTTTATTATAAATAATTGACCATTGATACTTTTTTTGATAGCATTATTAAGAGGTTAAAAATATGAGTAAACCAATCCTTGCCATCATGTACGACTTTGATAAAACATTGTCCACAACTGATATGCAGAATTACACCTTTATTCCTAATCTTGGAATGACTCCTGAAGAATTCTGGGGTGCAACAGGTGAATTCACAAATAATGAAGGCGTAGAAAGAATTCTTTCTTACATGTACATGATGATTAAACAAGCCCGTGAAAAAGGTATCAAGCTGACAAGAGAGTACCTTCGTGAATGCGGCAAAAACATCAAATTCTATCCTGGCGTCACCACTTGGTTCAAGCGTATAAATGAATACGGCGCGAGTAAGGGAGTGCAAGTTGAACACTACCTCGTTTCTAGCGGCACGATCGAAATCGTTGAAGGTTGCCAAATCTATAATGAATTCGATAAAGCTTATGGCTGTGAATATTATTATGAAAACGACGTTCCAGTCTGGCCAAAGTTAGCAATCAACTACACTCAAAAGACACAGTTCTTCTTTAGAATTGCTAAAGGCGTTAACGACATCTCTGATGATAATGCTGTTAATAAGAAAACCGAAGGTTTAAGAATCCCATATCGCAACATTGTCTATATGGGAGATGGAATGACTGATATCGCTTGTATGACTTTAGTCAAAAAGAATGGCGGACGTTCCATTGCTGTCTATCCAGATAAAGATGCTGACAAAGTTAGACAAATCTATTTAGATGGAAGATGTAACTTCATCTGCCGCGCTGACTACAGTGCTGGTAGCGATATGGAGAAGATGATGAAGCTTATGATCGATGATATCGCCACTCAACATGAGTACGAAAAAAAGATTAAAGCGCTCTCCGAAGAAAAGAAACAATAGCCCTGAAAATCTCAGGGTTTTCTTTTTATAAAATAATAGTCCTCGTGTAGTCTTAGACTACCAATTTAGTATTCCTAGTGCTAAAATACAAAATTGTGAGAAATATGAAACACGAAGTTGGCGAATATCTTATCGGAACAGTCTATAACGTCAAACCTTACGCCCTCTTTTTAAGATTTGAAGATGGCTCAGAAGGTCTTTTACACATCTCCGAAATCTGTGATTCCTATATTCGCGATATTGAGAAATATGGTGTGGTTGGTGATCAACTTAAAGTGGTCGTTATCTCTATTGACCCCTCTAATGGATTCTTAAGAGTCTCTTATAAGAGAGTGCCAAAGGAAGAGAGTTTTACTACTCATAGCAATGCGATTAGGAAAGCCCCAGAATCTAATAAGAGCGATTTTGCTCCTTTAGAAGAGAAACTCCCAGAATGGATTGAAGCCACTTTAAAGAAAGCAAAGGAAGAGGAAAACAAATGAAACTAGTACTCAACGATAAAATTAATGAAGATATTTTATCTTCATATCAAAAAGATGTGACCAGAGTTAATGAGATGATTAACAAAGGTACAGGTCCAGGCAATGACTATATTGGTTGGGCTGATTGGCCAGTTAACTATGATAAAGAAGAACTCGCTAGAATCAAAAAAGACGCTCAATACGTAAGAGAACACTTTGATATCTTAGTGGTTTGTGGAATTGGTGGATCCTATTTAGGCGCAAGAGCAGCTTTAGAAGCTCTTAACGGCTTAAAGAGTGATGACAAACTTGAAGTCATCTTTATGGGTCAAACCTTCTCTCCAAACTATGTCGCTCAAGTGATGGATTACCTTAAAGGTAAAAACTTCGCTATTAACGTCATTTCTAAGAGTGGCACCACCACTGAAACATCCATCTCTTTTAGACTCTTAAAAGAATTACTTGAGTCTCAAGTTGGTAAAGAAGCAGCTAGAAAAGCGATCTACGCCACAACTGATAAAGAAAAGGGTGCATTAAAAACACTCGCCACTAAAGAAGGCTATGCGACTTATGTCCTTCCAGCCAATATCGGTGGCAGATTCTCCGTCTTAACTGCAGTTGGTCTATTCCCACTTGCCTGTGCGGGTATTGATATCCAAGCTATGCTTGAAGGTGCTCAAGAGGCGAGAAAAGAATTCTCTAATGACAACATTAAAGAAAATATGTGCTATCGCTATGCGGTTTGTAGAGACTATATGTATCGTCACTCTTATCCAGTTGAGATGTATGTCACTTATGAACCACAAATGAGTCAAATCTCTGAGTGGCTCAAACAACTCTTTGGTGAATCTGAAGGTAAAGAAAAGAAAGCTCTTTTCCCAGCTAGCGCGACCTTCTCAACTGACTTACATTCTCTTGGTCAATATATCCAAGATGGTACACCACTTCTATTTGAGACAATCATCAATGTCTTAAGTCCAAAGCAAGACATCAAAATCCCACACGATGAAGAGGATCTTGATGGTCTTAACTACTTAGAAGGTAAGGATTTAGCCTTCGTCAACCAAAAGGCTTTTGAAGGAACACTTAAAGCTCACACCGAAGACGGTGGAGTTCCATGTAATGTTATCTATTTAGATAAGCTTGACGCCAAGACCCTCGGATATCTCTTCTATTTCTTCATGAGAGCCTGTGCGATGAGTGCCTATTTACTCGATATCAACCCCTTCAATCAACCAGGTGTCGAGGTTTATAAGAAAAATATGTTCCATCTCCTTGGTAAAAAAGGATACTAAACATAGTTTAAATTACCTAAAAATCGGTTCAAAAAATGGGCCGATTTTTTGATTGACTTAGATATATATCAAGTGATATATTATTTAAGCGCATATTCGTAGGAGACGGATGCTTAGCTCAGCTGGGAGAGCATCACCCTTACAAGGTGGGGGTCGGCGGTTCGAGCCCGTCAGCATCCACCAGTATGTGTTCCCAAAATCATTTGGGAGGGTAGCGAAGAGGCTAAACGCGGCAGACTGTAAATCTGTTACCTACGGTTTCGGCAGTTCGAATCTGCCCCCTCCCACCAACTTAATGGTTGAGTGATATTGGGGTGTAGCCAAGCGGTAAGGCAACAGACTTTGACTCTGTCATCTCACTG
>CAMKFP010000020.1 GCA_946411895.1 uncultured Caryophanales bacterium
ATTCACGATCTTTTGAACTGTCTTATCAATCTTTTTAATGACCCTAGCAACTTTCTTAGAATGCACTTTATATTCATGAATGGTTTTATCGGGTTTAGTGAAATAGAAATAGGCAAACGCTTTTTGTTTCCCCTCTAAGAAGTGGTTTAGTTTTTTTCTACCATCTCTTAGATTTTTCATCCCGTCGATATCAATATCACTGGTCTTTAAATCTAAAACTGAAACATCATGATTATTTTTTCTAATGAGTTCAAAGATGGACTCATATGGGAAATAGTGAGACTGAATATTATGGTTTTTTGACACCACTAGACCATGATCATCATGATTATGGTTATTAAAGACGTTTATACCCACTCCATAATCCTTAAAATAGTTACTCCAAGCGAGCCAACCATTTTCAATTGGATACTTCCCACTTAATAGACCAGTAGTGGAGGCTACTGTGGTGGGTGGATAAGTCGCAATCATTTTATGATATAAGTGAGATAAGATAAATGGACAGCTCTTTGCGTGTTCTTGCTGAATATAGCTGCCTAGACCATCAAAAAGCATCACGACTACTTTGTTATGACCTTTTAAGGCTTCGTCCACTTCAGGAATGGTCTCATGAAATGTTGGCGCCCCAAAATGTTTGAGTAGTGAGTTAGAAAAATTAACGATCGTGTTCTTATTTTCAAATGTCATGATTTTATCTCACTAAAAAGCGAGATTATATTATAACCATTCTCTTTGATTTTGCGATAGGAAAACCTAATGGGATTACTTATAAGAAAGCTGTTTACATTATTGTAAACAATTCTATATACCTATTTAATTACGTATTTGGTAAAATAAAGTACAGAATGAACGTGATAAAGAAAATTGGTTACTGGCTTCTTAAGAACCTTGGTTTTACTAAGAGTTCAAAATATAAGAAGAATTTCATGAATCACGCTAACATGCGAAGCGGCATCTTTATGGGTGTCGTTATTGTCGTGCTAGAAACATGGATGATTATCCGTCAGTTCACCAAGTACATCATTCCTGGTTGGAAAAGTAATGACCCTGCCGTTCAAAAGGCCTATCCGAAAACAATTGAATGTGTCTTACAAAACACCTCTTTGTTCGTTCTCTTCCTTCTTGTCGCGGTGGTTTTTATTATCTTCTGTGCGACCTTCTTGGTGAAGAAATGGTCATCGAAAAAGAAACTCATCATTAACACCATTTCTAGTAGCTTAGTTTGTATCTACTCTTTCTATATTTTCAACGAACCATTCAAGAAATGGGATGCGAGTAATTTTCGTTATATTTCTTCAAATATCTTGTTAATTCTCCTATATTCTGTCGCGTTTTGCTTTGGAGTATCGGTCTTTTTATTCTATTTGTATCAATTCTTAAAGAAGAAGATTTCTAATCCGTTAGTCATCATTCCAATTACCTTATTCACCGCGATGTGTCTCATCTTTGGTGTTCGTGTTTCTTTAAGTGACTACTATAGCTGGAAAGAAATCATCTGCTTCTTAACGATGGTCATTTATGTGGGCTGTCTATTTATCTGGCGTCCGATTATTTCTATCTCCATTACAGGCGCGGTCTTCATGGGTTTCTTCTTGATGATTCAACAAGTTCAGCCCGCTGACCACCCCAAAGATCCATATACATCATATGTCTTCCAAGATGGCGATAGAGTTAACTACATCACATTCTTTATCTCTATTGCAATGGTCGCTATATCTATTTGGGTGCAAAGAACCAGCGAAGCTGAAAAGGATGAAGAACTCGAAAAACTCGCGACTTATGATGAACTTAGTGGTTTATCAACATTTGCTCACTTCTTAAAAGAAATAGGCGCGGTTATGGAAGCTGAAAGAGCAGAAGAAGATCCGCGTGTCTTTCTCTTTATTAATATTAAGGACTTCAAACTATATAACGACCAAAGAGGTTTCATTAGTGGTAACAAATTAATCCATGATTGTGGTGACTTCATCAAAGAAGTCTTTCCTGATTCCTTTGCTTGTCGTTCTTCTGACGACCACTTTGTGGTCTACACTCATAGAGGTCTATTGGATGAAGGTTTAATGAAACTTCAAAGTGGACTCAATGCCTATGACGATGAGATGAGCCTGTACTTCGCGTTTGGTATTTATCAATCAAAGATTGAAAACGAAGATCCTCGTCGAGCGGTTGATAAAGCTCGATATGCCTCCACTCAACACAACTACTCCGCAGAAAACTTATATGTTGAATACGGCGATGAAATGCATAAAGGCTATCATCGTATGCAATACATTATCCATAACATTGATAACGCGATTGAAAATGGCTGGATTAAAGCCTACTATCAACCAGTTGTCGATAGCAAAACAAGAAAACTTATCGGTGCCGAAGCACTTGCTAGATGGATCGATCCGAAATATGGCTACTTACCTCCAGGTGTCTTCGTTCCAGTGCTTGAAAATACCAAGTTAGTGCATAAGTTAGACGCAGCGATTTTTGAGATTGTTTTACGCGATATTAAAGACGCGATTGATAACAAACGTGCGGTCATTCCAGTCTCGCTCAACTTCTCTCGTTTAGACTTCGAATTAATGGACGCGGTTAAGGTCTTCGAAGACTTGATGAAGAAGTATGATATTCCAAAGGAATATGTTCACGTAGAAATTACCGAATCAGCGCTTATGGATGACGTTGGTGGACTCAATAAAGCGATCCTTGATTTGAAGGAACATGACTACGCGATTTGGCTTGATGACTTCGGTAGTGGCTATTCCTCACTTAACATTCTTAAGGATTATCACTTCGATGTTCTTAAACTCGATATGAAGTTCCTCACCGGATTTAAAGATAATGAGAATAGCAAGATCATTATTAACACCATTATGAAGCTCGCGAAAGACTTAAAGATGGGCACTTTAGCAGAGGGTGTTGAACATGAAGATGAGGCTAAGTTCCTCGCGGAAGTTGGCTGTCAAAGACTTCAAGGTTATCTCTTCTCTAAACCAATTCCAAAAGAAGAGCTTCGTGAAGCTATTAAAAACGGAAAATTCGTTTTATAACATAAAATAGATAAAAGCCACTCTTTGTGGTTTTTTTCTTTTTCTTTGCTATTTTAATTTGATGTTATCAATCTATTTTTCTTTCGCATTTTCGACCACTTAAATTAGTTCTCTTAAATAAATATTTAATTTATTTGAAACCTTAATCGGATTTGTTAGAATATTATCTTCCAGAAAGGAAATACGTTTTATGGGTAAGGATATTTTTACAAGGAAACAGCGTATCGTAGTTGGTATCGTGGCTTTATCCGCGACAACTTTAGGCGTAGCAGTTGGTTTGAGACAAAATAGTTTCTTACATCTGTTCTCCCAATATCGTCGTAGTGAGAATCCATACACCATTACATTAGGTAACAATAATGCTTATTCTTCTGGAGCAAGCAAAGTCATTTCTACCGATAGTGGTCAATGGTCTGTCACATTCAACTATTCTAGCTGTTCATCATCTAGTGGTAATCACGCTTCTATTAGTGAAGGTGGTTACATTGTTAATGCACAACAAATCACATCTATCGAGACAATCAAAGTCGTTTATGAAGGTGGCTCTTTAAAGTGTCAAACTTCTTATGATGGTGTTGATTGGAACGCTGGCTTTGTCATGGCCAGTGATTATGAATACGCAACAGCTTCAAATCCTTATTTCGTCAAATTTACCGCTGAAAGTGGCACAATTTCTTTAAAATCAGCGATTATTTCCTATTCCTGTTTAGCTAATCAAAACATCCCAGACCCAGTTCCTGCTGGTAATAGTTACGATAAAGTTACTACTGAATTAAGCGATTATTCTGGTGAGTATTTAATTGTTTTTGAATCACAATCCAATTCCAACCATACTTCTAGAGCATTCGATGGCTCATTATCTTCTCTTGATGCAGAAGGTAATATCAAAACAGTTACAATCACTAATGGCTCAATCGCGGCGACAGAAGCATTAAATAGCGCAACATTTACAATTGCTAAGTCTGGTGAAAAATATACTATTCGTTCCCATAGTGGTTATTATATTGGAAGATCTGAATATAGTAATGGTTTAGAAACAAGCGCTTCTACTCAATTCTTAAATGATGTTTCTTTCGAAGGCGATGAAATCTGTATAGCGGCTTCATCCGGATGCGTTTTAAGATATAACGATAATACCTCTAATGGTAATAGATTTAGATATTACAAAGGTACTCAACAAGCTATTCAGCTCTACGCTAAGAATGTTAGTGAAGAATATATTCCATCTACATCTGAAGCAGTTGGTTTAATCGTTAGTGATTCCACAACCGATTACACAACAAACGATAAGTTTGCTAATTCCAATGGTTTAAGTGTTACCGCTGTGTTCTCTGATGGAACAAGCCGTGCTCTTGCTAGCAATGAATATACCTACAACGTCTATAGACGTGGTAGAGAAGATAAACTCATTGATCCAACTGAATCATTTGAATTAGAAGGCACATATGTTGTGGTCATTTCCTATCAAGACCTCATTCCAAGTGAAATCGAATTCCAAGTTGGTGAATATATCTATGCGACCGATATCGCTTTAGCAAGTCCAAAGACTTCCTTCACAACTGATGATAAGTTTGCGGATTATCTCGATCAATTATCTGCGGATATCAGCTTCTCCAATTCAAGCTATGATGTTGAAGATCTTGAATATAACAAATTTGCCGTCAACAATCTTTCTGTTCAACTCCTCAATCCAAGTGGAGTGGCCTATAACTTAAATAATAAGTTTAACCAAGATGGTGATTGGCAAATCAAACTCAATTATGACTATAAAGGTGTTTCTTTATCAACTTTAGTTGATATTGAAGTTCAAAACATCCCTGTGACTAATGTCACACTTGATAGAGCAACATTATCTCTAGAAGTTGGCAATACTGGCCAATTAGTCTGTACAGTTAATCCAAGTAATGCCACTGATACAAGTGTTGTTTGGACAAGTAGTAATACTGCTATTGCCACAGTTTCTAGTAGTGGCCTTGTGACCGCTGTTGCAGCTGGTACAGCGACGATTACTGCCACCAGTAACATGGATGGCACCAAGAAAGGTGAATGTGCTGTTACAGTCACAAAACCTGCCATTGTGAACACTGAATATTTATTCACAAGCTCTAGTTGGAATGCAACTTGTGAAGGATCCGCTGCGAACTGGACATCTGGAAAAGCTGGTAATGGATATAGCAATAGTGGTGTCCAAGTGAGTACAGGCGCCTCTGGTGCTAATGCTACTTCTCCAGTTTCATTCACTGATGTTAAGAAAGTCATCGTTAGCTATTGTACAAACGGTAACTCTGGTGCTGGTTCAATCAAAGTTGAAGTTGGTAGCACAACTATTGCTGACTTATCAGTCACAAAGACTGGTGGTACAACTGCTAGAAATCTTGAATTTACATCTTCAACTTTGTTGAATGGTAAAGTCAAAATCACCGTCACATGTACAACAAATAGTATTTATGTGTGCGGTGCAACCATTTCTTGTAATAACAACTCTGTTTATCCAACTGAGGTCAGTTTAACTGGACCAAGCTCTGTTAATGTTGGTGAAACCATTCAATTAACTGGTTCTGTCACCGCTCCAAGCGATTGCAATAGAACAAGCTTATCTTATGTTTCTGATAACACTGCTGTAGCAACTGTCTCTGCCACTGGTCAAGTGACTGGTGTCAAAGCTGGAACAGCTACAATTACAGTGACCGGCGAAGCCGAAACAGGTAAGACACCTGCTTCTGCAACCAAGACAATCACCGTTTCTAACGTTAGTGTTTCTGGTGTTTCTGTCTCTCCAACCACTAAGACTTTAGCGATTGGTGAATCCTTCACTTTAACCGCGACTGTGGCTCCATCTAACGCCACTAATAAAGGTGTGACATTCACCTCCAGCAACACAAGTGTTGCCACTGTTGATTCCACAACTGGTTCTGTAGCAGCTTTAGCAGCTGGTACAACCACAATTACTGTTACCACAACTGATGGTAGCAAAACCGCTAGCTGTACAGTTACAGTCAGCGAGAAGAAAGTGGAATCCATCTCTATTTCTCCAAATACTCTATCTTTAAAGATAGATGCTTCATATCAATTAAGTGCGACTGTTTTACCAGCCAATGCCTCTAACAAGAACTATACATGGAGTTCTTCTGATGAAACTGTGGCGACCGTTTCTAGTACCGGTTCTGTCACCGCTAGAAAACTTGGTAGTGCAAACATTTACGCCACTGCGACCGATGGATCTGATGTGAGAGGAACATGTGCTGTTACAGTTACTGATTCTTCTGTCACTCCAACTCCAGTTAACGATACCGCTACAATCACTGTCAACGACAGCGAAACAAGTGGTCAAGAATGGTCTATGAGCGCTAGCGACTTTGAAGCCGATGGAATTACTTTACAAAGCGTCAGTTCAACCAAATTATTCGGTACTGGCGAAAATAGCATCAGATTTTCTGCCAATAAATCTAGCGGTAGTTTGACTCTTAACTTCGATTCAATTTTGATTTCCGGAGTCATCTTACATGTCTCTCAATACAGCTCTGAAACCGCAAACATTAAAGTAGTGACAAGCGCTAACTCAACTGGCGAAACCATTGCATATAATGGAAGCGGAAATACGATAGAATATACGACTTTTGCCGAAGATAATGATGAATCTACAAGTTTAACAATTAGTTCTGGAAGCAAAAATAGATTCTACCTCAGCCAAATCGAATTAATCACTGGTGCGGCGGAACCAATCTTCCCAACCGCGGTCTCAATTTCTAACGCTGAACTTGGTGTTGGACAATCTACAACTCTCACTCCAGTCTTCACTCCTGCTAAGACCAATCAAAAACAATTAACATGGTCTAGTAGCAATACTGGTGTTGCCACAGTTGACTCTGTTGGTAAAGTCACTGCTAAGGCTGCCGGTACCGCAACTATCACAGTGAGAGCCTTGACTTCTAGTGGTGCATATGTGAGTGACACTGCGACAATTACAGTTACCGAGCAAGCTCTTGATGCTTGGACTATCATGCTTTATATCTGCGGTGCTGACCTTGAATCCGAGAACAGTTTAGCGAGTGGCGACATTGCCGAAATTCTTAAAGTCTCTGGTCAACCAGATGATGTCAACATCATCATTCAAACTGGTGGTGCGAATAAGAATAGTGGTTATTTCTCTACAAGTAAGATGAATAGATATCACGTTGAAGGCAAATCTATGGTCAGTGATGGTCAAATCAATAAAGCTAACATGGGCTTATCCTCCACATTCCAAAACTTCCTTGAATGGGGCTTAACAGAATACCCAGCCCAAAAGACTGGTGTCGTCTTCTGGAACCATGGTGGTGGTATGTTCGGATGCTGTTATGACGAACTTTATAACGACGATTCTTTAAGTAATAAAGAGTGTAAGACAGCTTTCACCAATGCCTTCAAAACTGTTGGTAGAACCGACAAACTCGAATTTGTTGGTTACGACTGCTGCTTAATGCAAGTGCAAGATATCGCTGACTTCAATAGCGATTACTTCAACTACATGATTGCTTCTGAAGAATCCGAAGCCGGCTATGGTTGGGATTATGATAACTGGGTCGATGATTTATACGCGAAGAAGTCCACAACCGTTATCTTAAAAGCCATCGTTGATAGCTTTATCGCAGATAATGGTGGCGTGAGCTCTTCTAGTAACGATCAAACGTTGTCCTATTTAGATCTCAATATGTCTGATGCCTACTTCTCAGCTTTTGAAAGCTTTGCTTCTGGGCTTAAGAGTAAGTTCTCTTCTAGCTCGGTGAGCAAATCGACATTTGCTTCTTGGGTTATTAGTAACATCAAACACTATGCGGATGATGATTATGATTATTTCTGTCTATTTGATGCGAAAGACTTCATAAGCACTATAGCGAGTAACTCGACGTATAATCCGGGCAGTTCATATACAAACGCTGTGCTCTCCGCGTTTAACAACTTCGTCTTATATTCAAGTTGCGGTAGAGGTGCGGGTGATTCATATGGCTTATGCTTATGCTTTGCTGCTGTGAATAACCAATATGCGACAAGCTTCTCTAATGTTTACACAACAAGTAATACCAATTACACAACTTGGAGATCCTTTGCCTCGACATACGGATACATCAAGTAACACAATTTCTAATTATAGGAGTGGTTCATCGCCACTCCTTTTAGTTTGTCTATTTCTATTCATCTGGCAAATAGAAATATTGTCTATAAAGTCTAAATAAAGTAATATGAGTTAAGTAAAACGTATTATACGAGTAATGCTCATGAAAAGACATTCTAAAGCCATTATTATCACTTCTACGATTGGAGTTCTATCTCTCGGCTTTTTGAGCGCTATTGCGCTTAAAAACAACAAAGAACTACAATCTGGAGATTATATCCCAAGAGAAAAAGCTTATTTTGTCTCTGAGGTCACCGATCCTGCTGGATTTGTTAAAGCAGAATCTACGACTGTTCCAAATGATACTTATTACAACACCCAAAAAGATTATTCTCATGGAAGTAATATGATTGGCGATATTGAAAGTGTTTGGTCTAATTACACTGGAACAGGCACGAAAATTGCCATCATTGATGAAGGATTTGATGTTAATCATCCAGAGTATGTTAGAGCGGATAACTCTAATGCTTTGCTTTTAAATGAAGCTCGTTATTATTACGTAAGTGGTTCTAGTGTCCTTCATAAAAAATACACTGAAGACAACACCTGTTTAAATCAAAACTGGAATTCTAGCAAAAGTGTTTGGGATACCCATGGAACCGCTACATCGACAACTGCAGCCGCTCCAATGAACAATGGTGGAGTGGTTGGTGTTGCTCCAGAGGCAGACATCTTACCAATCAAAGTTGATATGACCTATGCTTCTATTTCTTATGCGATTCAATATGCAGTCAATCAAGGCGTAGATGTTATAAACATCTCTATTGCGGGCTATGCTGAATCATTTACAAGTGGAACAGGCAAATCAATTACAGGTTATGACATTAGTACTTATTTAGATCCTATTTGTAACTATGCCTATAACAATGGTGTCATTGTTGTGGCCTCTGCTGGAAATGACGCTACTTATCATAAATCCTTTCCTGCATGTAGCGCGCACGTTGTTGGTGTTGGCGCTTTAGGACAAAATACCGAAGATACATTAGCCCCTTTCACCAATTATATTGATTCATCTCAAAGCGGTGAAATTAACGTTGATATTTTAGCTCCTGGTTTTGTCTATGCTGCTAAGCAAAGCGGCACCCAAAGCAGTGTTTCTCATACATACGCTTCGACATCTGGAACATCCTTCTCTTCTCCAATTGTTGCTGGTGCAGCATGTTTATGGAAAGAGAAATTCCCAAGCGGAACACCTGAACAGTTTTTAAATGAACTTCAGGTTACCGCAAGTGATATTGGTGAATATATAGACAATACAATCCCTGTTAGTTCTTGGTATTCAGCCAGCGATATCACACCATCTAACATTACAAGTGGAAGAATTGATATTGGGGAACTTGTTTTGCAAGAGAACCCACATTTAGACGTTACAACTAAATCTTTAGACATTGCTAAACAAGAAACCGCTCAGATTGATGTTAAAGCTTCTATTGGCACGGTTACTTATTCTTCTAATAATCCTAGCGTGGCAACAGTATCAAATACTGGCTTAGTGACAGGAGTTAGCGCTGGCAGTGCGACTATAACTGTGACATCGACAAAAAACGCCAAAACCGAAACAAAGCAAGTTAGTGTAACGGTTGAGGATGCTATTTATGTGACAGGTTTATCTTTCTCTCCAAGCTCTATTTCTCTTGATGCTGGAGATACATATGATGCTGAAGCGACATTAACAACCACTCCAAGCAATGCTGATCGCTATTTTATGTTTACTAGTTCCAATGAAAGCGTCGCCACTGTCGATGAAGATACTGGTTTAGTGACCGCTGTTAGTGAAGGCACTGCCTTAATTGAAGTTATTCCTTGGTATGGTTCTGGCTATGCTTGTTTAACAGTTACAGTGAATGGTTTGATTGTCGATTATTCTCATACATTTACATATTCTGAACAAGGAACAGGAAGTGGAAAAACTTGGACTTTATCTAACTGCTCTGATAGCGGAGATTATTGGTTATGTCCAACTGGAAGCTCGCCATCAATTGCTCTATTTTCTGGCATTTTTTCAGGAAAAGAGGTCACTTCTGCCGTAGTTATTACAATTAATAGTGCAACTTATTACAACGGAGCAAACCCAACTGAATCGACTTATTCGATTTATAATAGTGAAGCTTGCACAACTCAAGTTAGCGCCACTATGAGTGGTACTTTACCATCAAGTTCAACGTACACAAACGTCGTTTATACAGTCAGTCAAGCAAACGCTGCAAACTTTGTTGAAGACCTCGCTATAAAGATTACTAAACCTGGCAAACAAATAAGATTAAAATCCATTAAAGTGGTGTTCTCATATAGAACCGCTCCTGCTAAAGTGGTGAGCAGTTTATCAACTTCCTATAGTGGAGCTAAACTCTATGTCGGTGATTCTTTAGATGAATCCGCTCTTGAAGTGACGGCTTCTTATACAGATCCAAAATATCCAACTTCTGTTTTAAGTAACACCGACTATTCCTTAAGTGGATTCTCCTCTACGACAGCGGGTACAAAGACCATTACTGTTACTTACACAGGACCACTAAATGTTATTAGTTCGCCTATGACTACCACATTTGATGTGGAAGTTTATAACGATGTTGTCACTGATGTTACAGCGAGTTGCACTAAATCCTTCCATCCAGGTGAAACCATTGTTAAAAGTGATATCATAGTGACACTAACTTTTGAAAGCGGGCTAATTACCCATCCAACAGACTTCTCATTTACTGAATATCAATTCACTTATGAAGATGCTCTTAGTGGTGGAACGTCCACAAATAAACAACTTCATGTCACCTATCTAGGTGAAAGCTATAACTTCACTGTTAGTGTTTCTCGTAGTGCTTATGTCACTCCAAGTGCTTCTAATAAAGTTTTAACTGGCGCGCAAGGAAAGACTGCTGGCATTACAGGAACTGGCGCTTCTAGCGCGGCTGACTATTCATCGCTTAACATCAATGGTGTCATTTGCTCTGCTACAAGTGTTTATGTTTATAACAATACATATTTCAGTTTTGGTAAAGGCGCTGGTGAAATTCATAATACTGATCCATTAAGTCAGCCAATCTCATCATTTACAACAACATTAAAGAGTGATGCTAGAACGGATGAAAAATTATATGTTTCAGAATCTGGTTCGTCTTGGGTGCTTCTTAGCGATGCTAATCTTACTGAAACAAACTACTTCTACTTTAAAGTAGCCTATGAATCTGAAAGCTCTAAGTATTCCAATTTCAGCAATATCAATCTTGGTTTGAAAGGCATTGATACACTTGCCAATGTTTCAAACTTCATTATGTATGAAGATACAGAAGGCCAATGCGTTAGTAAGTTAGGAAGTGCTATTGATAAACTTAATAACATGTCAACTTCTGACAAGAGTACCTTCTGGTCATCAAATGACTATGTCATTAAGACCGCTAGAGAAAGAATCCAAGCTTGGGCGGCTCATGAAGGAAAGACATTATCTTATAGTGGTGGGTCATTTGTGATAAGCGGATCAAATGGACCATTCATCAAAGTGAATAATAACAATACAGTCCTCATCGTCCTTGCTGTTATGATGAGCATGACGTGTTTAGGTGGATTACTGTTTCTTAAAAAGAAAAAGACACATTAAAGGAGATTTTTATGACTAATTCTTATCGAAAAAGTGTAAGCCTTGTTCTATATGTAGTGATGATTCTTTTGGGAATCATTTCTGTTATTGATTCCTTCGTTAATATCGACACCACAATTAGTGCGAATGATTCTTTAATTTGGATCATTTGGCTTTTAAATCTTTTTATTGGTGTCTTCTTTATTGCCGGTGGGGCTAATGGTTTTCTTATTCTCAACCGAAATCCAAATGCCTCTCAAAAGCTCTTTGCCAATAGTGCGTTTCCGATCTCATATCTCATTATTGCTTCTTTAGTTATGGTCTTTGTTATCTATGATAGGGCTAATGTTTCTATCCCAGTTAAAGGAATCATGATTATTGTGTTCTATTTCCTTGGTGTTTTTGGTTTAGGAATTGCCTCTGGCTTAAAGTTTGAAACAAATAAGATAGTCAAAATTACTGTTGGAGAGATTTCGCTTTTTGTTATTTTTGTTGTTTATTTAATCAACGCGACAAGCGCGGACACCACAAGCGCTTTAAGCATAATTGTCTTAATCCTCTTCATCTTCTGTTTGATTGGTTTTATGGTTCAAATCCCATTACTTACAAGTAAGTATGATGTTGGTATAGAACCCACTAAGAGCGTTCAATCAGCAAACGAACAATTTACAAATGAAATTCCACGCGCTGCTGAAGAGATTAAAGCGGAGCCTGCTCCAGTTAGTAAGCCTCAAAAGAATACTGGAGAATCTCCAGCGGAGAAACTAAGAGAACTCAAACAGCTCAAAGATGAAGGAATTCTCGATGAGGAGGAGTTCAAAAAACTCGCTCAGAAATACAAAGATCAACTGTAATTAAATAGGGAGTGCTATGCACTCTCTTTTTGTTTCATTTAGTTAGTTTATATCTTATAATTTTAATAGATATAAAACCTCTAGGAGGACTTAATATGAAAATTCGTCAAATTCTAGGTTTAGTTACATCAATCAGCATGGGTTTATCAGCGCTTGCTTTATTGATCTATAACATCCGTGTTGCGGACGTCGCTTTACATATCGATAACTTTGAACTATTCATGGGATGGTTCTTTAACTTTATCGCGATGTTGTTCTTTATTTTTGGTACAGTAATGGGTTTATTAGCAGTCTTTAAATATCCTAATGGAAGAACTAGATTGTTCAATGCAGCATCAATGCCTTTAGCAATCTATATGATGATCTTAACTGTCTCTACATTTACCATTGGTATTGTTAATGAAAAAATCCAAGGCGGCGATGTTGCCTTGTTAGTCTTTGGCTTTATTGTCTTTATTGGTTTATTAACAGTGTCATCCTTAAAGGCCAATAGAAATGAAATGCCAAGACTTATCACAGGGGAGATCTTTGCAGCAGGATTCTTAATTATCTTTATCATTAAGATGAATGGCTTAGATGTCTTCTTCTCTGTCATGATGATTATCACTGTTGCCTTATTTATGGTTGAGATGCCATTCCTCACTAAGAAATATGACATTGAAGGTGCGGCTGAAGGACCAGTGAAATTAATCAATGGTCAACAAAATGGCATGAATGTCAGCGGCACAAGTTCTCAATCAGTTTATGATGAACTTCCACGTGGAAATTCTCATGTCATTGATTTCAGTGAAATACCTCATTCTACTGACCAAGAAGACAACAAAACAGAATAGTGGCAAAATCGCCACTTTTCTTTAAAATAAAAGCAAAACACGAATATTTTTCTAAAATAACACCATTATGAGACTTGTTCCTTATTTACTTATTAGTTCCATGAGAAGATCCAATTCCGAAGTCAATCAAGGGATCTTTGGCGAGATGAAAGTTGCCTCTATTTTTCATCCATTTTTCTTTGGTAATGATGGCCAAATTATCTTTAATGATGTGACCATTCAAGAGGGCGCAAAAAAGAACAAACATCAGATTGATCATATCGTTTTTCTCCCATATGGTATCTTCGTTATCGAGACCAAGAACATCTTAGGAAGAGTAAACGGCGAATTACAAAACGAAAACTGGGTATTAGCCTCAGGTAAGACCATCTATAATCCTTTGTTACAAAATGAAACCCACGTAAAAGTGGTGAAAGACTTCTTAGGACTATCACGTGGAGTTTATAGTGTTGTGGTGTTTGCTAATAGCAATAAACCAAAGAATATTAATGTTCCAGAACTAGTGAATCTAGAAGACCTAAAGGAATATATCAAGAGCTTCAAGGGTGAGCGAAACGAAATAAACCTCACAAAAGAGGAAATGGAAACGCTCGCTAGTGAGCTCACAGTGAAATAAAGCAAGGCCCGATTAAGCCTTGCTTTTCATATCTTGATTAAGCATGTATTTATTGAGGTTATAAATATCTAAGTTAGCCTCGTTTTTCCAAATCTTTCTTAACTCGGTTAAGTCAACTTCAGGAGCCACGTCTTCACTAGCTGGAGCGTCGATATAAATCTTTGGGCTCTCTAGAAGAGGCTTTTTATTTTTCTCAATATAGGAAGTAACACAGATATAATCATCCGCGCCTGCAGTGCCATAATATGTTAAGCGCATATCAAGTTCCGCTTCCACTTCGAATTCTTTGAAATCAACAACTTCATAAACCATCACGACATAGCTTTCAAAGTGTTCACCTAAATCAATGGTGTTCTCTTCTAAAAGAGTGAAGAGGTTTTCTTTATATTCATCTTTGATGGTAAGAGAAGCATAATAGAGATTCTCGTTAGTGGAATCGATCGTAGCGATTTTATAGTTATTGCCTCCATCGTTATCAAAGACTAAGAGTCTAGCAATACTATTTTCCACCGCTTTTAGGCTATTTAAGAGGTTTTCATAGACACTCTTATATTTTGTGTCACCTTTGGTGGCATTATCGCTAGAGACGCATTGTTTAACAATAAATCCAGTTGGAATAATAACGAGTAGACAGGCTAGAATGACAAATAACCAAGCTAGTCCACCTTTGGAGTTTCCACTTTTCTTTTGTTTCTTGTTGTTTGTTTCGGCGTACATATCCTAAATATTATATCGTAATAAAATTAAAAGAAAACCTCCTAAATAAATAGGAGGTCTATTCTCTTATTCAAGCTCGAAAGCTCCAGTATAGAGTTGATAGTAGGTACCCTTTTCCGCGATCAGTTGATCGTGTGTACCTCTTTCAATGATGCGTCCATGATCCATAACCATGATGGCATCACTGTTTTGAATGGTGCTAAGTCTATGTGCGATGACAAAGACTGTTCTACCTTCCATGAGTTTATCCATACCGTTTTGAACAAGTTTTTCTGTTCTAGTATCAATTGAGCTAGTCGCTTC
>CAMKFP010000021.1 GCA_946411895.1 uncultured Caryophanales bacterium
TTTTTTTTTCTTCTTCTTGTTTATTATTACTAGAAGAATAAATCTCATCAGAATTATGGATAAGATGGATAAAGAAGTCATCACGCCATCACTAGAGAAACCCAAACAGGGTTTTATGACGTTTTTTAAGCGTTATGAGGCGTATAAGAAGAGCGTCCTAACTTCTCCTCTTAACCAGGTCATTCAACTCATTATGATTGTTTTAATCATCGGCATGATTTTATGGAATAATCCAAGGAATTTCCTCTTGGTCATTTCTTCGATTGCTTTCGGATTTATCGAATACTTTATTGTGATGCCATACGTAAGAAAATCTGATGCCGAAATCAGCAAGTTAGAGAGTGAGATTTCCTCTATTAAAACAGTGGAAGATTTCCAGATTGCTGTGAGGGGAATTCACTATAAGAGCTACAAAGTAGCTAAAGACACATTAGTGGTCCGTTATTTGAGATTTGCAATCATGCTCACTCTTAGCATTTTGTTGGTGAAATTTAACAAGAGTATTTTGCTCCCTTATGTCATATTCTATTTTGCCTTGCAACTCTTCTTATATGACGCCTTTAAGAAGACGATTAGCTATGTCAGTGGGGAAAGAGAAACACTCAAAACCAAAGCGCTATTTTATAACTGTTACGAAGAAGGAGGAAATAATAACCTAGATCAGAAATGAATTTGACTAGAAAGTCATATTCATGCATGCTATGATAATATCCCAATATGGAACTAGATTTTGATAGCGTTTTAGAAGAATTCAATAATTATGAAGAAGTCTATCTTCAATTATTAAAGAAAGCATTCCAATACTTATCTTTAAAATGCGATCCAATTCTTTCTGTTTCAATCGTTGATAACGAGTTTATTCATAAAATGAATAAGGAGTATCGAGGAATTGACCGTCCAACCGACGTCATCTCCTTTGCTTTCTTAGATACGGAAAGCGATAAGAGTGCCGTCTTAAATTCCTCTGGACCTGTTGTTTTAGGAGATATTTATATCTCTATAGACAAAGCCAAAGAGCAAGCCCAGGAATATGGACATCCTCTAGATAGAGAATTAAGATTCCTCTTCATCCACGGCTTACTCCATTTACTCGGTTATGATCATATGAAAAAGGAAGATGAAGAAATCATGTTCCCATTACAAGAGAAAATTTTAGCGCTTTAAGGAGGCTATTATCATGACAAATAAAGAATTAGTTCAAAAAGCAACAGATGCGAGAAGACTTTCCTATTCTCCATACTCTAAATTCAAAGTGGGAGCCGTTGTTCTCACTAAAGACGGCCAATTATTTGAAGGAGCCAACATTGAAAATAGCGCCTATCCATTATGCATGTGCGCTGAAAGAAATGCGATTTACAATGCTTATATGCATGGCTATAAAAAAGAAGATATCGCTTGCTTAGCTTTAAGCGCTGATACAGACGGACCATGTTCTCCTTGTGGAGCGTGTCGCCAAGTCATCAGTGAACTTATCCCTGCCGAAGCCCCTATCATCATGGGCAACGTCAAAGGCGATATCCAAGTCACTAATTCCAAAGAATTATTACCATTTGCCTTCAGTGAGGATGATCTTAAATAATGAAATCCGGATTTGTCGCTATTTTAGGTCGCCCTAACGTTGGTAAATCATCTTTATTAAATTGTATCCTTAATAAAAAAGTTTCTATTGTCACAGATAAATCTCAGACAACAAGAAACAACATTAAGGGAATTTATAATTCCGAGGACGCTCAGATCATTTTCGTCGACACTCCAGGAATTCATAAACCACACCAAACTCTTGGCGTTGAAATGAACAAAATGGCTTTTAGCGCCGCGCATGATGTTGATGTTTCTATCTTAGTGGTGGATGCTTCTAAACCTTTTGGAACGGGTGACCAATATCTTATTGATCATCTTGACATCCATAACACTAAACTCATCATTGTGTTAAATAAGATTGATGAAACGCGCATCGATTTAGTGACTTCTATTAAGAAAGAATACCTTAAGGTATTCCCTGATGCGACCTATATTGAAACAATCGCGACAGAAGGTTTTAATGTCAAAGGATTAACTAAGACGATTATCGACCTTCTACCAGAAGGACCAAGATATTATCCTGTCGAGGTTGTCAGCGATAAAGACGAAATCTTCCAAATCAAAGAAATCATCAGAGAAAAGATTTTAAAAATCTTACGTGATGAAGTGCCTCACTCCATTGCTATCTATATGAGAAATATCGAATGGGAGGAAAACCCCATCCATATTCAAGCCGATATCATTGTTGAGAAAGACTCTCAAAAAGGTATCGTCATTGGAGCAGGTGGTAAACGCATCAAATTAATTGGTTCAAAGGCGAGAACCGATATTGAGGAATTACTCAATAAACACGTCTATTTAGAGTTGTTCGTGAAAGTCGAAAGCGACTGGCGAAATGAAGAAAAAATTCTTTCCACTCTAGGTTATAAATTTGAAAAATAATGAAAGCGATTATATTAACCGCAGTAGAATACAAAGAAAAAGACGGAATTCTCACTTGCTTAAGTGAAGGCAAGTGCTTTTCTGTCACCGTTAAAGGGATGTTTGATCCAAAGAGCAAATTCGCTTATTTAAACTATCCCATGCTCGTCGTCGATTTAGAACTGAATGACGATGGAAGATACAAATATCCAGTTCTAAAGAACTGTTCTATCACATTTAATCCAAATAAAGTCAAACCAGAATACGAAGATTTAGTGGGAATTAGTTTCCTATCTGAAGCCACTAAAAAGCTTCTTCAAGATGAGGAAAAAGCCACTGTCTATCCTATTTTGTTAAACGCTATTTATGCGCTTAAGAATAGAGATGATTTATGGCAAACTCTTCTCATCTATTTAGCTAACTGTATGAAGGTTGCTGGTTTTGAATTTGAGGTTAACCGCTGCGTTTTCTGTGGCGGCAAAAAAGATATCGCTGGATTCTCATTTGCTGATGGTGGATTTGTTTGTAGAAACTGCCTTGATGAAGGTACAGAACTAGCCGATCTCAATCATGAGCAACTTATGCTTTTAAGAGATTCATTCATTGTCACGACATTCGATATTGTTTTAAAAAACTGCACTCGCGACAACGCTTTAGCGATTCTTAATTGTTTGAGATCCTATATTATTGATCAGATGGGTGTCGATATGACATCAATCGGCTTGTTAAATAGATAAATTAACAAATCACATAAAATACACTTATAATAGGTTGACAAATAGTCTACAATGAATGTAGTCTTTTAAAGACTGCATTAAGGAGTAATTATCAAATTATGGCAAAATATGAATTCGATAAAATTACAAATCACTTGATTGTGTCAGGTTTTTATTTCCCTGGCAGCGAAATCTATGGTGGTTTATCAAACACCTGGGATTATGGTCCTTTAGGTTCTGAAATCAAAAAGAATATCAGAGATATGTGGTGGAAGAAATTCGTTCAAGAATCTCCCACAAACGTCGGTATTGATGCGGCTATCTTAATGAATCCAAAAGTTTGGGAAGCTACAGGCCACGTCTCCACTTTCAATGATCCTCTTATCGACTGTAAGAAATGTAAACAAAGATTCAGAGCAGACCAACTTATCGAAGCGCAATTCCCAGAAGCGGACGTTAATGGTATGAACAATGACCAAATGATGGAGTTCATGAAAGAAAATCACGTCAAATGTCCAAACTGTGGTAGTGAAAACTTCACCGATATTCGTCAATTCAATATGATGTTTAAAACACATATTGGTGTGACTGAAGATTCTCGCTCTGTTGTCTATATGAGACCAGAAACCGCTCAAGGCGTCTTTGTAAACTTCAAAAACGTCATGCGTGCAACAAGAAGAAAACTTCCTTGTGGTATTTGTAATGTCGGTCGTGCCTTTAGAAACGAAATCACTCCAGGCCAAATGACATTTAGAATGAGAGAATTCGACCAAATGGAAATGGAATTCTTCTGCAAACCAGGCGAAGATCTCAAATGGTTTGAACACTGGAAGAAATACTGTCTCGATTTTATCGATTCCATCGGAATTAAAAAGGAATCACTCCGTTATCGTGACCACGAACCAGCTGAATTAGCCTTCTATTCTAAGGCAACTACAGATATTGAATATCTGTTCCCATTCGGTTGGGGTGAAGTTTGGGGTATTGCGGATCGTACAGACTACGACCTCAAACGCCATATGGAACATAGTGGTGAATCCCTTGAATATTTGGATCCAGAAACCAATGAAAAGTATATTCCATACTGCATTGAGCCTTCTGTTGGTCTTGATAGATTAGTACTTATGACTTTATGTGATGCCTACGATGAAGAGACTTTAGAAAACGGTGATGTGAGAACCGTCTTACATCTCGCTAGCTATGTCGCTCCATTTAAAGCAGCCATCTTACCTTTAAGCAAGAAACTCGAAGAGAAAGCTAAAGAAGTACAAGCCATTCTCTCTTCTTATATGAATGTCGTCTATGACGATACAGGTAGCATCGGTAAGAGATACCGCCGTCAAGACGCTATTGGTACACCATATTGTGTGACTATCGACTTTGATACTTTAGAAGACAACTCTGTTACCATCAGAGAGCGCGATAGCATGCAACAAATTAGATTACCAATCAACGAATTAGTGAAATACTTAAAAGTGAAGGTTTTCTATCAATAATAAATAAAATTTATTAGGAGAAACAATGCAAGATAACAATCTCACAGAAGAAATCCTTAAACGAGCGGATATCGTGAAGATTATTTCCTCCTTTTTAAGCGTGAGCAAAAAAGGGAAGAATTATGTCGCCTTATGTCCATTCCATGACGATAGCAATCCAAGTATGGTCATTAGCCCAGAAAAGAAGATGTTCAAATGCTTCGTTTGCGGAACTGGTGGTAATGCGATTACTTTTGTGCAGAAATATCTTCACATTTCCTTCTTTGAAGCCCGCAAAAAAGTCGCGGAGATGATTGGCTTTAATGATCCTCGTTTAGAAAACGGGACCTACACCAAAGCCAAGGTCATCGATGAAAAACGCGAGACCATGCTCAAATGTCTACACGACTTATGCTTATATTACGAGTATTCTTTGAATACTCAAGAAGGTAAGGCTGGTCTTGAATATTTCGAAAACCGTCATCTTGATAAAGAGTTAAGAGACAAATTCAAACTTGGCTATGCTTTCCAAGATGGTTTTGCCACAGTCCGTTTCTTAACCGAAAGAGGTCACTCTTTAAAAACCATTGAAGACGTCGGTGTTTCCGCTTTACTTAACGGCTCTTATTTTGATAAGAACCAAGGAAGAGTGATCTTCCCAATTGCTGATGCCGAAGGCAGCATCATCGGCTTTAGCGCTAGAAAAATCAAAGAAGGACCAGAAGCTAAATATGTGAACTCCCCTGAAACATATGTTTTCCATAAGAGTTCTGTCTTATATAACTATCACATCGCTAAAGAGAAAGCTAAAATTGCTAATTGCGTCTATGTCCTAGAAGGATTTATGGACGTCTTTGCATTAAGCAAAATTGGCATGGATAATGCGGTCGCTATCATGGGTACAGCCTTAACAAATGAACACATTCAGATGTTAAGAGCCCTCAATGTTGAGATTAGACTTTGTCTAGATGGCGATTTACCAGGACAAAGTGCGATGATGAAAGCCGCTAAAGTCTTAGAGAACGCTGGACTTAAGTTCGTCTTAATTGATAACCAAAACTCCTCTAAAGACCCAGATGAAATTCTTAATAGCGACGGCCCAGATGCTTTAAGAGCGTATCTTAATCGCACGCTTAATCGTGTCGATTTTGCTCTTCAATACTATAAGAATTCTAATCCACTCAAATCATCTGATCAAAAGAAGCAATTGGTCTATGAGTTTATCCCCATTCTTCTAGGTATTAGAAGTCAGCTTGAATTTGATAATTATTTACGCAAATTAAGCGCGGTAACGGGATATGACGTGGAATCTCTTAGAGATTTAATAAAACGCGCTAGAGAAGCCCAAAAAGAGGATTCAACAGGTAAGGGTGAAGCTCTAGTGATGGCTAATTTCCATCCAGAAAGAAAAATCTTGCGTCGTCTTAACTACGCTGAAAGAGAATTCCTCTATCAAATGGCGACGAATCCAGACGCGGTAAGATATTACGACCAAAAAGAAATTGGCTTTTATGATGAAATCTATCGCTCTTTAGCAAACTTCTTAATTGAATATGTCGCTTCTCATAACGACTATGAACCAAACGACATCATCTCGACTATTGAGGAAAGCGAGATTGAGAACAAGGATGAACTGATCAATGAGTTCACTAATCTCTATTTTGAAAAGAATCATCCTAATGAGTGTAGCAAAGAGCTATTAGAAAACCTTGTTGATTCTATGAATCAAGAAAAGGATAACATCTTCGAAAATGACATGCTTAGTCAGTCTTTAGAAGGTAAAAGTGAACTAGAAAAAGCGAGAATTATCGCTGAATATAACCGAAGAAAAATGCGCAAGAATACTAAATAGGAGGTATTTGTATGGGTAGGCCAAAAAAAGTTGTGGAAGTTGAAGAAGCTCCAGTGAAAAGAGGAAGAGGACGTCCAGCTAAATCATTAGAAGAGAAGCTCAGAGACTCCGAGAAAAAGAAAGCTGGAAAGAAGAATTCCATCCGTAAAGATGATGGAATGATTTCCACATTAGAAGAAGTTGAACA
Organism: uncultured Caryophanales bacterium; assembly: GCA_946411895.1. Taxonomy (GTDB): domain Bacteria; phylum Bacillota_I; class Bacilli_A; order RFN20; family CAG-826; genus CAMKFP01. The sequence continues at coordinate 6,673 of CAMKFP010000021.1, forward strand.
AAAATTATTAAAGAAAGCGAAAGCTCAAGGCTATCTTGATCAAAGCGAAATCTATGACGCGATCAGCGAATTCGAACTTGATGAAGATTCTTTAAACGACATGATTTCTTTCTTCGCCGACAATGGTGTAGAAGTGGAAACCGATGACGATGAGGAAGAAGACTCTCTCGATGAAATCGATGATTCCAAGATCAATCTAGATGAAACCGACGATCTCTTCGATGAAGATGATGGTGAAGAACGCACGATCAATGATGAAGACGATGTCGAAGACATCGATATGGACCATCTCGACCTTTCTCTTGGTGGAGAAGTTCGCGTCAATGACTCTGTAAAGATGTATCTAAAGGAAATAGGCCGCTATGACTTATTAAAACCTGAAGAAGAACCAGAACTCGCTAAGAGAATCTTAGAGGGTGATCAAGATGCGAAGAATACCCTAATTAACGCAAACCTCAGATTAGTTGTTAATATTGCTAAGCATTACGTTGGTAGAGGTATGGCGTTCTTGGATTTAATCCAAGAAGGTAACCTCGGCTTAATGAAAGCGGTTGATAAATTCGACTACACCAAAGGATTTAAGTTTTCCACTTACGCCACATGGTGGATTAGACAAGCGATTACTAGAGCGATTGCTGACCAAGCAAGAACAATTAGAATTCCTGTCCACATGGTGGAAACAATCAATAAGATGACACGTGTACAACGTCAACTCATCCAAGATTTAGGTAGAGAACCAACCGCTGAAGAAATCTCTGATGCTATGGATGGTGAACTCACACCAAAACGTATTAGAGAAATTCAAAGAATCGCAATGGAACCAGTTTCTTTAGAAACCCCAATCGGTGAAGAAGATGATTCCCATTTAGGTGATTTTATCGAAGATAAAGAGAGTGAATCACCAGTTGAATACACAACACGTCAACTCTTAAAAGAAGAGTTATACGCTATCTTAAAAGACCTCTCTGAAAGAGAAGAAAAAGTTATCCGCATGAGATATGGTCTTGATGATAATAGACCAAGAACTCTTGAAGAAGTTGGCCGTGATTTTGGTGTCACTAGAGAAAGAATTAGACAAATTGAAGCGAAAGCTATCAAAAAACTCAGACACCCAACTCGTAGTAAACGTTTAGGAGACTACAAGGACAAACTATAATGGTCAAATTATCTGTCCGTCTTTATACAATCTACGACATGGTCGCCAAAGGCGCCGTTGTGGCAGATGTGGGAAGCGATCATGGAAAACTCATGATTGCTCTCTTTGAGAGTGGAAAGATCAAAAAAGGCTATGCCATTGAAAATAAAAGAGGTCCTTATGACCGTTTAGTGAAAGCCTTAGAAGAAGAGGGAATCGAGCAACACGTCGTTCCAATTCTTAGTGATGGGGTCAGCGAGCTCCCAATTTCAGTTGATACAGTTGTTTTAGCTGGACTAGGTGGAGGCACAGTGGTGGATATTTTAACTTCTCATAAAGAGAAACTTAAGAATGTCTCAACCATCATCGTTGATGCTCATAGCGCCTTAAAAGAAGTAAGAGAAGAAATCTCTAATCTCGGCTATGTCATCGCTGATGAGAAAATGGTCAAAGAAGACGATGTTTATTATGAAATAATAAAGTTTATTCGTGCTGATATCGCTTTCTATAGTGATAAAGACCTCGAATTTGGTCCGATTTTAAGAGAAGAGAAGTGTTCTCTATTCAAAGAGAAATACTCCTCTAGAATCAAACAAATCGATGCGATTTTAGAGAATAAGTCTCTACCAATCGCTCGCATTGAAGAATTAAAGCAAGAGAAAGAAAAACTTTCTAACATTTTATGAACACCAAGACATTATTAAAAAAGTTAGCCAAACGCTATCCAAAGAAATATGCCAAAGCCAACCATGACTTTGTTGGTTTAATGGCGGGCAAACTCCCGGAAGAAGTAAACAAAATCCTTCTTTGTTTGGACATGGATGAAGAGATTTTTGATGCGGTAAAAGAGGTTAAACCAGATCTCGTTATTACCCATCATCCATTTATCTATGGTCCAAAGAGCAAAGTTCTTAAATACGATGAGGCAAAAAGAGAGCTCTTTGAGAAGATTGAAAACGCTGGTTTAACTGTCTATTCATTCCATACCAATTTCGATACTGGAAGAGATGGAATGAACGACGCTTTAAGCGAAGCTCTTGGTTTAATAAACGTCTACGCTCCAGAAAAAGATATCATGATGAGAATTGGCGAATTAAAAGAACCAATGGAAGTTCATGAATTTGCTAGATTTGCTAAAAAAGCTTTCAAAGTTGATTACTCTTTATTAATTAATAAAGGATCTTCAATGATTAAGAAAGTTGGTATCGTTGGTGGAGGCGGATCTAGAGGCTGGTCGCTCGCTAAAGAAGAGGGTTGTGACATCTATATTTCCGGAGATGCTCCTCATCATGTCAGAAGAGGTGTCGTGTGTCATGAGTTTAACTACTTAGATATGCCTCATGAAATTGAACATATCTTCATGCCACAAATGAAAAAAGTTCTCCTTGAAATTGACGAGAACTTAGAAATAGTCACAATTGACCACGAAAAATTACCGGAAGTTATTTAAATATTCAACAATCATATCGATGCTGCTAATTGGAGTGCTTGCACCTGAAGCAATGGCGATATGATTTTTATTTTCTAATAAATTAGAATCTAGATCTTTGACTGAGTTTATTAGTCTACTTGGAACATTAGGATGATAAGCTTTAGCGATCTCTAATAAGCGGTTTGAATTGCTAGAACGTGTGTCTCCTACGACAAGGATTAGATCAACGCTAGAAGAGAGATTAATGATGTTTTCTTGTCTTAATCTTGTCGCGTTACAGATTTCATCTTTAAACTCTGCTTGAGGAATCTTTTCCGCAATCTTTTGATGGATGTTCTTCAAAGAAGAAATATTGAGTGTTGTTTGATTTAAAACTAGTGGTGATGGGTCTTGTATTTGTGCGAAATCAAATTCGGAGTCGACATCGTATAGATAGACACCCTCCATATCGAGTGTGGCAGCTAAAGCTTCTGGATGGCCAGATTTGCCAATATAGATGACTTCATGACCCTTGGATAGATAATCATTAATGAGGGTTAAATTGAATTTGACCTTTCCACACACGGCATCATAAGAGACTAAACCCAAGCTATTAACCAAGCTTTCTAATCTTTTTGTATGACCGTGAGCGGTATAGATAACCACTGAATCTTTTGCTAACTTTTTTACTTCAGATTCGATGTCTTTACCATAAATTGAATGGATGCCATATTGTTCAAGTTCGTCTATGACGATTTGATTATGGACAAGCATGCCTAAAACATAGACTTCCTGATGAGGATGTTTGTCTTTAACATCTTTAGCGATACGGATGGCATTAGCGACACCAGCGCAATAGCCTTTTGGTTCTAAAACATCAATCTTTCGCATAAAATCTATAAATATGTTAACATATTGGACGAGGTCATAAATATGGCAAATAAGAAAATCTATATTGGCTCCCATGTTTCGATGAATGCTCCTGAGTTTTATCTCGGAAGTGTGAAAGAAGCTCTTTCATATGGTTCAACCACATTCATGTTCTATACCGGGGCGCCACAAAATACATATCGTAAGCCAGTTAATGAATTAAAGATTGCGGAAGGTCGCAAACTTATTAAAGAAGCCGGTTTAGATGAATCAAAACTTATTGTTCACGCTCCATATATCATCAACGCTGCCAACAAGGCTAAGGAAGGACTTTTTGATTTATCAAAAGACGTTATCGTCTCCGAACTTCAAAGAACTGCTGCCTTTGGCGCGAGTATTCTTGTTCTTCACCCGGGAGCACACGTTTCTCAAGGCTTTGATCTAGCGATTAACAATTTAGCAGAAGCTCTTGATGAAATCTTTGAGCGTGATGGCACTAATGTCAGAATCGCTTTAGAAACTATGGCGGGTAAAGGCACAGAAATCGGTATCACATTTGAACAAATCGCTGAAATCATCAAAGAATGCCATCATCCTGAACGCTTAGGCGTGTGTTTAGACACCTGCCACATCTCAGATGCTGGTTATGACGTACACGACGTGGATGGAATTCTAAAAGAATTCGATAACATTATTGGTTTAGACCGTTTATTAGTGGTGCACATAAACGATTCTAAGAATCCAAGAGGCGCACATAAAGATAGACACGAGAACATTGGCTATGGTTATGTGGGATTTGATACCCTGTACAAATTCATTCATCATCCACTTCTTGATAACGTTCCAAAAATCTTAGAAACACCTTATATAAATGAAAAACCGCCTTACAAGCAAGAAATAGAAATGCTCTTAAGCGGTAAATTCGATCCTAATTGGAGAGATTCGTTTAATTAGAGTTTATCAATCTCAGCTTTCAAAGTTTCAAAGGCCTCAGCCTCTGGAACTTTTTTAATGACTTGGTCTTTTTTGAAGATGACAAATTCATGTTTGCCACCCGCAATACCAATGTCAGCGTTCTTGGCTTCGCCTGGTCCATTGACAATACAGCCCATGACAGCTACATGGATTGGCTTATTGATGGTTTCTAAGTAGTCCATGACCTTTCTAGCGAGCTCTGGAACATTGACCTGAGTGCGTCCACATGTTGGACAAGCAACTATTGTAGGATAATCGGGATATAAACCACAATCATGAAGCAAACGTTTAGCGGCAACGACTTCATCTTTTGGATCTCCAGAGATAGAAATGCGGATAGTGTCACCAATGCCATCTAAAAGAAGTGGTGATAGTCCGGCAGCGCTTCTAATGAGAGCGACTTCTTTAAACCCGGCTTCTGTAATACCTAAGTGTAGTGGGTATGGGAAAGTCTCAGCGGCCAATCTATAAGCCGCAATCGTTTCTTTAATGTTGCTTCCTTTTAATGATATGACTATGTCATAAAAGCCTAAATCTTCAAGAATCTTTACGTGTTTTTTAGCAGATTCCACCAATTTATTAGCGGTGTATTGTTCGCTATAGTCATGGATGGACTTATCTAAAGAACCAGAGTTAACACCGATACGGATTGGGATATGCTTTTCTTTAGCCATATCGACAACCTTTTTGATATTTTCAATATCACCAATGTTTCCTGGATTGATTCTGACTTTGTCAGCGCCATTTTCCATGGCGACCAAAGCAAGGCGATAGTCAAAGTGGATATCAACAACTAAAGGAATAGAGATTCTGGCTTTGATTTCTTTAACAGCCTTGGCATCATCCATATCCATGACGCTTACGCGCATCAAATCCGCACCAAGAGCAGCGCATTCATTGATTTGCTTTGCAACTTCAAGATAGTTAGAGGTCTTGATGTTACACATCGATTGGATAAGAACTTTGTTCTGCCCACCAAGCTTTATTCCCTTGATATAAACAGGTCTTGTGTTTTCTCTATTTGTCATACGAAACTATTATATATCACTTATAGTGAAAACCTGATTAAATTTATTCTTTGCATTGTAAATTATCTATGATAAGATATTACACGACCTAAGGAGATTAGTTATGGCAAAAGAAGATAGAATCTCATTAACATTAAAATGCACAGAGTGCGGTGAAGAGAATTACTTAACTAGCAAAAATAAAAAGAAACACACCGAACGTTTGGAGCTCAAAAAATACTGCCCACGTTGTAAAAAAGCTACACTTCATCGTGAGAAAAAGAAATAATAGGCTTTGCCTATTTTTTTCTGCTTTAGTCTATGAAAGTCATTCCTTTTATTTATAACGACATTGAAGAATTATTCGCTAACACATACTTGGTGGTAGATGATTCTTTAAGTTGCGTCGTTATAGACCCAAGCAAGGATAATGACAAAATAGTGAACTACATAAAAGAACATCAGTTCGTTCCAAAAGCAGTTTTATTAACACATACACACTTTGATCACCTAAGAGGCGCACAAAGACTAGTTGATGCCTTTAATATCCCGGTTTACGTCGGCTATGATGACGAGATTGGTCTAAGAGACCAGGACTATAACTTATCTAGCTTCATGGGATTAGATATCACAGTTAAATGTGAGTCAAAAACAGTCTTAGATAATGACATAATTCATCTTCTAGATGAAGATATAAAAGTTATCTACACTCCATATCATACTTTGGGTGGTGTATGTTTCTATTTAGAAAAATCAAAGCTCCTCTTTACAGGAGATTCCTTGTTCGAAGGTTCTATTGGAAGAGACGATTTTCCATGTAGCAACCCAAGGCTCAAAGAATCCTCTTTAGAGAAGTTCAAAACGCTTGATGATGATATCAAAATCTATCCTGGTCATGGAGGTTTATCTTCCATAGGAAGAGAAAAACTCATCAATCCGTTTCTCAGATAGCTGAGAGTTTATAAATCGTTTGTTTAAAACATATTATTTGTTATAATATGGAAGAAAATTGCAAGAAAGGGGCATATATAAATGGTTAATGTTACAGAATTAAGACCCAGTAACTATTTCATTGATGAAGGTAACCTTTATCAAGTTCAAGACATTCTTTTAAACAAGACTGCCATGAGAAAGATGGTTGCTAAAGTTAAAGTGAAAAACATGCGCACAGGCGCAATTGTTGAACTCGCCCGTAATAGTGGCTACATGGTTGAAGATGTCCGCTTAGACAAGAGAAAAATGCAGTATCTTTATGATACTGGTGACTTCTTAGTCTTCATGGATCAAGAAACCTATGAGCAAATAGAAATCGAAAAAGGACGCCTTAAATGGGAAGCTCAATTCCTTAAAGGTGAAGAAGTCGTGGATATCACTTCTTATGAAGGAGAAATCCTCGGTGTTACTCTTCCAGCCAAGGTTGCCTTAAAGATTGTTGAATGTGAACCAGCCGTCAGAGGTGACACAGTCAACAAACCAACCAAACCAGCCACATTAGAAACAGGTATCACTGTTCGTGTACCTCTCTTCATAGAAGAGGGTGAAACCGTCTTAGTCAGAACTGACAACGGTGAATACGACGGCAGAGCCTAATTTGTGAGGTATCAATTAATATGATCTTAGCTACAATGGAAGTCGGTGCGGCCATCGGTATCGCAGTGGCTTGCTTAATTGTCGGATTAGCTGCCGGATTCTTCGGCGCTAGAGCATTGTTTAAAAAACAATTAAGAGATAATCCTCCAATTACTGAAAAACAAATCAGAGTCATGCTTACACAAATGGGTCGTAAACCAAGCGAAAAGCAAGTTCGCGAAATCATGAAGAGCATGAATAGTGGCCGTTAATCGGTGCTAAATTGAATTAGTCCTCTATGAGGACTTTTTCTTTTGCCTTTTAAACGTTTTAAGAAGAGAAAAAGAGCAAAAACGAGCCATTATACTTGTTTAAGATTAAAGCGGCTGAGAATGGCTATTTTGAGCCAAAAAATCAAAGAAGATAATAGCAAGAATTTCAATGTTTTATATATGGCATCCCGTTGATTCTTTTATAAGGCAAATAGGAGATAAAAAACCGCTTAAAATTTCATTAAATATGGATTTTCATTTTACAAGTGAAAATAAAAAGCCTATTCAAAGAATAGGCAATTTACTAAAAATCTACTAATAATATACTAATTATTTCATCCACTTAATTTTGGATTCTTCTCCGTTTTTAATACGTACAATGTTCGCTCTATGACGCCAAATTAGGATAGCTGCCATCAAGGTAATCACAGTAGCGTATAACCAACCGGCTGCAAGGTTGATTCCATACATTGGTAACCAGTATAAATTTTGTGGAATTACTTTGCACATCACTAAGATTGCCCAGATCCATGCAACAACTGCGTCAAGAATAGCAACTAAGATTGAAGCAAGGGAAACATATTTCTTAAGTTTTAAGATGAGAAGGTATGTAAGTCCTGGGATGAAACCAAGCATCCAGGTGCTAGCAATGGTGATTCCCATAAAGCAAGAAACACCTTTTCCACCTTTGAAATTAGCGAACATTGGGAAGCAATGTCCGATACAACAGCCAAAGGCTGTTAACCAATAAACATGCCATGGAATTAAGTAGGCTGTATTAAAACCAAAGTTGTTCACATTGAGAACAGATGGACATAAAGCTATGCCGTTGTTAACTTTCGCGAAAGTTAAAAATGCCCAAGCGATCC
>CAMKFP010000022.1 GCA_946411895.1 uncultured Caryophanales bacterium
GCAATTAAAAGATAATTATTACGATTGATAAAGACGCTCCTTGGGGGCGTTTTTTCATACTTTTTTCAAAAAGACATATAGATATGTAAACAAAACTTTACACGATAAAATCTCACTTTTTTCTTTTCTTTATTAAAATAATGTCTTATAGTTTTTCCATATTGTAAATGAAACTTGACAAGGTGGAACTCAATATGACAAAAGAAGAAATTAGAAAAATTATTAAAGAGCATTCAATCTCCTATATTAGAATGCAGTTCACCGATATGCTTGGTGATATAAAGGCTGTGGAAATCCCATCAGCGAAAATCGAAGACGCTTTTGATAACAAGATTATGTTTGATGGTTCTTCCATTGAAGGATTTGTTCGTATCAAAGAAGCCGATATGTATTTATATCCAGATTTAAACACCTTCTTAATTCTTCCTTTTGAAGATTCAGTCGCAAGATTTATCTGTGACGTCTATACTCCTGAAGGAAAACCATTTATTGGTGATCCTCGTTATGTCCTTAAAAAGGAAGTTAAAAAGATGCAAGACATGGGCATTGATACCCTAAATATAGGCTTTGAACCAGAATTTTATTTGTTCAAACTCAAAGAAGATGGCACTCCTAGCTTGGCGCCAAGTGACAAGGCTTCATATTTTGACTTATCCCCATTTGATGGTGGGGAAGACATTAGAAGAGAAATCGCTCTTACATTAGAAAAGATGGGCTTCTTAGTCCAAGCCTCTCACCACGAAGTGGGACCAGGTCAAAACGAGATTACTTTCAAATATGATAATGTTCTTAATGCGTGTGATAGAGTGCAAACTTTTAAGCAAGTTGTCAAAGTAATCGCTAGAAAGCATAACTACTTAGCGACTTTCATGCCAAAACCATTAGAAGGACAAGCAGGAAACGGCATGCACACCAACTGTTCTTTGTTCAATAAAAAAGGTGAAAACCTCTTTTATGATGAAAACGATCCAACTGGTTTATCACTTTTATGTCGTAAATGGATGAGTGGATTATTAATCCACTGTCGTGAGCTTGCTCTACTCACTAACCCAATTGTCAATTCTTATAAACGTTTAGTGAGTGGCTATGAAGCTCCTATCTATGCTTGTTGGAGCGACGCTAACCGTAGCGCACTTATTAGAATTCCTGCGGCTAGAAAACTCGCTACTAGAACAGAGATGAGAAATGTCGACCCTACCGCTAATCCATATCTTGCTTTAGCAGGCATCTTGGCATGCGGTCTTGATGGTATTAAAAATGTCGATGAAAAGGATTTAATTCCTCCTGTAAAAGATAACTTATTTTCTTTAAGTGAAGATGAAATCCATAAGATGGGTATTAAACATCTTCCAGAAACCTTACATGAGGCTGTCAGAGAATTTAAAAATAGTGTAATCTTAAAAGAAGTGATGGGACCCCATATCTATCCTCGCTATATCGAAGCCAAGGAAAAAGAGTGGAAGGCCTATCATACTTCCGTTAGTGAATACGAGATTAGGAAATATTTAGGTAGATAAAATGTGTGGCATTGTCGGATCTATTGGTCTAAATAAAACCAGACAATATATTATCGATGGCTTAAAAACCCTCGATTATCGCGGTTATGACTCTGCAGGCTTAGCCTTTTTAAACGCGGAGATTGAAATCTTTAAAGAACCAGAGACTGTCGATAAACTTGATGCGAGTATCCCAATAGATAAAGATGGAAAAATCGCTATCGGACATACGAGATGGGCAACGCATGGAAAACCCACCAAAAACAATTCTCATCCCCATTTATCCTTCCATAGAGAATTCGCTTTAGTGCATAACGGAGTCATTGAAAACTTCTTAGAACTGAAAAAGAAACTCTTAAAAGAGGGTTTTTCCTTCGTTAGTGACACTGACAGCGAAGTTATCGTCAATTTAATTGAATATCATTATTCGACTGCAAAAGACGTCTTAAAATCTCTAAAAATGACAATGGATGAATTAAAAGGATCATACGCCATTGGACTTATTCATAAAGGTGAAGAGAGAATTTACGTGATGAAGAACGCCTCCCCGTTACTCATAGGAGTTGGAAACGGCTTTAACCTCATTGCTAGTGATGCTTCTCCGATGATTGAATACACGGACCAGTTTATTGAACTTGAAGATAAAGAGTTTGGCTACATTTCACAAAGTGAATATTCCCTCTTTGATAAAGACGGAAATGCTTTAGATAGAAAGCCAACCGCTAAAGAAGCCGAACTTGTTCGTCATAACTTAAACGGGTATGATCATTTCATGCTCAAGGAAATAGAAGAAATCGAAACTGTTGTGAGAAGATTAGCCTCTTTATATCACAAAGAAGACGGCTATGCTTTCGATAAAGAGATGATTAGAAAACTCAAAGAATCCGATCACATCATCTTTTTAGGATGTGGCACTTCTTATCATGCCTCTTTAGTGGGTGGACGTTATTTCGAAGAAAGTGGTGTTCCAACCGCGAGTTATATTGCTTCTGAATGGGCATTCCATCCAATGTTCCCTGGCAAGAAGCCATTCATCATCTTTATTTCTCAATCTGGAGAGACTGCGGATTTGATTCACTGTCTTAAGATTGTGAAAGAACACGGCTACGAATCTTTGATTATTACAAATACCAAGGGCTCAACATTAGAAAGAGGTTGCACCTATTCCTTGCTTCTTAATGCTGGAGTGGAAGTCTCTGTTGCTTCGACCAAAGCTTATGTTGCTCAAGTAGTGGCTCTTCTCCTTCTAGTGAACGCTTCATATCATACATTTATCGAACCAAATGCTTTAAATAAAGCATGCGAATCAATCGCCAATATTAGAAAATCCTTTAAAGGTGTGATTAAAAACATTGCTAGTGAGATTAAAGACAAGAACGATATCTTCTATCTAGGCAGAGGATTTGACTATTATCTCTCTTTAGAGGCCTCATTAAAACTCAAGGAAATCAGCTATATCCACTCCGAGGCTATCGCGGGTGGCGAACTCAAACATGGTCCAATTGCTCTTATTGAGCAAGGTACACCGGTCATCGTGTTTATCACTGATAAAGCGACCGCTGCAAGTATGAGAGGCAACGTTGAAGAAGTGAAATCTAGAGGAGCTAAAGCCTATATCATTTCCACTAAAGAGCTCTCTAAAGAAGGAGACGCCATTGTGGTGGATGACTTTGATAGTTATCTTTCTAGTATCATCGTCTCATCTATTGCCTTCTATCTTGCTTACTTCGTTTCCCTACTTAAGGGCTATAACGTTGATAAGCCAAGAAACCTCGCTAAAAGCGTGACTGTTGAATAAAAAACAAGACTTCAATTATTGAAATTGAGGTCTTTTTATTTATAATAAATGTAGATATGAAGACGATTTATTTAGCAGGTGGTTGTTTCTGGGGAGTGGAGAGATTCTTCTCTCTTTCTAAAGGTGTTTTAGCCACGGAAGTTGGCTATGCTAACGGAACTAAAGATAACCCCTCTTATCAAGATCTGAAGAAGGGACTCGATGATGCCTCTGAGACTGTGAAAATCGACTATGACGAAAATGTAGTCTCATTAGAGAAACTCCTTGAACTCTATCTTAGAGTGGTGGACCCATATTCCATCAACAAACAAGGAGAAGATGAAGGTGTCCAATACCGCACTGGTATCTACTATTTAGATGAGTCGGACAAAAAGATAGTCTTAGACTACTTTGCCCGAATTGGTCTAACAAATTACAAGATTGAAATCCTCCCGTTGAAGAAGTTTTTTACTGCAGAAGAATATCATCAAAATTATTTAGTTAAGAATCCATCAGGATATTGTCATATCAATATGTCTTTGCTCAAAAAAGAGGAAAGAAAAGACAATTCATAACCCACTAGAGTATATAAATTTGTCGCATACTTTTATAAGTAGTGATATACTCTTTTTTGCATATGTCTGATTTTATAAACTATATCACAACTAACATCCCTCTTTTTTGTCTTTCTTTCGTTGTCTTATTCTTAGCGATTAGAAATATCAAAGTGAGAAGAAGAGAGAGTATATACTTTATCGTTTTTACAGCACTTGTGCTGTATCTTTCTGTTGATGTCTTTATGGAAAGATATGACGCCCAACATGGAATTAAATTCTGGGCGACATTCTTCACAGCGACTGGATATATTGTTAGACCGGTTCTTCTATATATCTTCTGCTTACTAGCGAATATGGAAAAGAAACGTTCACAAAAATTCTATATCCTATGGGGCATTTCTTTACTTGTGAATATGGCAATCTATATTTTGCCTTTATTCATTGATGTTAAAGGCATCTCCACATTAGTGTTCTCTTATACTGAACAACTTGATGGAACACTGAAGTTTACTAGAGGAGGACCACTAAACTTCTTCTCTCATGCGATTAGTTTTGGCTACTTGCTCCTTTTATTCTATGTCTCAGCGTTGAGATTTTATGGAAAACACCGTCGTGATGCGATGGTTTTATCCTTATGTATCATCTTCGTTTTCATCACCGTTTTAGCGGAAGTTCTCACCGGTAGAAACGATTTATTAAATATCGTTTGTGAAATCTGTGCAATTATTAACTATATCTTCATCACTTCTGTGAATACTTCTAGAGACGTTCTCACTAACTTATACGATAGAAGAACCTTCTATGAAGACTCAGCGAGATATAAAAGCAAGATCAACGGCATCGTTCAAATTGACATGAACGGCCTTAAGAATCTCAATGATAAGTTTGGTCACACCAAAGGTGATGAGGCTTTAAATACCATTTCTAAAGTCTTCTCTGCCTCCTTACAAAAAGATACGATGTTTGCCTATCGTTTAAGTGGTGATGAGTTCATCATCTTAATGATTCAAGGCAAAAAAGAGTATCTAGATAATACAATTGAACAGATTAGAAGCCTCATTGGCTTTACTGAATATTCCATCGCGATTGGTAGCTATTTCATCGATAAAGATGATCCAATCACTTTCGAAGAAGCCCTAAAAGAGGCTGAACTTTTGATGTATGCGGATAAGAGCAAATTCTATATCTCTAACCACATCGAACGTCGTAGAACTTAAAAATGAAAAAACTTACTTTAGTTTTACTAACTTCATTACTCACCACAACGGGTTGTTCACCTTCTAAGAAGGGTCATGAACACTCTTTTTCTAATGAGTGGACATTTAATGAAGAAGAGCATTATCATGAATCCACTTGTGGACATGACGTTGTTAGTGAACAAGGATTCCACACTCTCTCTTCTTGGGAAGTCACTCGCTTAGCTAGTAGTGACCAAAAAGGTTTGAAAGCACGCCACTGCACGGTTTGTCCATATAGCGAAGAAAAAGAATATGACTATATCCCTGAACTCCCAATTATTCCTTTAGATTTCCCCATCTTTTCTATTGATACAGAAAACGGGGTCCCGATTGTCTCTAAAGAGGAATATGTCGCTGGCGATTTAGACATTTATAACGCTGACGGATTTAACGATAAAGATTTATCTTTAGGCATTAGAGGAAGAGGCAACTATTCCTGGAGTGGAACGGAAAAGAAATCCTTTAGAATTAAATTTGATAAAAAATATCAACCTTTAGGCCAAGGAAATGGCGCGTGCAAATCCTGGACCCTTTTAGCGGTGCATTGCGACAAGTCGTTACTAAGAACTGATGGCGCGTTCCATTTTGCTAATCAACTTAACAACATCCCATTTGTCTCTTCATCATCCTTTGTGGACCTAGTATTAAATGGAGAATATCTCGGTGTTTATGAGCTTTGTGATCAAATTCAAGTGAATAAGTACCGCGTTGATATTGATGACAGTGGCGAAGAAGATGATATTGGCTATCTTGTCGAATTAGACAAGAACGCTTCTGAAAACGTCGTACGCCTCAATAGTGGACTCACTTTTGAAGTGAAATCTGATGGTGTTTTAGATAATCAAATGGCTTTCATCACTGATTACCTTAACCAATGTGAAACTGCGATTAAAAGCGGTAATCAAGAAACGATTGCCTCATTAATCGATATTCCTTCTATGGTTGATGCTTATCTCGTGGAAGAAATCTTTAAAAACCTCGATGTCGGATGGGGGTCTTTCTACTACACGAAACCAGCAGGCGATAAACTCTATTTTGGCCCAGTATGGGACTTTGATTTAAGCGCCGGAAACGCTAATAGCGATTATAACGAATCGAGTTTTACTTCATATAAATACACCTATGTTGGTAACTCAACTTATAGCAGATATTCTCAACAACATACCTGGTATCTTTCTTTAAGAAAGAACGCTTGGTTTAACGATATGATCAAGGAAAGATTCTTTGAAATCAAAGAAGCTGCTTTAGAAACGATTTCTTATATCCGCCATAAGGCTGATTTCACTCATGATTCTTTTGAAAGAAACTTTGTGGTTTGGGATATCTTTGATGAGAAGATTAATCGTGAACCAAGTGCCATTATGAAGATCAAATCCTTTATTGGACAAGTTGATTATCTTGTTGATTGGTTAACAAAAAGAATTGATTGGCTTAACGAATACTATTTAGGAAATGAAAAGGACAAATAGTCTTTCTTTATTGTACTTTTAAAATGTGCTAACATAACCATGGGAGCCCCAAGCGAAACTGTTGTTAGCCTGTTACGCTTGCTTCCTAGCACGCCCCTTCCCAGGGGTTTTTGTTTGTTTACACAAACACTGCTAAAACTACGATTGACATAGTGATTACAAGAATCACAGATATGACTTTCATAAGCATGTCCCTCCTCTGCCTACGAGTAGGAAGGAGGGCCCCATGGCGAGTGATTACGCTTTGTCTTTAGCGGTAAAGAAAAAGATCCTTACATAAATATATGCGGTGGAAAGTGCCGATTTTTCCCAAAAAACTTTTAGAAATATTAAGCAAAGAAAAAGAGTGTCCAAAGGACACTCAATTATTTAATTCTTTTTAATAGTAGTTAATCTTTTTAGAGTCATCAAACAAATCTGGGTAGATATTGTCTTCTGGCTTGATATTTGAAAGCTTACATATTGTAGCGTGCAGCCTTTTTGTTAATTCAATCTCTTGCTCTTTGCCTGACAAACTCACATCGGGATATAGAGGCTTACCGATTGTTAGGGTGATATCCGCAGGGCGATGAAAAATCTTCGCTATTAGTCCTGGCTTTCTATAAGAAAAACCGATGGGGAGGATAGGCTTATGAGTTTTAATCGCAAAATACGCTGCCCCAGTTTTAAATGGTCTAATCGGCGCATAGTATTCCCACATGCTTCCTTCCGCGTAGATTTGCACATGGCCTTTATGGTTTAATAAATCTTCAATTCCTTTTTGGAAAGCAATAGAAGCAGACATGCCGCTATCAGGGACTGGGATGCCACCCACTGCATAAACCATCTTACGGTTACTTCCTCTCATATTTGGAGCCCACACTAAGACATTCATCATATATTTCTTGAGGGCTTTCATAATCGCAATATAGTCCCATAGATGTACGTGATTAGAAACGGTGACAAAGCCTTGAGAGAGTTCAACCTTATAATCTTTGAGGTTCTTTTTGCCTTTGATTTTTAGGCCCATATACATTCTGGTTAAAGGGAAAACCATCGTGCGAAGAATGAGCTTGTTTCTCTTTCTTTTATTGCGATATTTTTTTGAATTATCAAAATATGGATAGTCCTTATCAAAGACAAAACCGTTATCCTTCTTTACCACTAAATAATGCTGATCGGTATATTCAGGATACGGATATTTTGTGACTTTTGGATCAAAATATGGCTGAGCCTTCTTCATAAGGTAGTTATTTTCAAATATTTGATATTTTATCCGCGTTTTAAGCGACTTTTGTTATTAAATTGAATATTTACTCGTTTTGTTTTATTTCTTTGCGATAAGGCCTTCTAAAATAGAAAGATGCTCGCTTGGGATTTCATTGGACTTAGAAATAATTAACCCTTGCCCACGTGAATCAACAAAGTAATAGTTACGAGAATCAGCTTTAGAAATTCTTAACTCGTTATAGAAGATACTTATCTCTATTGGATTATCAACTTCTCTATCTTTGACCATGGATGAATAGACAAAACGATCCTCGTATATTGTGATGATGTCGTTATCACCAAAGGCCTCATAATACTTCTTTTGTTTAATTGGAAGCATGAGAAGAGAAGAAATCTCAAAGAAATACATAAGCGCGAAAGCTAGATATGTGAAGACATAAGACAACACTGGAACTTTATGGCCTTTATTTACAGGTATAAACAAAAGAATGGTAAACAGCACCAAAAAGATAGTGGTGAGAATTAAAGGAAGAAACACCATAAAATTGCTCTTACTACGTAGTTTGATAAAGTCAAATAACTTGATATCCTTTTGTCTGCCTTTAATTGAGAAAGCTTTAAATTCTTCCATACTAATGTCCTCGCTATAGCGATATTCTATCACAATTATAAGAAGTAAGAAAAAAGAACCTTTTTCAAGGTCCTTATTTCAATTTAAGTATACTTATTTGACTAAGCTATAGGCATCTTCATCAACATAGATTGTGCAATCTGGATGTTTTTGAAGAATGGAACATGGCATCTCTTCGGTGATTGGACCTTTGATTAAGCCATAAACCGCTTTGGCTTTGTTTTTACCTGTTGCGATAAGAACGATCTTTCTCGCGTTCATGATGCTCTTTAAACCCATAGTAACCGCACGGGTAGGAACTTCAGAGATGTCGTTAAATAAACGGGAGTTATCTCTAATGGTTTGCTCTGTTAATTCTGTTTCATGAGTTAAAGAATCAAAAGCGGTGCCTGGTTCATTAAAGGCGATGTGGCCATCGCTACCGATACCAAGAATTTGGATATCGATGCCACCGGCTTCTTTAATCATATCGTCATACTTATTCATGAAAGCTTTATAGTCGCCAACACCAAGGAGAACATTTGTTCTCTTTTTATCGATGTCGATGTGGTTGAATAAGTTTTCGTTCATGAAATAACGATAGGATTGATTGTGTGTGCCTTCTAAGCCAACATATTCGTCTAAATTGAAGGTGGTGCAGCCTTTAAAGGAAACTCTACCAGCTTTATTAGCCTCTGCTAAATCAGCGTAGACCTTAAGTGGGCTTGTGCCGGTCGCTAAACCTAAAACAGCGTTTGGTTTATTTTTAATAACATTGATGAAGTCTTCTGCGATAAGAGCAGAGATCTTTTCTTCATTTCCAACAACGATTTTCATTTTGTATAATTCCTCCTTTATTTTTTATCAACAACCTCTCTAGTGCCTTTTACAATCGCATTAGCGCGATAGACTCCACGGCACATAGTGAGGGGATAAACTTGTGTGTTTTGGCAGATAACTGTACCTGGATTAAGGACAGAACCACAGCCAATGTCAGCGTGATCGGCTAAGAAAGCGCCGATTTTTCTAATACCAGTGACAACATCAGTACCTTCATTATGAATAACGACACCTTTGCCATCACTTCTTAAATTAGAGAGGATGGAACCAGCTCCCATGTGGGCGTAGTTACCTAAGATTGAGTCACCAACATAGTTGTAATGTGGAACTTGGGTGTGTCTCATTAGGACACAGTTTTTGAGTTCACTAGAGTTGCCGACGACTGATTCATCACCAACGATGACGGAACCTCTAATATAAGCGCCTGGTCTCACTTCGACGTTATTTCCTAAGACACATGGTCCAATAATAGTCGCGGTCTCAGCGATTTTGACGTTTTGACCAATGAGAACACCTTCTTTGAGAAGAGTGAATCCTCCCATGCCTCTAGCGACTAAAGCGTTCGCGTAATCTTTAATGAGGCCTAAGAGTTCCCAAGGATATTCTTTTGAGAAGACGAATTCATCGATGAAATCGATATCTGATTTATTATATAAATCCACAACTTTCAAACTACTCACAGAGGTATCCTCCTTTTTTCACCAATTGATAGACTTGATCAATATAGGAATTACAAAGTTCTTCATTATCTGCTTCCACCATGATACGGATGACTGGTTCGGTGCCAGATTCTCTAAGAAGAATTCTGCCGTTACCATCAAGAAGTTCATTGATTTCTTTAACTTTCTTTTGGACGTTAGGATCGTTAACGGTTGTAGCCTTATCAATAACTCTCACGTTCTTCATAATTTGAGGATAGAGTTTGACTGGCGCGGCAAGCTTAGAGAGTGGAGCGCGATTTTCAATCATTTCCTCAGTCACTTTCAGCGCGGTTAAGATACCATCACCTGTAGTGGCGTATTTTCTAATAATGATGTGACCGGATTGTTCTCCACCGATGGAGTAATCCTTTTCGATCATTCTTTCATAGACGAATCTATCACCAACTTTGGTTTGTTCGTTGTCCATGCCAGCGGCTTTAAAGGCTTTCACGGCACCAGAGTTAGACATAATGGTGGTGACGATGACGTTGCCGTTAAGGGCACCTTTAGCCTTTAAGGCTTTGCCTAAGATATACATCATTTTATCGCCGTCTACGACTTTACCTTTTTCATCAACCGCGATACATCTATCAGCGTCGCCATCAAATGCGAAACCGACATCAACATCGTTTTCTTTGACGAATTTCACTAAATTATCGATATGTGTGGAACCACAATCTCTATTTGTATTTAAACCATTTGGTTCAACACCGATAGCGTAGACTTGAGCACCTAAAGCTTGGAAGACGTTACGAGCGATGTTCCAAGAAGCGCCGTTTGCGCAGTCTAGAGCAATCTTTAATCCTTTAAAGGATTTAGAAACTACAGAGATGAGGTAGCCAACGTATCTATTTCTACCTTCGACATAGTCGGTGATGCAACCGATATTTTCTCTAGTCGCATATGGGATATCATCTCCATCAATGCCTAAATAGGCAAAATCTTTATCAATATAAGCTTCAATTAAAGAAGCGGTTTCATCTTCAAGTTTTTCGCCGTTAGCGTTGATAACTTTAATACCATTATCATAGAAAACGTTATGGCTAGCAGTAATCATGACACCACAATCGAATCCTTCATTACGTGTAATATAGGAAACGCTAGGTGTGGTGGTGACGTGAAGGATGTAGGCATCCGCGCCACTAGAAGTGATACCGGCAGCAATCGCGTATTCAAACATGTAAGAACTACGTCTGGTGTCTTTACCAATAACGATCTTGGCTTTTTCACCGTTTGGATGACGGGATTTGAATTGAGGAAGGGAATAATACCAACCAAGGAATCTACCAACTTCAAAAGCGTGTTTTGCTGTTAAGACTTTGTTGGATTCTCCTCTAAAGCCATCAGTTCCGAAATATTTATTCTTTCTGACTTCTTTTTCTTTGCTTGGGGATTTATTGATGACGATTTCATCGTTAATGAGTTCGTCAGCGGTGACTTTGAACAATTTGCAAAGTTCTAAGACTTTATCAATTTGTGGGCTAGCTTCGTTTGTTTCCCATTTGGAAATTGATTGTCTTGTCACATTAAGAGCTTTTGCTAATTGTTCTTGATTCATGTTAGCGTTCACTCTTAAATGGGTGATTTTTTCTCCGATTTTCATATTGTATCCTTTCAAAGCAACTCGGGGTTGCTAATAAACCACAATTGGAGACATTATTGTATATATATCAGATATTTGCAATATTATTTTTGTTAAATTACCCATGTTAACTTTTGTTGCAAGTGGGAAAATAAGACTAATATCTAGAGATAAAAGTTTACAAAAATCCGCAAATTGTTTCCGTTTTTCTTAACGTGCGATTTACTTTTTTGCTATCTTAATAGTGATATGTGTCTTTTTAAAAAGAAAAAGAAAATCCGTAATATCCCTGAGAATCATCTTTATGAGCTGGGCGAGACTGTTTTGTTCAAGCACAGAGGTGATGTCACAACAGCGTATGTCTATGAATGCTATCTTAATGATGAGAATCAAGTGACATACGACTTACAAATTGGTGGTGAATGTCCAGTGGTCATAAAAGGCATTCTAGAAACCGCCATTATCAAAAAGAAATAGGTTAATATGAAAGTATTTAGAACTCTTAGAGGATTACTATTTGTTACGTTAGGTATTCTAACGATGGTTTTTGCTCACCAAATCATGAACAATGAGGGCGAATCACTTAATATTGTCGTTGGTGCATCTATCCTTTTGTTTGCTTTCGATTCCATTCTCATGACTGCATTAGAGAAAGATAGAAAAAAACTCATTGGAGAAATCATGACATCCATCAGCATGATTATCATCGCTCTAGTCATGTTATTCGCCTATAACGGTAATTCAAGTGAACTTATTATAATCTGCGTCCTCTGGGGTGTTTGGTCTATCCTCAGTGAGGCTAAAGAAATCGGTGAATGTTTAATCGAATTTAAAGGGAATAAGATTTATTCAACGGCGAACATCATCGAATCAGTCGTCCTTATCATCTTCTCAATATTTCTTATTCTTGAACCAGGTGAGCATCATGCATTGACACATGTGTACTTGCTCGGTGTTGAGATGATCTTAGAAGCGATATGGCCTATCCTTCATGAGATTCTTCATCACTTGGCAAATAAGAAAAAAGAATAATAAAAGCAAATAAAAAACTGAGCATTTACAGGAAATTCGCTCAGTTTTTTGTTGTTTTGTTTAAGCGTTTTTGGTGAGTTTCACGGTGATGTTATCATCGTTTTGCTCTAAGATTTCAAAGCTCCATGCGATATCTTCGCCATCGTCGAACTTGGTCTCTTCTGCAAATAAATGAGAGTAATCCGCGATGTTAAATGAAGAAGCACCTCCTCCATATTCAGGAGTGGAGAAGAGGAAGTTTTGATTTCCTAAATACCAAAACGCATAACTCTCATTTAAGGTATTGGATTTATCCGCTGCAATTAAGGCGAATTGCTTATATGGAGAACCTGTGACCCAACTCCATTGTTTGACTGATTCTTCCACGTTGACGGATTGAGATTGCGTATTGGAATGCGCAGTTGAATAAGAGTATTTGAGATCGTTAATATCTCTTGCGTAACCGAAATAGTTTTGACGATAAGCGATTTGACGGTTATCGACATGGTGCAAGGCTAAGCCAGCTTTCTTATATAAGCCACCAACGCCGTAATCACCGCGGTCCCATTGCCATTCTGGATAGCCCATTTCACTGTCTTGTTTGTTGTTTAAATCAGGAGTGAAGTAGGATAAGGTTAAATACTCATCATATGGAGTGCCATTCCAGTTATCTTTAAGAAGAATAAAGTCTCCGGTTTCCGCGAAGGAATTAAGAGTAATAGTGACTTCGTTTTTGCTGCCATCAACATAATATGGACTTGTCCAACCTAAGAGCATCTTGGAGAATGCGCTATGATCACCGATATTGAGGTCCATCATGTCGCACATGCCAGCAGGAGCGTCGCCTTTATTTCTATCATAATCATAGTAGTCGTTAAGACCTAAAGCGTGTCCGGTCTCATGAGTAAGCGTATGCGCATCAATATTAATATCATAGTAGTCGTTTTCGATCATGGAATAACGGCTCCAGAAATAAATTTCGGGTTTATATGGTAGTTTCTTGCTTGATGTTGCAGAAGCAGCTGCTGAAGCAGAGGCCATGGTTGTATAGGCCCAGAAGGTATCACTGTCTCCAGTTTTCTCGTTATACTTATAAACCATTTGTAAGCAATCGATATAGCCATCGTCATTGCTATCAAATTTTTTAAGGTTCATACCTTTATCATCAATGAGCCATTTTGTAATCTTATAGGCAAGTTTTCCTGTTGGAGAATAGTTTTCCCAGTTTCTAAAAGCGGCAGTTTTAATTCCCACATTATATGGTTCGACCACTGTGGCTTCGAAATCAAGCTTGCCGTAGCTTGACTTATAGTAGAAGGAATGTAAGGATTCCCAACCGGTATCTTTGCTATCAGCGTTATAGACTTTGTCTAAAACTTTTAAATCTTCTTTTGAGAAGGTATCGCTATCTTCAAAATAAACTGGGACCACCAAGACGTTAACGGTGCCCATAGAAGGAGTTGGTAAACGTGCTGGATCGGTATAGCCACCAAAAACACCGCATTGTGGGTATTCGGTTAAGTTATATTCTGAGATATCATGACGATAATAACCGTCGAAATCACCAAAAGTTTGTTCATCAAAAGAGACCTCTTCAATTCTTTTGCTTTCACTAGCACAAGCATTAAGAGCGATTGAGAAGACAAGTAATGGTGTGAATAAAACGTATTTTTTCTTCATAATTGAGGCTCCTTTAAAAAAGGAATAAACGTATTATAGGTTTTTCTAATAAAAAAACAAGAAATATTTACCTAACTATGGAAAAATAGATAGATTTTATGGAGATAAATGAATTTTCCTACCCACATAATTTTTAATTATAGTAAAATCATTAAGGTATGAGTTGGTTTAAAAGAAATAAGAAGGAAGAAGAGAGTGTTACTGCTGCTCC
>CAMKFP010000023.1 GCA_946411895.1 uncultured Caryophanales bacterium
TGTCAATTGTTGAAAATATGTCAATTGCTTATAGAAGAGCTAGACCTCGTACTTTGAAGTGGGGTTTCAAAAAGAATGATACTCAAATGTTTAAAGAAAAATTAAGTTCGCTTAATTTAGGGCTTGAAAATAGAATTAATACTAAGATAGGATTACTATCAGGAGGACAAAGACAAGCTGTTACACTTCTAATGGCTACATTAGAACGTCCTGATGTATTATTCCTTGATGAACATACTGCTGCCCTAGACCCTAAGACAGCAAAGACTGTTCTAGAACTAACTGATAGAATTGTTAGAGACAATAAGCTTACTGCAGTTATGGTCACTCATAATATGAGAGATGCTATCACATATGGAGATCGACTCATCATGTTCCATGGAGGTCACATCATCTACGACGTGAGAGGAAAAGAAAAAGAGAAACTCACCGTGGAAGACCTCTTAAGAAAGTTTGATGAGGCCGATAAAATTGCCGAACAACAATAATTATTCACAAATAGGATTTCTAATAAAGAAGTCCTTTTTGTTTATTAACAAAATAAGATGCTTATGGTAAATTATTTAGCGTATGAAAGATGTAATTGTCATTGGCGCTGGTGCAGTTGGCGCCTTTATTGCGAGAAATTTATCTCGTTTTAACTTAAATGTTTTAGTTTTAGACAAGGATAATGACGTCTGTAATGCGACGAGTTGCGCTAATAGTGCGATCTCCCATTCAGGCTATGATCCAGTCCCAGGAACTAAGAAAGCTAAATTCAATGTTTTAGGTAATCAAATGATGGAGCAAGTTTGTAAAGAACTCGATGTTCCTTATGAACAAATCGGTACATTAACCGTTGCAACCGAAGAAGCTCAACTTAAGACACTTGAAGAACTCAAAGAAAGAGCCACCATAAATGGTGTCCCTTCTGAAATTGTTGACCAAGCTAGACTAAGAGAAATGGAACCAAACATTTCTGAAGAAGCCCTTGGCGCTTTATATTGCCCAACAGGTGGAATTATCAACCCATTCCTTTTAACTTGTCACGCGATGGAAAACGCTCTTGATAATGGCGTGGAACTCGCCCTTAATCAAGAAGTCAAAGATATCAAAAAGGTGAGTGACCACTTTGTGGTCTATACCCAAGATAAAGAATATGAAAGTAAAGTGGTGATCAACGCCGCTGGTGTCTATTCCGATAAAATCGCCGCGATGATTGAACCAATTGATTGGTTTATCACCCCAAGAAAAGGCGAATACTATGTTTTAGATCACTTTAAAGGTGAATTTGTTAATCACGTTGTCTTCCCTCTTCCAAGTGCGAAAGGCAAAGGTGTTTTAGTATCTAAAACAACATCTGGGAACTATATCATTGGCCCAAGTAGTGAGCCAATGGATGACCGCGAATGCGTGGCTTGTGATTCTCTTACCTTGGCTAACGTCAAACAACAAGCCTCCATGCTCATTAAGAATATCCCGTTTTATCAACAAATTAGAGTCTACGCTGGCTTAAGAGCCACCCCAAGCACTCACGACTTTATTATTGAATCATCTAAGAGTGAGCCTGCCTTTATCAATGTTGCAGGTATTGAATCTCCTGGACTTGTTTCTTCTCCAGCGATTGGTAAATACGTTGTCGAAGAATTAGTGAGTAAAGTTTTGAAGCTTGAAGAAAACAAAAACTATAAGAAAAATATCAAACCATACACCAAACCATTAGATTTATCTAATGAAGAGAGAAATGCTCTTATTAAAGAGCATCCAGAATTTGGTAGAATGGTCTGTCAATGCGAAAAGGTTTCTTTAGGAGAAATCTTAGAAGTCTTACACCGTAAACTTCCATGCAATTCCTTGAAGGCTCTAAAAAAGAGAACCAGAGCCGGCTTTGGTAAATGCCAAGGCGGTTTCTGTCAACCAATCAGCGTTTCAATTATCGCTGAGGAAAAAGAAATTGATGTTTCTAAGGTAAGCTATGACAAAGATGGCGGCTATTTTGCCCCTTATAAATCTAACAAAGGGGGTAAAAGATAATGCGTAAAGTCGATTTACTTATTATTGGTGGTGGTAGCGCTGGATTAGCCGCTGCTGTTGAAGCCTACGATAGAGGTATCCGTTCCATCATTATTATTGAAAGAGGCGCCGAACTTGGTGGCATCTTAAATCAATGTATCCATAACGGCTTTGGTTTAGGAGAATTCAAAGAAGAGTTAACCGGTCCTGAATTTGCTTATCGTTTCGCTAAGCAAGTCCAAGATAGAAATATTGAATGCCATCTTCTTTCTACAGTCACTTCAGTGACTCCTAATAAAGTTGTCACTTATGTCAATGAAGAAGAAGGCTCTGTGGAAGTTGAAGCTAAAGCCATCATTATGGCAGCGGGTTGCTACGAGAGAAATGCTGGCGCGATTGGCGTCCCAGGAGATCGTCCTGCTGGTGTGTTGACCGCAGGTCAAGCTCAATTAATGATTAACAAGTTTGGTTATTTATGCGGCAAACGCATTTTCATCCTTGGTAGTGGTGATATCGGTCTTATTATGGCTAGAAGATTCACTCTCGAAGGAGCGAAAGTCTTAGGCGTTGCCGAGATTATGCCATACTCTAATGGCTTAAATAGAAATATCGTTCAATGCTTGAACGACTATGATATTCCTTTATATCTTTCTCACACAGTCAGCCAAGTCATTGGTAAGAAACACGTTGAGAAAGTCGAAATCTCACAAGTTGATGAGAAATTTAGACCAATTCCAGGCACCGAAAAAGTCTTTGATTGTGACGCTTTAGTGCTCTCTATTGGTTTAATTCCAAATAACACTTTGTTAAGTGATATTGGCATCAAAGTGAGTGGCACCAAAGGTGCGGAAGTTGACCAATACCTTCAAACTTCTCTTCCAGGTGTCTTCTCTTGCGGTAACGTTCTTCACGTTCACGACCTCGTTGATAACGTGGTCAAAGAAGCCCGCATCGCCGGAGAAAGCGCGGCGAGATATATTCAAGGCGATCTCCACGTTGAAGAATATGACATTTCATGCGCCGCTAAAGATGGAGTTGGCTATATCCTCCCTCAACACATCTCTGGCTCAGATTATGAGAAAGTGGATTTCAAACTGAGAGTGAGAAAACCCACACAAAATGTTTATATTGAATTCATCTATAATGGTGAAACCATTAAGCGCGTCTTTAAAGGCGTGATTATTCCTAGCGAAATGGAAGTTATTTCTCTTCCACTTAGCTTATTTAAAGAAAAGAAAGGCGCTCTAGAAGTTAAGTTAACTCCTAAGGAGGTAAATCAATAATGGAAAAGAATCTTATTTGTATTTGCTGTCCTCGTGGATGCCATTTAACTGTCGACGAGAATATGAGTGTGAGCGGTAATTTCTGCCCCCGTGGAGCGAAATATGCGATTGATGAACTCACTCATCCAACCCGTATTGTCACTAGTACCGTCAAAGTTAATGACGGATCTTACTCAGTTTGCTCAGTAAAAACCGCTTCTCCTGTGCCAAAAGAGAAAATCTTTGAGGTCATGGAAGAGATTAACAAGGTGGAGTTAAAAGCCCCTGTTTCTATTGGTGACATCGTCATCAAAAATGTTTTGAACTTATCTGTTGATATCATCGCTACAGAGAACATTGAACTAGTTAAATAGTCAAATTTAATAAAAAAGTATTTCTTATTTATTAATGTCATATGTTATTTTAGATTTAGAAATTGCACATAGACAATTTTTAAGGAGGACTTTAAATGGACAAAATTAAAGTGTTTGCTTTGGGTGGCCTCGATGAAAATGGTCGAGATTGTTATGTCGTGGAAATCAACGACGACATTTTCGTTTTAGATGCCGGTGTATCTTTACCTGATAAGAACATTCCTGGTGTTGACTATCTTTTACCTAACGCAAGCTACCTCATTGAAAACAAATCCCGTATTGTCGCCTACATCATGACCCATGGTCACGATGAAAATATGTCCGCTTTAAAATACTTCTATAAGTCCGCTCCAGCGCCTATTTATTGTACTGAAGCGACCAAATATATCATAGAAGGACAAGCTAAACTGCAAGGAGTGAAAACCAAGATGGATTTCATTACCATTCAGCCTTCTGGACAAACCGTGATTGCTAATCACATCGTTAAGTTCTTCCAAACTATGCATAACGCTCCCTATAGCTGTGGTGTAGCTATTGAAACCAACCGTGGAAACATTGTTTATACTGGTGACTTCATTGTTGACTATGATGTCTCCGATCCTGCTTTTATCTTCGATTTACAAGCATTAAGTAGGATAAGCGAACAGCCAACATTGCTCCTTCTTACAGAATCTAAAAAGGCGACATCTCCAGGATATTGCTCTCCACGTCATAAGATTGTTCCTCATATTGAAAAATACTTTAAAGATGGGAACTCAAGAATCTTTATTAACTGCTTCTGGCAAAATATTTCCAGAATTAAAGAAATCTGCAATTTAACAAAAAAATACCGCAAAAAGCTCTTCTTTTATGACGATTATACAAGAAAGATCATGACTTCGATGCATGCGGCATTCCCGGATTTATATGATGCCTCTTTAGTCATCAATAGCGAAGACTTCTTAAGAGTCAAAGCCAAAGATATGGTCATTCTCATGATTGGTAAAGAAGAGGAGTTATACGATGAAGTTAATGCTCTTGCTTTCCATACAAATAAGGATAAAAGAATCACTTTATGTGACAGCGATATTTTCATCTCCGCTGCAGTTGCAACTCCAACTTTAGAAGTCGCCGCCACACATGCGATTGATAACTTATATAGAACAGGTTGTGAGGTTGTTTGGATCAAATCAAAAGACATTACTCCACTTCATGCCTGTCAAGATGATATCAAGCTCTTCCTCACCTTATTAAAACCACAGTATTATCTCCCAGTGAGAGGCAACTTCACCAACTTAATGGCGAACGCTAAACTCGCAATTGAAAATGGAGTTAATCTCAACCACATGAATGTCTTTATTTTAGATAATGGCATGCAACTTGTTTTCGATGGCGATAGGCCAAAGATTATTCCTAACGAAGTGAACAAGATCAAGATTGATCCTGTCCTCGTTGACGGAAGTGGCATTGGTATCACCGCTGATGAAGTCATTGAAGACCGTAAGAAACTCGGTGTTGATGGCGTTGTTGTTGTGGCAGCCTCGGTCTCTATAAAAGAACAAAAGATTCTTGCTGGTCCAGACTGTCAGATGCGTGGCTTCGTCTATGTCAAAGAAGCCGAGCCACTTCTTAAATCAATTTCCAACATTTTCGTTGATGAAATTAACACAGCCTTCCAAGCCGGACGCTTCAATTTAGATGAGATTTATCAAAACGTCGCGGATAGAAGCCAAAAATTCATCAAACGTGAAAATGGTCGAGAACCCTACATTATTCCAATAATTAGTGTTGAAGAATAGAGATAAAGCACGTTTCCGTGCTTTTTTTCTTTGAAAATCAATTTACATACGCAATACTCAGCATATATAATATATATATGCAAGAAAAAAACGATTCAAAAAAGCCTGCCTTTGAAAAATATTTCCTATTTTTCCTTGGCGTTCTTCTTTGTTTAATATCCATAGTTTTAGTGCTCAACATCGGTTATGTGGGTAGAGCTTTAACTCTCCCATTTGTTTATTTGTTCGGCACAATGGCCTATGTGATTTACGCCATCATCTATATTTTTGGTTTTTACATGCTCATAAAAGTCAAAACACTAAAGGTGAAAAAGAAGAAATATATTTTTGGATTTTTAATCACATTTATTGGCGCCGCTATCATTCTCTCCTATGCAGTGAATAGTAGTGCAAGTGCTGAATCTTATAAAGCGGTTTTTAATTCTTTTTCCGAAGGAAAGAACTATTTCACAGAAAAGACAATTGATTTACTTCAATCTAAACCAGGCTATGGTGGCGGTTTTGTTGGCTACGCTTTAGCTGGGATATTTGCCAAAGTTAATGGTGGATTTGTCTATTTTGTTGGCATCATGATTGTCATTCTTGGTTTAATCACCATGTTCTTTGATCCAATCATGACGCTTTTAAACAAAAACAAAACTCCAAAACAAACTAAAGAAATTCCTGCCTCTGAAAGCAAGAAATCCTCTTTCTCCTTCAAGGGTCTCTTTAAAAAAGAGAAGAAACCAGAAGTGGAAGAAGACTATGACTATATTTCTGAGGCTTCCAATATCAACTTAGCACGCGCTACTCCTGCACCTGCACCAGCGCCTGTTGAACAACCTAAACCAGCTGAACCAACTCCTGCTGTGGCGGATGCTTATACTCAAGTCAATCGATTCAATCCATATTATGGTTATGATAATGGAGCGTTTGTTCCTGCTCATTTCTATAGAAATGGTGCGCCAGCGGCTAATCCAAATCCACGTCCTCAGTTCAACGCTTTTGAACAAGCTAAACCAGCCGTGGAAGAAAAGAGTCCAGAAGAGATTCTTCTTGAGGCTAATGAAAGACAAACTGAACTCGAAAAAGCGGAACAATTACAACTTAACTTTGATGAGCCCGCTCCAGAACCAGCTCCTGCACCGGCCCCTGTTCCTGAGCCAGTGCGTATGCCTGAACCTGAATTTGAGCCTGCTCCAGAACCAAAACCAGTGGTGAGAAAACCAGTTAAATGGGTTCCACCTTCTATGGAATTACTTGAAAATGTCGAAGATAGCGACGCTCTTGAAAAGAACACTCAGCTTGCTGAGCAAAGAAAAGTCATCATCGACCGCGTCTTATCTAACTTCGCAGTTAGAGCCTCTGTTGTGGACTATACAATTGGTCCTGCTGTTACTAGATTTAATATTGATTACGATAGCAATGTCTCTGTCAGACAAGTTAATAACTTAGTAGAAGACTTATCTCGTCAACTCGGTGGTGTCGCCGTGAGATTTGAGTCTGTCGTTGAAGGTTCTACCTTCTCTGGCTTAGAAATCTCTAATGCGGTCACTAGATCTGTCTATTTCAAAGAGTTATATGAGAAACTTCCAGATGTGAAAAAGCATCCGTTAGCGGTTGGTTTTGGTAAAAATATTTCTGGCGATATCGTTTGGGCTGACTTTAACAAGTTCCCACACGCTTTAGTCGCTGGTACCACTGGAAGTGGTAAGTCTGTCTTTATTCACTCCTTAATCGCTACTTTAATCATGAGAAATTCTCCTGATAATCTCCGCCTTGCTTTAATTGATCCAAAGAAAGTTGAAATGGTGAAGTATCGCGATATGCCTCATTTACTTTGTCCAGTTATCGATGATCCAGAGCAAGCCAAGCTTTTCTTCAACAAACTTGTTGATGAAATGAACAAACGTTATGTGATGTTCCAAGAAGCTGATGGCTCTGTTGAACTCGACGAATATAATGAATGGGCTCAGGAAAACGGCAAAGAAAAACTCCCATCCATCATTGTTATCGTTGATGAGTTTGGTGATTTGGTGGAATCTTGTAAAGAAATTTCTCAACCAATCTTGCTCCTTGGCCAAAAGGCCAGAGCGTGTGGCATCCATATGTTAATCGCCACTCAATCTCCAACATCTAATATCATCACTGGTACGATTAAAAACAACTTACCAACTCACGTTGCTTTAAGCACCGCTAACGTCACTCAATCCATTACCATTTTAGGTGAAGGTGGCGCGGAAAAGCTCATGGGTCATGGTGATATGCTTGTTCAATCTCCTCTTGTTTCTAGAGTGGGTTTAGCCCGTTTACAAGGCTGTTTTGTCCAGAAAAAAGAGATTATGCGTATCATTGGTTATCTCAAGGAACACTACGAACTTCATTATAATGAAAAGTTCCTTAATCTAGTGGATGAAGCCGCACAAATGGGTCGTGATGCTGTCGCTAATGGTTCTATTGGCGCCTCTATGGATCCAGCGGAAGAAAATAGATATCAAGGCATCAAAGAATGGGTGATGTCCCAACAATTTATGTCCATGTCTAGAATTCAGGGTGAATGCTCTGTTGGCTTTAATAGAGCTAGACGCTTCTTTGTAAGATTACAACAAGAAGGCGTGATTGCTACTGAACCTGATGGCAATAGAGGCTGCCCAGTATTGATGCACGACGATTACGTTTCATAAGAGTATTTAATTTATGGCAACATTTTTAAAAGCGAGTCTTATTTCGTTACGACAAATTGAAATCAGTTTATACACAAAAAGGAAAGTCCCAGCGAGGGGTACTTTCACTTTATTCGTGGAAGGGGAAAAATACGGTCAATTCAAGGTGGAAAAGAAGACACATGCGGATAGTTTCTTTTATACCTGTATTTTGACTTTAAACGAAGACTATCAATTCGGGAAAAGATATGAAATATCTTATTCCGATTATCCTTATGCGATTGTGGATACCTATGAAGCTAGTAGCTTTCCAGAATTTGACGATCTTTTCTATTATGATGGAGAGGATTTAGGTAGCCACTATAAAAGAGGGGAAACAAGCTTTGCAATGTGGGCCCCAACTGCCACCAATGTCATCTTAAAAATCGAAAACCACACCGGCCGCTTTGTTCAATACAAAATGGAAAGAAGCGACAAGGGCGTTTATCGTCTTTTATTAGAAGGTGACTATAAGAATAGAAGATATTGCTACTACGTGGAAAATAGTGGCGTTTATCGTAAGGCAAGAGACATCTACGCCAAAGAAACTTCTTTAAGAAGTGAGTATAGCGTTGTTATCGATGAAGAAGAACTTGCTCGCCCAGTTAAACCAATTAAAAAAGACAAGTTTGTTAATCCAGTTGACGCGATAATCTATGAAACTCACATCCGTGACTTCACGGAAGATAAGTCCACTGATATTGTCCATAAAGGTAAATATCTTGGCATGGTGGAAAAAGGCCGTCGTACAGAAGGAGGCCATCCAGCAGGACTAGATTATCTTAAACATTTAGGAATTACTCATTTACAGGTTTTACCTGTACTTGATTACTATAACGTTGATGACGTGAACGTCGAGAAGAAATATAACTGGGGCTATGACCCAATTAGTTTCTTTGCTTTAGAGGGTTCTTTAGCCACTCATCCAGAAACTCCATTAAACCGTATTGATGAATTCAAAGCGATGGTTTCTGGTATGCATGAAGCTGGGATTAGAGTGAACCTCGACGTCGTTTATAATCACTTATTCGATCATCACACAACCGATTTAGAAAGAACGGTTCCTGGCTATTATTTCCGCAAGAACAAAGATGGATCTATCTCTTCTGTTTCGGGATGTGGAAACGACATTGCTTCAGAAAGAAAGATGACTTCTCGACTTATAGTCGATTCTCTTGTCTATTTAGCGAAAACATTTGATTTAGATGGCTTTAGATTCGACTTAATGGGTCTTATTGATTCAGACACCTTACTTGAAGCAGAAAAGAGACTTAGAGCCTTTAAACCTAACATCATGCTTTATGGTGAGGGTTGGAATATGCCTAACCAACTCCCAGTTGAGAAAAAAGGCGTCATAGAAAACGCAAGAAATATGCCTGGTTATGGTTTCTTTAACGATGTGTATCGTGACGTTTTAAAAGGCTCAACATTCGATTTAAAACAAAAAGGCTATGTTAATGGTGATTTCTCCTATGGCTTTGGTCTTGAATATATCTTCCGCGGCTCATGCGTAAACGTGTCTTATGATGCGCGTTTTGTGAGCGCGAACCAATCCATCAACTATGTTGAATGTCACGACAATAACACTCTATTTGATAAATTATCTGTCTCTAATGAAGAAGAAGATGAAGACACGATTTTAAAACGCGTTCAACTCGCTAATAAGATTGTTCTTCTCTCGTTTGGCGTTCCTTTCATCCATATGGGTCAAGAGATTGGTCTATCTAAAGAAGGACATCCAAATACCTATAAGGATGTCAAAATCAACAACATGGACTGGTCATTAGTGGATGAGAGATATCATATGGTGGATATCTTTGTCTCATTTGTCCAATATCGTCGTAATCTTCATTACACATCCTTATATAAACCAGAAGATATTGCTGGTGTCTTCAAAGGGGAAAGAGATGATGAACATGGTGTGATTCACTTCACCTGTGAGGACTCGAAATACATCTATCCGTTTAAGAAACTGCTCATTGCGATTAATCCGACGGACAAGATACATTACTTCGAAGCCGATGATTATTTGATTTTATTAGGCGTGCAAAGTGATGGGGTTTACCACAAAAATATTATAAACCCTGCAATTGAGGCGACTATTTTATATAAGATATAAAATAAGTGTGGGAATAATTTCCACACTTTTTGTTTTATAATATTAGTACACCCGGAGGATATATGATTGCTACCTGTGTACTAACTGGTTGGCTCGACAACATGAAAAACGAGTACCTTAGATATCTCAAAACCGTCGATATCATGGTTCGCGGAAATACGGATGTCTATTCTTTTATTCCTGTCATGTATTGGAATAGAAAAAAGAACAACCCCCTCTTTAGAAAAGAAAAGGGGTCGTATGTGATTATTCAAGGTCATCTTGAGTGTCAAGACGACGAGATCTATTTAGTTGCCGAGAAAGTCCAATATAGTGCTCAGTGTGAGCCATTAGAACTTCTGGATGAGCTTCCTTAGATGTTTAGGATAATGATTTTTAATCATTTTCCCATCAAAGTAGGCGATATCTACACCCAATCCCATATACGTAAGCCAGACGAAACCCTTTTGAATGGTTTTTGGGTTCGTCAAGCCCTCGCCACTCAGATATCTTCTAACTTCCTCTTTAGATAAACTATATCCGCATCCAAATGAGTGGATAAAATGCGCAAAGCCTACCCCATAACGGGATATACGTTTGTTGGAGAGTTCTAGGACCTCCAAACCGACTCTAACCAGATATTTGTAATCAATAAAGTTCATACCTTCCTTTCTAACTAAGAGGGCATGGTCGTTAAACGTATATGGTTGGAAACCCTCAAAATCCATATCTAGTTTGTATGGGACAAATTTGGGGGTTTTAATTTGTCTTCTTTCACCGACATTTGGTTTTTTAATTAAACAAATATAGTGTCCTTCTCCCGGAAATAGATGAGGAAATAAATGTATGCCCAAGCCATCTTTTCCTTCATAATAAAGTGGGTTAGAAGGAATTTTGATAATTTCAGCGTCTGTATTGTCTAATAAATATTTAACAACATCCTCGTCTTCTTCTTTAGAAAATGAGCATGTGGAATAGACCATTTCTCCGTTTGGAGCGAGCATCTGATATGCCATCAAGATCAGCTCTTTTTGTATCTTTTGACATCTTAGAACTTTTTCATAACTCCAATCATCTTTCACAGCTTCAGATTTTCTAAACATTCCGCTTCCAGAACATGGCGCATCCAAGATAATCTTTGTAAAATAATTTCTCAAATCTTGATAAATTTCCTTAAAATCCCTGCTAATTATTCCGATATTGGCAATTCCAAGTCTTTCGGTATTCTCTAAAATCGCTAAAGCACGAGAACGAGAAATATCATTAGAAAGGATGAAACCTTGATTCTCCATTAAGAAGGAAGCTTGCACGCTTTTTCCTCCTGGAGCAGCGCATAAATCTAAGACCATATCGTCTTTATTTGGATTAAGCAAAAACGCCGGTAGCATCGCGGATGGTTCTTGTAGATAGTACGCTCCTAATTCATGGAGAACATGCTTACCTAATTCGTACTCATTTTTATCGTAGATGAACGCGTGTTTGACAATTGGATGTGGTTTAACATGAGGAAATAATTCAACGAACTTTTCATCGCTTATTTTTGTAGGATTTAAAAGAGCAGCATGGAGACTTTCTTTCTCTAACGCTTCCTTTAATTCCTTTATTTCCTTTTCTGATAAATAGGTTTTTAAAGATTCGAATAAATCCATAGAAATATCATAAAACAAAAACAACACTTTTTGTATATTTCTAATACATTTAATGTGTTAGAATATAAACGAGGTAATTCACATATGAGAATGGTTGATTTAATTGTTAAAAAAAGAGATGGTCATGAACTGACTGACGAAGAAATTCGCTTTTGGATTGATGGCTATGTCAAAGGAGAAGTCCCAGACTATCAAAGCAGTGCGATGCAAATGGCAATCCTTTTTAAAGGAATGAGTGATCGTGAAGTGTCCACTTTAACAGATTGTATGGAACACTCTGGCGAAACATTAGATTTAAGTGGTATTAAAGGTATCAAGGTAGATAAACACTCCACTGGTGGAGTGGGAGACAAAACATCCCTTGTTTTAGGCCCAATGGTCGCTGCTTGTGGCGCTCCTGTGGCTAAATTATCTGGTCGTGGCTTAGGTCACACAGGTGGTACTTTAGATAAACTAGAATCTATCCCAGGTTTAACAATCGCTATTGAAGGTGAAAGATTTGAAAAACAAGTCAACACAATTGGCTTAGCGATTGCTGGTCAAACAGCACACTTAGTTCCTGCTGATAAAAAGATGTACGCGCTTAGAGATGTTACTGGTACAGTTGAATCAATTCCATTAATTGCAGCTAGCGTTATGTCTAAAAAACTCGCTAGTGGTGCAGATGCAATTTTGCTTGATGTCACCGTAGGTGAAGGTGCATTCATGAAAAACATGAATGATGCCAGAAGACTTGCGACCATCATGGTTAACATCGGTAATAGACTTGGTAGAAATACCAAAGCCGTTTTAAGTGATATGTCTGAACCTTTAGGTTTTGCTGTTGGTAATGCCTTAGAAGTAAAAGAAGCTATCGATTCCTTACAAGGTAGAGGGCCGGAAGATTTAATGGAACTCTGCTATACCGCTGGATCCATTATGCTTGTTCAATCTAAATGCGCCTCTTCAATCGAAGAAGGTAGAGCAAAACTCCATGAAGTCATCAATAACGGAAAAGCTTTTGAAGTTTTCTGCAAGATGGTGGAAATGCAAGAAGGCGATGTCAGTTATATCCTACATCCTGAAAAGTTTGAAGTATCTAAGAACATTATTGAAATCCGCGCTGAAGATGAAGGCTACGTCAAGAGCCTCAATGCTTTAGAGATTGGCGAATCCTCCATGCGCTTAGGCGGTGGTAGAGCTACTCTTGAAGATGTCATTGATATGTCTGCGGGTATTGTTTTACATAAGAAGATTGGCGATGACGTGAAGAAAGGCGATATCCTTTGCACCGTTTATACCAATAAGAGCGAAAAAGAATACGCTCCAATTTTAGAAGATATTAAAAAAGCTTTTGTTTTAACAAAAGAATTTGTCTTAAAACGTCCAGTTATTAGAGAGGTAATCGGCTAGATATGGCGCAACAACCATTAGCTGATCTTATTCGTCCTAATAGTCTAGATGAAATGGTTGGCCAAGCCCACCTTTTAGACAAAGGTAGTCTATTTAGGAAAGTTATTGAGAAGAACCATATTCCCAATATGATTTTCTATGGTCCTCCAGGCACTGGCAAAACGACCATGGCGAATATCATCGCTAAAAAAGCGAACATGTCCTTATATAAACTTAACGGAACAACCGCTTCAACTGACGACATTAAAAAAATTATTGCTGATGTTGGTAGCGTGTTCACAACTAATGGTATTTTGCTCTATTTAGACGAGATTCAATATCTTAATAAGAAGCAGCAGCAATCTCTTTTAGAATTCGTGGAAAGCGGAGAGATTACTCTAATTGCTTCCACAACTGAAAATCCATATTTTTATATCTACCCAGCTTTGCTCTCTAGATGTACAGTTTTTGAGTTTAAATCAATTTCCTATCAAGACGTAAAGAAGGGTATTTTAAGAGGTGCAGAAAAACTCAAGGTTACTCTTGATGAAGACGCTCTCGATTTACTCGCGATTGCCTCTAATGGCGATATGCGAAAATCGCTAAATAATCTAGAATTCCTAGCAAATTCCCTCTCAAAAAAGAGAAATATTGATAAAAAGATGGTGGAACAGCTCATCGATAGAGCGAACATCAACTATGATAAAGATCAAGATAAACACTTTGATAATTTGTCCGCTCTCATGAAGTCATTGAGGGGTAGTGATCCTGATGCTAGTTTGTTTTATTTAGCTAAGATGCTAGAGGCTGGAGATCTTATTGCGGCGTGCCGTCGAATTCTATGCTCCGCTAACGAAGATGTAGGCTTAGCTTATCCAAATATTATCCCAATCGTGAAGGCTGCTGTTGATAGTGCTCTTCAACTCGGTTTACCAGAAGCTCGCCTTCCTTTAGCTAATGCCGTTATTTTAATTGCAACTGCTCCAAAAAGTAACTCTGGTGTACTTGCTATCGATGCTGCTATTGCGGATGTCCAACAAGGCAAAGGAATTAATGTCCCTCGTCAACTTCAAAACACCCATTTTGATGGAGAGGACGCAAAAGTCAAAGGACAGAATTATAAATATCCACATAAT
>CAMKFP010000024.1 GCA_946411895.1 uncultured Caryophanales bacterium
AGTAGAGCAGAGTTATGAACTCGCTTATCAGCTGTTCTTAAGAGGCGCTAGTGCAGGAGATACAAACTGTTACTACTATTTAGGTGTGATGTTCTCCAAAGGACTATTCGTTGAAAAAGACTACGCTCAAGCGCAACACTGGTACTCACTAGGTGCAAAAGCGGATGACTCAAGATGCATGTACAATTTAGGCTTATTCTATGAAAATGGTGTCTACCTCACCAAGGATTTAGATAAAGCCATGTACTGGTATAAAAAGGCCGCTGACAGCGATTTCGCCAAGGCTAATGACAAGATAAAAATACTCACAATGGAAAATAAATAATTTATTTTAATGATTTTTGGTCTATAATGAAAAATGATTATGAGCAAAAAAGTTAACAAAATTAATGGTGTGAGAATCATCAAACGTTATTCCTTTGGCAGTTTCGTCTCAGGAATATTAGCCCTTTTACTTGCGGCTATCCCAGTGGTCTGGTTATTTTTACCATTCTTCACTTTAACAATTCCAGAAACTAGTTATGCAACTTTAACACTTACCAAAAGCGTTAACGCTTTAACTGGTCTTGATTTATTCAAGTACATCTTCCAGCAAGGCTTAGGTAACACCGGCGCGCTTATTGAAGCAATCGCTAATGGTGGACCAATTCCTCAATTTGCTCTTATTGAATCTATTCTCTTCCTTTCATTAGGAGCGATCTTTATCATCATTTGTTTACTCGCTCTTTATTACCTCATCGTAGGTATGGAATATATTTTCCGTGGACGCATTATGAGATATAAACTCCCATATGGTCTTGGTTGGTTATATTTCATCTTAATGCTCTTATTTGTCGGCGGAGCTTTTGGAAACACATTCGTTCTTTCCTTACAGTTCAACGCTGCTGTTAAGGCTGCCTCTGAAGGCGCCGGAACTGAAGTTCTTGGTATGGATTTATTAATCTCTTATATCATGCTCGGCGTCAGCTTCTTATGCATGATCCTTCTTGGTATCTTCTATGCGGCTTGCTTCAAAAATAGAGTTTATATCGAAGACACAAAAGATCTTTCTCGCCCAGATCCTAGCAAAGCTAGCCCAGCGCTTCTTGGCTATGATGCTGAGGGTAGACCAGTCTACGCCGCTAACGGTGAGCAAGAACCATTCTTAGTCAAAGAAGTGACCAAAGTCGTCACCAAAGTTGATAATGGCTTACCAAGAAATATTCGCTCAATTGGCGGACACGCATTCGCGGAAAACATGAACCTCGAAGTTGCGGTGATCCCAGTGGGTATCCAAGAACTCGGTAATGGAGCGTTCGCTAACTGTGGCAATCTAAAGATTGTCTCTATCCCAACCAGCGTGAAAAAGATTGGCGAAAACTGCTTCTTCAATACACCAAAACTTAAACGCATCAATTATGCGGGTAGCAAAGTCTCTTGGAGACATATCAAACGCGGTAAAAACTGGCTCTATAAAGCTGGTACCTACAATGTCGTTTGTACCGATGGCGAGATCATCGTCAACCCTCTTAAATAATTATTTACAATTATATTTAATTAATGTATATTAAGTGAGCATTGAGAAATGCAAATGCTCTTAACAAAAGAGTGACCGAAATGGCCACTCTTTGTTTTTCTAGGGGATATATGAACACGAATTTAATTAAAGAAAAACTCACTCTATTCATTGAAAATCTCGGCTACAATCTCGTAGAGATTAAATCAACACGTCGCCAAGGCGATAACGTCTTAGAGCTCGTTATTGATAAGGTCGAACCAATCGATATGGATATGATTAGTGAGGTCTCTAAATCTGTTTCCGATTATCTAGATGAAATCGATTTAATCGAAGAATCATATGTCCTAGATATTTCTTCTTTAGGGGCAGAAAAGCCCTTAAAGATAGAAGAGCTAGATAAATATGTGGGGCGATTCATTCACGTCCACCTCATCAATCCAATTGAGGGAAGTAACATATTTGAAGGCGATCTAGATGCCTGCTTAAAAGATAGTATCAAGTTATCTTACAAAGTAAAAACTAGAACCAAAACTGTTGATATACAAAAATCAAATATATCAAAAATTCGATTAGCTATTAAATTTTAAAGGAGATTTAGCTTATGGCTATTGACGCACAAGAATTTCAAGCCGCTTTAGAAGCGATTGAAGTTAGTAAAGGTATTAGTCGTGAAACCGTGCTTGCTGCCCTAGAAGAAGCAATGGTGAGAGGCTACAAAAAGGAATTAGGAGGAGATGACGCGATTGTTAAAGTCGTCATTGATCCTGATAAGGGCATTCTTGAACTCTATCAAGGTAAGAATGTCGTAAAAGAAGTCGAAGATGATTTCTTAGAAATCAGTGTCGAAGATGCGAACGCTGCTAAAGATGGACACAAATACAAAGAGGGCGACTTATTCTTAATTCAAGCTCCAATTGATACATTAAGAAAAGCTACTGCTTTAAGTATTAAGAGCATCCTCAAACAAAAGTTTGCGGAAGCGGAAAAATCCATTTTATTTGAAGCTTTCAAAGA
Source organism: uncultured Caryophanales bacterium (assembly GCA_946411895.1). Taxonomy (GTDB): domain Bacteria; phylum Bacillota_I; class Bacilli_A; order RFN20; family CAG-826; genus CAMKFP01. Next base: position 2,513 of record CAMKFP010000024.1, read on the forward strand.
TAAAGTCGACACCATGATTACTGGTAAAGTCGAAAAATGCGATGAAAGAGGCTGCTCTATCAATATTGGTAGAACAAGCGTCTATTTACCAAAGAATCAAATGATTGGTGATGAGAGATTTAATCCAGGTGACCCAATTAGACTTTATGTCGTCGGTGTTGAAGCTGGTTCTAAAGGTGCTCACATCGTCGTTTCTAGAAGTAACGAAGGTTTCTTAAAACACTTATTCATTGAAGAAATTAGAGAAATCTATGATGGCACAATCGTCATCAAAGGCATTTCTAGAGAAGCTGGCGAAAGAAGCAAAATTGCTGTTTATAGCCAGAACCCAGATGTCGATCCAGCTGGTGCCTGTATCGGTCCTGCTGGTAGCAAGATTCAAAAGATTGTCTCTCAACTAGGGAATGGAGCGGCAGTCAAAGAAAAAATTGATGTTATCGCTTATAGCGATAATCCAGGCTTATACATTATGGAAGCCTTAAAACCTGCTCGTATTGCAGGTGTGAGTGTTGATGAAGAAAATAAAACTGCCGTCGCAGTGGTTAAAGATGATTCTTTATCTTTAGCTATTGGTAGACGTGGTGTCAACGCTCGTTTAGCTGTGCGTTTAACTGGCTATAATATTGATATTAAAACTGAGACCGACGCCATTGAAGAAGGCATCGCGTATCAAACATTTGAAGAACTTCAAGCAGAAGAAATCGCTCGTAAAGCCGAACAAGCTAGCAAAGCTAGCCTCGCTAGTGGCGTTAAAGAAGGCGCTATTTTACCAGGTCTTCCAGAAGGCTATGTCGCTCCTCAAGAAAGAGTTTATGAGGAAGAAAGAAATGACTTTGATGAGACTTTAGCAGAACAAAGCGAAAAAGAAGAACTCTTAGCGCCTGCTAAAGAAGAAAAAGTCGAAGAAGCTCCTGCTAAAGAAGAAAAAGAGGCTCCAAAAGTCAAAGAAAAGAAAGAAGAAGTCGTCGAAACTAAAGCGGTTAAGACTACAACCACACTTTCTGATCTTGAGAAGTCCTTAGAAGACGAAGCTTCTAAGAGCAAGAAACAAACCAAGAAATATTCTCGTAAGAAGAAAGATTCTGAAGAAGAAAAAGAAGAGTCTGCTCTTTCTAACAAGGTTGATCCAAAGACTTATATGTCCATCTATACCGAAGAAGAACTCCGTGAGATGGAAGAAGAAGACGAAGAGAACCTCGAAGAAGAATATGACGATGAAGATGTCGACTACGATGAATATGATCAATACTACGACGATGATGACAAATAAAATTGTTTATCGTAAGTGTGTTGTATCTAAAGAAATCATTAATCGAGTCGAACTAATTAGAATCGTCAAAACACCGAGCGGGGTGATTCTCATCCAAAAGGATGAAAAGCATATCCCCGGTCGTGGTGTATATATTAAAAAGGATAAAAATATTATCTTAGAAGGACAAAAAAGAGACGTTTTGTCCCGCGCCCTCAGGGCCAAAGTAGATAAACAAATCTACATAGATTTATTAGCGATGTGCTAAGAAGGAGAGCTGATATGGGAAAGAATAAGAATTTTGCAAATAAGCAACAACGTGAGACCAATGTTTCCACAAAAGTCAAAGCGGATAAAACAAAGACCAAAGTCAATGGTGGTGTCTTTATCTATACTGGTGCCATCAGTGTTGGTGAATTATCCAAATCTCTTAACGTCCCAGTCGGCGAAATCATCAAATTCCTCTTCTTACAAGGTAAGATGATAACCATCAACTCCATCTTAGATGACGAATTAATCGGACTAGTCTGTTTAGAATTTGGTTACGATTTTGAAAAGAAAAACATCGTTGCTGCGGAGAATTTCGAAGATTTAGAAATCAACGATGATCCAAGCAAACTTAAACCACGTCCAGCGGTCGTCACCATTATGGGACACGTTGACCATGGCAAAACCACACTTATCGATGCGATTAGAAATTCTAATCTTGTCGAAGGCGAAGTGGGTGGCATCTCTCAAGAAATTGGTGCTTATCAAAAAGAATGTAAAGGTCAAAAAATCACCTTTATTGACACTCCTGGGCACGAAGCTTTCACCCAAATGAGAGCTAGAGGTGCTGGTGTCACGGATATTGTTGTTTTAGTGGTTGCTGCGGATGACGGCGTCATGCCTCAAACCATTGAAGCGATTGACCACGCTAAAGCCGCTAATGTTCCTGTTATCGTTGCTATCAATAAAATTGATAAAGCTGGTGCGGATCCTGAGAGGGTTAAAACCGAACTCATGCAACATAACATCATCGCTGAAGAGTATGGTGGAGATTGTATCACTGTCGAGATTTCTGCGAAGAAGAAACAAAATATCGATGGCTTACTTGAAGCAATCTTACTCGTCGCCGAGATGAAAGAACTCAAAGCGAACCCAGATAGATACGCCTTAGGTACAGTCTTAGAGGCTAAGCTTGATAAAAACGAAGGTCCAAAGGCTACGTTGTTAGTCCAAAACGGTACTTTAAAAGAAGGAGACTACTTAGTAGTCGGTACCTCTTATGGTAAAGCCCGTAGAATGACTAACGAATTTAGAAAAGTTCTTAATGAAGCCACACCAAGTACTCCAGTTTCCGTTATTGGATTAAGTGAAGTTCCTTTAGCAGGTGATCGTTTCATGGCTTTCTCGGAAGAATCAGAAGCTAGAAGCATTGCCACTAAACGTAAACTCATTAAAGAATCTCAAGACCGTAATGCGACAAGCGCGGCGAGCTTAGAGGATTTATTCAACCTCGCTAAAGAAGGCGAAGTGAAGAACTTAAATATCATCATCAAAGCTGATAGCACAGGTAGTGCGGAAGCTGTGAAATCTTCCTTGGAGAAACTCTCTAACGAAGAAGTGAAGATTAATATCGTGAGAGCTACTAGTGGTGCCATCACTGAAAGTGATGTCCTCTTAGCGACAGCGTCTCATGCGATTATTTATGGTTTCAATGTGAGACCAGATGCACGTACAAGAGCAAAAGCCGCTGAAGAAAAAGTGGAAATTAGATTACACCGTATCATCTATGCCTTAATTGAAGAAATTGAAGCGGCGATGAAAGGTATGCTTAAGCCAACATTCGTCGAAGAAGTTAGAGGCCAAGCAGAAGTTAGAAGACTTTTTAAAGTCTCTAAACTCGGTACTATTGCGGGTTGTATGGTCGTGGATGGCTATATCAAATCCACTGGTGGAGTGCGTGTCATTAGAGAAGGCATTGTTGTTTACGAAGGCAAACTTGCCTCCTTACAAAGAGAAAAAGATTCCGTTAAGGAAGTGAAAAACGGCTACGAATGCGGTATGCTCGTCGAAAACTTTAATGATATTAAAGAAGGCGACATCATTGAATGCTTCGAAGTTGTTGAGCAAGGTAAATAGTTATGGCAAACAAGCAAGAAAGAATTGCCGCCTTAATTAGAAAGAATATCGCTGAGATTATTCAAATTGAACTCAAAAATCCACATCTTGGATTTGTTTCAATTCCTGAAGTGAAAGTCTCAAAAGATTTCTCCTATGCGAAAGTTTATGTTTCTTTCTTTGATAAGAGCCAAGCCGCAGAAGGTATGAAAGTCTTAGAACACTCTAAAGGCTTCATCCGTTCTAGTTTAGCAAATAAAATGGACACCAGAAGATGTCCAGAACTCAGCTTCATCTTGGATGATGGTTATGAAAAAGAAGAAAGAATCGCGGAATTATTAAAAAAGTAAGCCGAGTTGCTTACTTTTTTTATTCGTATTTCTTCTCCATTCTTTGATGAATGATGCCAGCTTCAGTGAATTTATCTCCTTTAGGAGAGAAGCCGAGAGCTTTATAAAACTCAATGAGTTGTTCTTGAGCGTTGAAGTAGATAAGGCATGGTACGTACTTCATAACAAGCATATTCACTAAAAACATGAAGACGTCTTTGCCATATCCTTTATTTCTATATTCTTTATATATAGCGAAGCGCTCGATTTTGAATTCTCTTTCTTTTGTCTCTCTATAACGGATACAGCCGATGACTTTGTCTTTTAGACAAATAACGAAGTTATGGGCTTCTTTTTCTTCTTCTGGAATAACTTCATCTTCGTATTTGATGTTTTGCTCTTCTAAGAAGACTTTTTGTCTCACATTCATCATCTCAAGCATATCCATTGGGGTGGTGACTGGTTTAAGAGATAAGTCATCTTGATTAACGTGAAGATAAATCTCTTTAGTCCAGATATCTTCTTTTTCATAATTAGATAACATACTTAAGAAGTTTTCTTTTGCGTCTGGATATTTATGGTAGATGGATTTAAGTAAATTCTTAATATCTTCCCGTGAAGTGGATTTATCCGCTGGACAATGAGAAGCTAAAACTGGAAGGTTTTCCTCTCTGATAAGGCGTTCAATATCACTTTCTCTCACTAGTTGTAGTGGTCTAACAAAATCAATATTAGCTTTCTCTAAATGCATTTTTGGTGAGAATGTCGCTATGCGACCTCCATATATTTCATTCATGAAAAGTGTTTCAATCGCATCTTCGGCATGGTGGGCGAAAGCCACTTTATTAAATCCGAGTTCGTTAGCAATCTTATTGATCGCTGCTTTTTTCATTCTTGAACAAATTGAGCAAGGTAGATGAGCGGCATCTTTTTGTTGAATTTGTAGGATCTTATAGACCTCGCGATTATCAGAAACGATGAGCTTAAGTCCAAGAGATTCGCAGAACTTATTCATCTCGTATGGATTAAAGCCAGGGAAGCCTAAATCAAGCATCACTGGTTGAATGGTAAAATCGGTATGAGAGAACTTGCGATATAAATTCAAACAATAGGTTAAAGCAACACTGTCTTTTCCACCAGATAAACCGATGATGATTTTGTCACCGTGATTTATAAGGTTATAAGTGTTATCAGCACGTCTGATACAGGCTAAGACTGTTCTAATTGCTTTCATACGAAAACAATTATATTATTTCTACGGACATTCGCAATATGAAAGATGGATTCTTATTAATTAATAAACCTGTCGGTTGGACATCCAGAGATGTCTGCAATAAGATTGGCCATCTTTTTGGCGTCAAAAAAGTCGGACACTGCGGCACGCTTGATCCTTTTGCTAGCGGACTCCTAATCGTTTGCTTAGGAAAGGCCACAAAACTCGTTCCATATTTAGAGAATTATGATAAGAAATATGAGGCCGTGATGAAGGTCGGTGAAAAGACCAATACCGGTGATTATACTGGCGAGATTATCGCAACCTCAGATAAGATAGTAATCTCAAGACAAGAATTTGAGAAAAGTAGTGAGAATTTCTTAGGAGATATTGAACAAGTTCCTCCTATGGTTAGTGCGCTTAAAGTTAACGGCCAACCTTTATATGAATTAGCAAGAAAAGGTATAGAAATTGAACGAAAAGCGCGTAAAGTCCATATATTTTCTTTAGATTTAGTAAATATTGATGGATCCGATGTAACATTCCTAGCTCACGTTAGTAAAGGCACATATATCCGCACTTTAGCGGAGGATTTGGCCTCTGAAATGGGAACGCTTGCTCATCTTAAAAAACTACATAGAACCGCTATAGGAAACGTTGATGTTTCTAAGACCAAAACGATAGAAGAATTAGAAGAAAAAGACATCATTGGTATCACAGAATTTGTCTCTTCATTTATGCCAATAATTAGACTCGATAAGGAAGACTCTATTAAAGCGATTCATGGCGGCAAGCTATCTAAAAGAAATGCGAATCCGGGTATGAGCGGACATGTTCTTGTTACTGACGAAGAAGATAATCCATTAGCTATCTATGAAATAGCGGATAGTTACTTAAAATGCGTAAGAGGTCTATAATACTGATATGGAAATATTTGAATTCGATTATCACCAAACCCCATCAATTAGTGAGCCAATCATCATTTGTTTAGGCTATTTTGATGGTGTCCATTTAGGCCACCAAGCGCTTTTCCATGCTGCTAGCAATGAAGGTTATAAAGTTGCGGTCTTAACATTCGATAATTCTCCAGCGTTTGTGCTTGGAAAAATACATGAAAATCATTACCTCACCAGCAATGCTGATAAGGCGGAATTCCTTTCTGATTTAGGCATCGATTATTTCTTACTTATGCACTTTGATGAGGATGTCGCTAAAATCACCAAAGACGAATTCATAGAATACGTTCTTAAAAAGTTCTACATTAAGAGAATCTATTGTGGTGAAGACTATAGATTTGGTTTACGTGCTGAGGGCACACCCGAATATTTGCAAAACTACTATGATGTGAACATCTTTGCTTTGCAAAAAGTTAACAATAGAAAGATTGCCTCTCGTACAATTTCTGAGCTCATTATGGATGGTAAAGTCGATAAGGTTCCTGAATTATTAGGTAGACCATATCGAATCAATGGAATCGTCGTTGAGGGAAACAAAAATGGCAGAAGATTAGACTTCCCAACCGCGAATCTTAAACTAGATTACCCATATTTATTCCCGAAGATTGGTGTGTATATGGGTTACGCTGATGTATATGGCACGAAATATAAAGCAATCGTGAATGTGGGCAACCACCCAACCATCATGCCACTCGCAAAGCCTATTATTGAAGTCCACCTTATTGATTTTGATGGAATTCTATACGGCAAAGACATATTCGTGGAATTTGTGTCTTATATGAGAGAACAAATCAAGTTTGCTTCCGTTGATGATTTGAAAAATCAACTCGAAAAAGATAAGGCTCTAGCGAAAAAGTCTCTCAAATTATAAATATTTATTTACAAAATATTTGCACTCATTTATATTATTACCAGCGACTTTTGCTCAGTTATTCGAGATCCTCGACGAATTACCGGGCTTAAGTTAAGAAACAAAAAGGAGGAATTCTTTCAATGGCGTTAACTAAAGAAAGAAAAGCTGAGCTTGTTAAAAAGTTCGGTAAGAACGAAAAAGACACTGGTTCCGTCCAAGTCCAAATCGCCTTATTAACCGAACAAATTACCGCTCTTACTGAACACTTAAAGAAAAATCACAAAGATGCTAACAGTAAGAGAAGCTTAATGATCTTAGTCGGTCAAAGACGTAGCTTATTAGACTACCTCATCAGAACCGATAGAGAAGCTTACTTAAAGCTCATCGTTGAACTCAACTTACGTAAATAAGTTAGGGCTCAAACTAAAAGAATCGCTTCGGGCGATTTTTTTATTTATAAAAGATTGTTTACAAACTTTTATATTTCATCTAAAATGAACACGTTGAAAATTTGAAAAAGAGGAAAAAAGATGAAAAAAGTATTCGAACTAGAATTCGAAGGAAAGAAATTTGTAGTCGAGACTGGTGAAATTGCTAAGCAAGCCGATGGTGCAGTCTTAGTGAGATTAAATGAAACAGTCGTTCTTTCCACCGCGTGTTGTAGTGATGAGCCAAAAGAAGGCGATTTCTTCCCACTCACAGTTGGTTATGAAGAAAAACAATACGCTGTTGGCAAAATCCCTGGATCCTTCTTAAGAAGAGAAGGTAGAGCAGGCGAACATGCCACCTTAACCGCGAGACTCATTGATCGTCCAATTAGACCAATGTTCTCTGAAGGTTTTAGAAACGAAGTGCAAATCGTTAACACAGTGATGTCTGTGGACCAAGATTGCACACCTGAAATGACCGCGATGCTCGGTTCTTCCTTAGCATTAGGCATTTCTGATATTCCATTTGATGGCCCAATCGCTGGTGTCCAAGTGGGATTAGTGGATGGTAAGTTTATTATCAACCCAACCGTTGCAGAAAAAGAAAAGAGCACTCTTAACTTAACAGTTGCCGGTACCAAAGAAGCCATCAACATGGTTGAAGCTGGTGCGGACCAATTAAGTGAAGATGTGATGCTCGACGCTTTAATGTTTGGTCATGAAGCCATTAAGAAATTATGCGCATGGCAAGAAGAAATCATTAAAGAAGTCGGTCGTCCAAAAAGAGAAATCGAATTATATAAGTGCGATCCAGAAATCGAAAAAGATATTACTGACCGCGCTGAAGAAAGACTTAAAAAAGCTATCTCTATCTTTGATAAGCTCGAAAGACAAGACGCCATTGACGCCATTGAAAACGAGATTATTGATGATTACGATACCAGAAAGTATGAAGATGAGAAGACTCATCAAAAAGTCATGCACATGGTCTATGAGACCTTAGAAGGTTTAGTAGCCAAAGAAGTCAGAAGATTAATCACTGACGAAAAGATTAGACCAGATGGTCGTAAAGTTGATGAGATTCGTCCTTTAGACGCTCAAATCGACTTATTACCAAGAACTCATGGTTCTGCTATGTTCACTAGAGGTCAAACCCAAGTCATCTCTGTCACCACATTAGGTGCTAAGAGTGATGAACAAATTATTGATAATTTGACTCCAGAAGAAACTCGTCACTGGATGCATCATTATAACTTCCCACCATATTCTGTTGGTGAAGTTGGTAGAATGGGCTCCCCAGGTAGAAGAGAAATCGGCCATGGTGCTTTAGGCGAAAGAGCTCTTAGCTATGTTATTCCTAGCGAAGAAGAATTCCCATATACCATTAGAACAGTCGCTGAAGTCGTTGAAAGTAATGGTAGCTCTTCTCAAGCTTCTATCTGTGCATCCTGTATGTCCTTAATGGCAGCTGGTGTCCCAATTAAAGCCATGGTGAGTGGTATTGCTATGGGCTTAATTAGCTCTGGTCCACTTGATGGCAAACATCCATATACCATTCTTACCGATATTCAAGGTTTAGAAGATCACTTCGGTGATATGGACTTCAAGGTTGCCGGTACAGAAAACGGTATTACCGCTTTACAAATGGATATCAAAATCAAGGGTGTCACTCGTGAGGTCTTAAAGGAAGCTCTTGCTCAAGCTCACGTTGCTCGTGCGCAAATCAGAGAAGTTATGGCCAAAGCCATTAGCGAGCCACGTCCAGATGTTGGTAAATACGCTCCTAAGATGGATACCTTCTTTATTGATGTTGATAAGATCAGAGAAGTTATCGGTACTGGTGGAAAAGTCATTAATGACATCATCGCCAAAAACGACAACGTCAAGATTGATATCGAAGACAATGGTCAAGTCACCATTTATCATATGGATAGAGCAACCATCAACAACACAAAACAAATGATTCTTGACATAGTCAAGGAAGCCAAAGTCGGCGAAGACTATGAAGGTGAAGTTGTCCGTGTTGAAGACTATGGTGCATTCGTCCGCTTATTCGGTAATGTTGATGGCTTATGCCACGTCTCTAGACTCGGTTGGGGCTTCGTTAGCAGTGCCTCTGATGTCGTCAAAGTCGGTGACAAGCTCAAAGTGAGAGTCATCGAAATCGATGATAAGGGCAAAATCAAAGTTTCTCACCGTGAATTCGAAGAGAAACCAGAGAACTATACCGAACCAATGAGAATGGAACATAATGATCGTCCAGATCGCTCCATCAAAGGTCCAAGAAAGTTTAGAAAATAACAATTAAAAAGGTCAGATGAATTCTGGCCTTTCTTTTTGTCTTTATCAAAACTTAAGTTTTTACTTAAAACCACGTTTTTATCATAAAAAGGTTGCAATAGGTTTTCTCTTTGTTTTATAGTAAGTATAACTTTTTTAAGAAAGGAGATAGTTATGAACCATAATTCTAGACCAAGTTATAGCTGTTCTTCCTTTTCTTATTATTATTTTTATTTCTTTAAGTAGCTCAACGCGCTTAAACTTTTAAGTGCCGTTGATATAGCGATGACACTTAAAAGCAAATAAAAATAAGAAAGCTTAGGTGTTATCGGAAGCCTAAGTTTTTTATTTAAAAAGGAGTTAATCATTATGAAAAAAACCGCTCTACTTACTCTCATGCTCTTACCAGTCTTAACAGCATGTAATTCTTATCCATTTCCAAAATTCGGACCACTTGAACCAGGAGAAAAATACGATATTGGCATTCTTCTTCCTGTTGAACACCCAGCGCTAGATAAAGCTGCGCAAGGTTTCATTCAAGGTTTAGCCTCTAAAGGTTGGGATACCACTAACTTAAATATCGTCACTAAAAACGCTCAAGGTAGTAGTGATGATCAAAGAACATTCGCTAAAACACTCATTAATGAGTGTGACCTCACTTTAGGTGTTGGTACCGGTGCTTCTGTGGACTTAAAAGCCGCTCAAAAGAATAAGGGTAGCCATAACCCAATCTTGTTCACCGCTGTTACTGATCCAGTCGACGCTAAGTTAGTAAAATCCTTATCTTCTCCAGGTGGTTATGTGACTGGTACAACCGATGCTAACCCAGTAGAAGAGCAAGTTTCACTCGTTAAGATGATTCTTCCTAGTGCGGATAAAGTGGGCATCTTCTTCACTCAAACCGAATCTAACTCCGAAGCGCAAGCTAAACAAGCAAAAGCTGCTATTCAAGGAGCGGGCATGGAATGTGTTATTAAAACATGTACAAGCGCTAATGATTTACAATCAACCTTTGCTGCTTTACTTAATACATCTGGTTTAGACGCTATTTATATTCCGACTGATAACAATGTTGCCGCAAATATGGCCAAAATCCGTACTGCAATGAATGGTAGCGGCAAACTCCTCATCGGCGGAGAAGAAAACATGGTTGCTGGTGGAGCGCATATCACCCTTTCTATTGATTACACAATGTTAGGTGTCAAAACTGGTGAAATGGCCGCCCAAATCTTAAATGGCGAAGCCAAACCAAAGGATTTACCAGTCTTAGGCATGACAAAAGACGAATGTACATACGTCATGAATTCCAGTGCTTTATCTGAAGCTGGTGTTACTCTCCCTCAAGAAGTGAGAGACATGTGTGTTGAAGCCGAATAACTTTTATATATAATTATTTAGGATTATACATGTTACAAATTATATCGACTATTTTTACCCAAGGACTTCCGGTTTGCATTATTGCAATCGGAATTTTCCTGACGTTTAGACTTTTAGATTTTGCCGATATGACCGCTGAAGGGAGCTTCCTTATCGCAGCGGCCGTCACGGTTGTTTCTATCAACAACGGAGTTAACCCATTTATCGCCACATTCCTCGCCTTTATAAGCGGCATGTGTTGCGGGGCGGTAACAGGTGTTATTAATCGCTTTTTAAAAGTTCCTAAACTGCTATCTGGCATCATTACCATGACCGCTTTATTATCGATTAACTTAGCGGTTTCTA
>CAMKFP010000025.1 GCA_946411895.1 uncultured Caryophanales bacterium
AAAATAGTCTTAATTATTAATAATTCAACCCCATATTTTATTTGCTAAATAATCTCTTGATTTTTTACTTTATATTTAAGATAATAATAAAGCGCTGCGAATACGGACCATTGGTGTAGCGGTTAACATGTCTCCCTGTCACGGAGAAGATCACGGGTTCGATTCCCGTATGGTCCGCCATTTTTTTATAAAAGCGCTGGTCTGGTAGCTCAGGTAGTAGAGCAGAAGACTGAAAATCTTCGTGTCGGGAGTGCAACTCTCTCCTAGACCACCATGAAGTTTAATACCCTATTGCAAAATAGGGTTTTTCTTTTCTTTAGAAAAATGTAGAATAATTCTATGGAAGAATTACATATCAAAGTTCCCACTGTCTATAAAAAGGAATATTTAGATAAATATCAACTCCTTGGCTATAAACTTGAAAACGAGAAATGCCGTTTCTTTTATACAACCTTTGATTTGTTTCGTGATGTAAGTGAAACCGATAAAGCTAGATTAGATGAAATTGATAAGAAATATCCTCTTGTTAGTCCTCTTCCTTTCTGGCCTATTATCGCCTTATGCTTACTTGCCGTTATCTATCTCACCACCATACTTGTTTTATTATTAAATAATAAAATCGATGGTAGTAATAGACTAGTGGTCGCACTTCTTATCGCTCTACCTTCCATCTTGTTAGTGCTTCCCGCGATGTTTTATTCATACTTTAGAATGAAAAAAACACTTTCAAGAATGACTAACAATCAAGAACGAGTTAAAATGATAAAAGAGGAAATTGCTAATGCAAGGTAAAACCTGGAAAGTTAAATACGAAAAAGCTGATGAACTAATCTCTCGTCGCGAGTGTTTTGGCTGGAATTTTATGTCTAAGTCCACTGGTGGTCCAGGACATAAGATCTCTATTTCTATGAATAGAGATAAAACTGTTCCAAACTATAAAAAACTCAGAAAGTTGGAAAAGCAATATAACAAGATCAACCGTTCTTTCCCTCTTGATGTCCTCATCTTTGCTTTAATGGGTATTGCCTTTATCATTCCTTGGCTCTTTAAATTCAATGATATTGCTCGTATCTCTTTATTAAGCACCGGCATTTCTTTAGTCTTTATCGCTGTCTTCTTATTAATCGTTTTCTTCCTTATCAAACCAAAAAAGAAGAAATTATCTAAAGATATCTTAAAAGAAGCTGCGGTCATTTCTAATAAAGATAAACTTATGCCACTTCCAGAAAATAAAGTTGCAGGTGGAGAACATAGCTACAAGATTAGAGATATGATTCTCGCTCAAAAGTAAGATAGACAAAAAAGAAAGATAAACACTCGTTTAAAATCGAGTGTTTTTTAATTTATTTTTATCTTCGCGTAGGTATATAATAAGTCATCTCATTACTAGTAATGTAGGAGGTAGAGTATGCTCAAGTTAGTCAACATCACAAAAGTCTACTCCGGAAAGGGTATGGTGGACGTCCACGCCTTAAGAGGCTTAAGCGTCAATTTCAGAAGAAATGAATTCGTTGCCATTTTAGGCGCTTCTGGATGCGGTAAGACCACCCTTTTAAATATCACCGGAGGTCTAGATCGCTACACCAGTGGCGACCTCATCATCGAAGGAAAATCCACCAAGGATTATAACGATCACGATTGGGACACCTATAGAAACCACTCGGTTGGTTTTGTTTTCCAATCCTATAACTTAATTGGGCATCAAAACGTTCTTAAGAACGTTGAACTCGCGTTGACTATCTCCGGCATCAAAAAAGAAGAAAGAAAGACCCGTGCTTTAGCTGCTTTAAAGCAAGTTGGCTTAGAGGGTATGGAAAGAAAGAAACCAAACCAACTCTCTGGTGGCCAAATGCAAAGAGTGGCGATTGCTCGTGCTTTAATTAATAACCCCGAAATCTTACTAGCTGACGAACCTACTGGCGCGCTTGATAGTGAGACCAGCTTGCAAATCATGGATCTCTTAAAAGAGGTCGCTAAAGATAGACTCGTCATCATGGTTACTCATAACCCTGATTTAGCCTATAAATACGCTAATAGAATCGTGAAGATGTCAGATGGTCTTATCACAGATGACTCTAATCCATATGATGGTGAGTCTGAAGCTGAAAGAATCGCTGCTCATCAAAATGATCAATATTCAAAAGGCAATAAGAAGAAATCATCCATGTCCTTCCCCACTGCGACAGGATTATCTTTCTATAACCTTTTAAGTAAACTTAAAAGAACTATCCTTATTGCTGTCGCGGGTTCCATTGGTATTATTGGTGTCTCCGCTGTTTTAAGCGTTTCAACCGGTGTTAATCGCTATATCGACGGCATGCAAGATGATATGCTTTCTAGCTATCCTTTAACCATTGGAGAAAGATCGGTTGACTATTCTAGCTTGATGACAGGCTTATCAAACTGGGATAAAAAAGACATGGCGAAATTTGATACCAAAACCAAGATTGGTTTAGATAGTATGATTAACTATCTCATGAGCAAATATCATGATTTAACCGACTTAAAAGAAAACGACATCACTTATGAACTTGTTGACTATGTCAACAATATTCCAGAGATATACGTTTCTAGCGTCGCTTTAAACTATAGTATTGACCCCACAAACAACATCTTCACTTCTTGGAGAAGAGAAAATGAAGATCCAGAAAAGATGGCCTCGTTAAACGGCATTACACAAATGTATATTGCCTCTTTAAATACTGTTCCTAATTTTGGCACATACTCAATATTTGCTAATTTATTTGCTAACTTTATGGACCCTCTTCCCGCAGGAGAAGATTATGTAATGGCGCAATATGAACAAGTCGGGGATAAATTCAAATTCCCAACTGAGAAAGACGAAATGCTTCTTGTTTTAGATAAGAGTCAAACAATGACTGACTTCCTTTTAGCTCAGCTTGGCTATTATTCTCAAAAAGAATTTATCAATATCGCCAAAAAAGCGATTAAGGAGAATAATGGAGAAGAAGTCGGACCCAATGATTATTATTATCCACCGGATTTCTTAATCGAGGATATTCTTAATAAAGAATTAACCTATTTTCCTCAAAACACAATATATGGTACATCCCATAAAGTGTCGTCAAGACAATCTAATACATTTTCTATTGATGGCATCGTTATTCCTTATGAAGTGAGCCCAGGCACAATGATGAATTTCACTCTTAAGATTGACTTCGATTTATATAATGCGACTGATGATAACTTAACAGGTGAATGTAAAATTACGGCTAGTTTACCAAGCGGAGACGAGATTCCTTTTAATGCAGAAATCGCTACTGAAAGAGTGGGTGCTCCAACAAGCGAGAACAAATTCCAGGGTAACTGGGTGGGGACTATCTCTTCTGTTTTAGGGGCTATGCCAGTTAGCTTTAGTATCGATGATAGTGAAGTTCATTTCTTGGTGAGCCAAGATCCATTAACTTATATCGATGTTCCTTATACCGCTAATGATCCAGTGATTACTGATGCTTTTATGTACCCAGCCGTTAAAGATGATAGTTGGGGTGATGGATTAAAGATGAAAATTACTGGTATCATCAAACCTAAATCAGGCACCCAATTTGGCTGCTTATCTAGGGGTATTTATTTTACTGATGCTTTTAGAAAGATGTATATGGATGACAGTACAATCGCTAATGGCGCTGTCAGTAAAGAGTTGTCCGAATATATCTATAACGGTGTCAACGCTGAATATAAGGCTTATGTCACTTATCAATATACGACCTTTATCTTAGAAGAAGTGACTGGAAAAACTTATCTGTTTGACGGTATGAGCAATGCCTTAAATGGCACATTTAGTAGCGCAATTGGAGGTTTATTTGGTTTTTCTAGTTCAATGACTACTAATACCGATACCAATATCATCTATTTAAGAAGTGCCTCTGGATTAGCCAGTAAGAAAAGAACTATTGAAGTTTTAGGTCAAGAAGTGACCCGCTATGAATTCTATGATCTTCCAAGCAACATTTCCATCTATCCAAAAGACTTCTCTGCTAAGAGCAAAGTCACTAAATGGTTAGATAAATGGAACGCTGAAGGCGATTTAGAATATGTTAATCGAGCCGGAGAAAAGGTGATGGTTGCCGCTGATAAACGAAGCGAACTCACCTATACAGATACGATTGGTCTTATTATCGGTTTAATTAATACGCTTATTAACGCGATTACAATCGCTCTTATTGCTTTCACCTCTTTATCTTTAGTCGTCTCGTGCTTTATGATTGCAGTTATCACATATATCTCAACCATGGAAAGAGTCAAAGAGATTGGTGTTATTCGCTCTCTTGGTGGCAGAAAGAAAGATATTTCTCGACTCTTTGTCGCGGAGTGTTTAATTATTGGTTTAGCCTCAGGTGTGATAGGTGTTTTGGTGACCTATTTACTCGGCGCGATTCTCAATTTAAGCGTTGCTCCATTCGGTGTTCCAACCATCTCAATTTTGACTATCCCAACCGCGCTTATCATGATCGCTTTATCCGTTGGCCTTAACGTCTTAAGTGGTTTAGCACCATCCATGAAAGCCTCTCGCCAAGACCCAGTTATCGCTTTAAGAACTGAATAGAACATTTAACCTATATGAAAAAAGTCGGAATCGTCTCTTTAGGTTGCTCTAAGAACCTCGTTGATAGTGAAAATATCATTGGTTTACTTGAGTCTGATAATTATGAAATTGTTAACGACCCAAGCCAAGCTGATTTAATCATTGTTAACACCTGTGGTTTTATTGAATCGAGCAAGAAAGAATCTATTGAAACAATTTTTGATATGCTCTCATATGGCAAGAAAGTCGTGGTGACAGGTTGCCTCGCTCAAAGATATGAGAAGGAACTTAGAAAAGAGATTCCAGAAGTTTCTGAGTTTATCCCAATTAGAGATTATGACAAGTTCAACGAGATTCTATCCCGTGTTGATAAAAACTTGAATAGATGCGATGGCTTAGATGATAAACTTCGTGTTGTCTCAACTGGTAATATCTCTGCTTATCTTAAAATTGGGGAGGGTTGTGATAACAAATGCACATATTGCGCAATCCCATTAATCCGTGGACACTTTGTGTCTCGCCCATTTGAAGACATTATTGAAGAAGCTAAAGAACTAGCAAACAAAGGTTATAAAGAACTCGTCGTGTTAGAGCAAGACACCACAAAATATGGTATCGACCTCAAACATGGAGAAAATATCGTCTCCCTTTTAAAGGGATTATTAGAAATTAAAGAACTCGATTATATTCGCCTTCTTTATCTCTATCCTGATGAAATCAGTGATGAACTGATTGATTTGATCGCCAGCGAACCGCGTCTCACCCCTTATTTTGATGTTCCAATTCAACATAGTGAGAACCATATCCTAAAAGCGATGAACCGACGTGGAGATAAAGAATTCTTAAGAAATCTCTTTAAAAAGATTAGAAACAAAGTTCCTCATGCGATATTAAGGACCACTGTGATGGTGGGATTCCCTGGGGAGAGCGAAGAAGACTTCGATAATCTCGTTGACTTCATTAAAGAAATCAAGTTTGATCATCTCGGCGCGTTCTCTTATTCAAGAGAAGAAGATACTTTGTCCTTTGATTATCCAAATCAAATAGATGAAGATATTAAAAAGAATAGACTCGATAAGATTATGAAGGCTCAACAAAGCATCTCTTATCAACAAAATAAAAAGCATGTTGGTGAAGAGATGGAAGGCCTTATTGTTGGTAAGGATAAACAATACTATCTATTCAGAAGTTACTACAACGCTCCCGATGATGTGGATGGAAAGATCTTCGTTAACTCAAATACCCCATTAGAATTAGGTCAAAAGGTCAAAGTGAAAATCACTGAAGCCTTCGTCTATGACTTAATGGGAGAATATATTGCCTAAAGCAAAAACTCCTTGTATAATTGTTCACACGTAGAAGGTGTTGTCCTTGCATAACCATCTTCTAAAACAACAAAACAAGGAGTTTTTTTATGAAAAAAATATTTAATTACGTGAAAGGCTCGTTTCACGAATTAAAGGTGCTATTACGTAGCGCTCCCTCTCTACTTGTAGGATTATTCTTTGTCTCAGTAGTGGGGATGAACCTCTTAGCAAATAAATCCATTAATACAGGTGTAGATTGGCTCGCTTTAGATGCTGGCATTCTTTTGAGTTGGATGATCTTTATGTGTATGGATATCATCACCAAAAGATATGGTCCCAAAGCGGCAAACATGATTTCTATTATGGGTTTACTTGTAAACCTTTTAATGGCTCTCATTTTCTTTCTTGCCTCCATTATCCCTGGGGTATGGTCAGCGAGTTATGTCGAAGGTTCAGAAAACATCATAAATAACGCATTTGACGGGACTTTTGCAGGGACTTGGTTCATTATCCTCGGAAGTTCAATTGCCTTTATTGTCAGCGCTTTTATCAATAATTTTCTCAATTATTTAATTGGGAAATCGATTAAGAAAAATCCTAATGGTTTCCTAGCGTTCGCTTTAAGAAGTTATGTCTCGACTTTTATTGGTCAATTTATCGACAACTTCTTATTCGCTCTTATAGTCTCGCTTCACTTCTTTGGTTGGAGCATCCTCCAGTGTGTGACATGCGCTTTAACAGGAGCTGTATTAGAGCTCTTATTTGAAATCATCTTCTCACCATTAGGTTATAAAATCTGTCGTTCTTTAGAAAAAGACAATCAAGAAGATGCTTATTTAAAACTCATTGCAGCAAAAAAGGAGGAACTCACTCATGAAAGTGCTAATTAGTGGAACATCAAGAGGTATTGGACTTGCTATAGCAAAGAAGTTTTTATCTTCAGGTCATGAAGTCTATGGCGTTGATATTAGAGAAAGTAAAATTACTGATGACAAATATCATCACGTTCAAAAAGACATCAGAGATGAAAATCTCCCTTCTTTAGATGTTGATATCATCATCTCTAATGCTGGCGTGCAAGACGAAGAAACCGCTTTAGATGTCAATTTAAAAGGCAACATCCACTTTGTGGAGCAATATCTATGTTCTAAAAACCTGAAGACTATTTTATTCACTGCGAGCAGTAGCGCTCGTAATGGAGCGGAGTTCCCACTTTATAGTGCCTCTAAGGGTGGCTTAGTTTCATATATGAAAAACCTCGCAATTCGTCTAGCGAATCGCCGTGTTTTAGTGAATTCTATCTCTCCTGGAGGAGTGGTGACACCTTTAAACGAACATATATTAAAAGATGAGAAGTTATATGAAGCAGTGAAAAAAGAAACCCTTCTAGATAAATGGGCTTCCGCGGAAGAAATTGCGGATTGGGCTTATTTCCTCACTGTTATTAATAAGTCCATGACTGGAGAAGACATTCTCATCGATAACGGAGAAATCTTAAAGAGCAACTTCATTTGGTAAAAATGTGCTTGTATAAAATGGGAGTTATTGTATAATAATCCCCGTACCGCCTCCTTAGTTAAGTGGTATAACGGATCCATGGTAAGGATCTATTGCTAGTTCGATTCTGGCAGGAGGCACCATCGGAATAAAATAAGGATTTTGTACCACAAAGTCCTTTTTTGTATGATTATTGGTTATTTTTAAAAATGACGATATAATGATTAAAAATTTTAAAAAGGTCAGTTTTTGACATCCATAAGTCCTGAGTGCTTGATTCATTTTCTCTTATCCTCTTATAATAGATATTATTTTTTTGGAAAGAAGGTATTATAAAATGAATAAAAAAATATATATGGGAGTAGCGTTATTATCTCTATCCGCAATCGTTGGAGTGACATTTGCTTCATTAAATAATGAACATTCAATTGCTACAATCGCGGGAAAAAGAACATTAGAGAGTCCATACACATTAGTGATTGATGCATCAAAAAAGGATTTCCGTACTGGTCCTTTTTCTGTTGAAACTGAATTAGGAAATTCTATTGGTTTTGATTCTTTAGCAGATATCAATCACGGAACTGGAGAGTTGATTAGCAACGACCCTGGTGGAATATGGTTTGGCAATGATGTTGTTTATTCAGGAGAAGGTGAGATTTTAAATAATCTTATTTTAAACATTACTTCTGTAACCGTTGAATTCACAAACGGAGATGTATCAAATCCTTTGATTATTTATGCAGAAACCGATGTCTATGCGGAAAGTAGCACACATATGGATAACACTTATTATATTTTTTATGATGATGTTGATGAAATTGAATTAACAAGTGGAGTAGCTTGCACATTTACAGGTGAACTTCCTAATGCATTTGCTATTTATTCTGATTCAACAAGTGTATCTCTTTCAAAAGTCACAATCACTTATCTTTGTGCTTAATTACCTATTAAAAGTTTAAAAGCGTCCCCTAATTGTCAATTATGATAATAGGATGCTAAAAAAGCATTATCTAAAGATTATAGAAGCAAAAACTCTATAAAATATCGAACGATACTTTTGGAGAAAAAACGATACTTGTATCAAATGTTTAGTACTTAGACAGATTATTTGCAATCCTTGATATAGTTTCAAGGATTTTTTGTTATTTTAGACATAAAATTATAATAAAATGGCGTAATAATGGCGTAATAATGGCGTAGATAGTGTTGAGGGACAAAATGAGGAATAAATTTACCCTCGAGGGACAAAGTTTATAATTTGAGGGACATTGTATCAAATAAGGTAAACCATTCCATTAATTATAACCACTAAAAGTGGTTATTTTTTTATTATTTACAAGTGAATAACAAGTTTTATCAAATAACCTTTGAAGCATATATGTGAGCGTTATACAATAAAAAAAATAAAATTTTGAATAATTGAGGTGTTTTTTATGAAGAAACTATTTAGATTTGGAATTGCTTCGCTGGCGTTAGCGATGTCTTTTGGCGCCGGTGCTTTGGCTTTGAAAAACATGAAAATGCCACAAAAAGTCGATGCATCAGGAGAAGCTTGGGTTGGATTGGACGGAACTGGCATTGTTGGTACCTATTTCAACACAGCAAATGAAGCACTGCATGCACAGGCAAGTTCAATGACTTCACGAGGCATCAAACTTTTAAGAGACACAACGGAAAGCGGCAACATATGGTTAAATACAACAAATGTTATAGTTGATTTAAATGGCCACACTTTAACTATTGGTAGTAGTGGTTCTCCAGTTAATCGTTTTATTGGTATTAGAGATTATACTGCACAAGGAAACATTGAAACAGATGTTACTTTGACTATCAAAAGCTCTACCGCTGGTGGAAAAATTAACGGTTATTGCGCTGATTCTGTCCTTTACATCGACCCTTCTAATGCAAGTGGCACTACACAAAATAGTCATACTGCAACAGTTATTATAGATTCTGGCGTTCAAGTCAAAAACTTTGCTTCGGGCAGAGCAATTATGCTTCATAAATCAGCTAGTTTGACCGTTCGCGAGGGTGCTTCGGTTATAGAAGCGCATGAAAATGGCGCTTGGCCAGGAGTTATTAACTATGGTGGCAGCATAACAAACTATGGAACTATTCAAGGTATTAATAACGGAGTTGTCCTTTACCCACAAGAAGTCGGTGGTGTTCTAACCAATCCTAGCATCTCTTTATCAGGAGCAAGCGCATTAGTGACTCCGCGAATTTTATCCAAGAGAGCAGGAGGAGCTGGTGTTACTTTAAGTAACTATAGTTATTCTGAAGACAATTCTTCTGTTAATCCGGTTAATGTTGTTTTTGATAGCAATGTTACGATAAGTGATAACTATAATATATTTAGCAATATACACTGGAAATACAAAAACACTTTCAACAATTATATTTCAGTAAGCGCAAATGGTAGTAATCATCATACTTTAACATGGGCTCAACAAAAATATAATGAAACCGGATATTTACAATGGAAAAGAAATACATATACCGTTTCATATAATATCAATGGTGGTAAATCTGGTACTACTTATAGTCAAAGCGCTTCTGCAGAATCAAGCGTCACATTGAGAAACAATAATTTTACAGCACAGAATTATTATTCATTTAAAGAATGGAATACTCAACCAGACGGCAATGGTGTTTCTTATCAACCTGGAACATCATACCAGCTCAATGGAAATATTACTTTCTACGCTATTTGGTATCAAACCGATACAAACAAATATGATGAATTTAGACTTGAATATCTAAAAATGGAATCTTATACAAGCGAATTAGGTTATTGTAGTGACGCCACACATCATTATTATGATGATGCAAAAGATTACTTCTTCAATAATATGACTAAGAACCAAAGAACATTCTTTGCCAACAACTACGCAGACGAAATGGCAAGATTTCAAGCTTGGGCAATCGCTAATGAAGAAGGAATCGTTTATCAATCTGGAGATTATGTGGTTATTCAAAATGCGAAAGTAACATCAATTGCAGAAGAAAACAACTTCGGAATGATTTCTATTATTGCAGTTTGCACTTCATCTCTACTTTGCTTAGGATTATTCATCCTTAGAAAAAAGCATTCTAAATAGTTAAAACTATTTGCAATTTATCTGAACAATTGTGTCATAATTGGATACATAATTAAAAAGTCAGGTTAAGGATATACATTTATGTATATCCTTTTATTATCTTGAAGGACAAAATTGATGAATGAAGTTATCTCGGAGTGTTGCACTTAAGATTACAATTTACATAATTTATTACTGTGACACTTTTGTGGCAAGACGTGTGATAAAGTAGAATGGATAAAGGAGATCTTTGAACATGAAACAAGAATTATTAAAAGGTTTAACTGAAGAACAAATTGCAAAAATTAAAGCCTGTAATGGCAGTGAAGAACTCTTAGAGTTAGCAAAAAAAGAAGGCGTGGAATTAACCGACGAACAATTAAATGCGATATCCGGTGGAGGTTTATGTTCAACTGGAATTAGTTGTCCTCAATGTGGCGCTGGATATGATGATATTATGTTCTGGAGTGAACGTTTTGCAGATGGGCATGAGACCGTTCATTACGAATGCAAAAAATGTCAATGTCAATGGACCAAGAATAGATAATTCACTTTGTGTTAACATTTTAAAAGTGTTACTACTTATCAAAAAGTGTTCCTTGTATTATTCTCGTAGTATTTGGACATTTTAACATTGAATCCTTGATACCAATTGTATTAAGGATTTTTTTAAAACTGTGACACTTTTGTGACACATGCACATGTATAATGTGCGGGAGGTAAATAGTATGAAAAACAAATCTTTACTCACTCTTACTACTATATCTACAGTAACTTTATTAATGTGCATTGGCGTTGTTGCTCTTACGGGAAATAACGCTATTAGTTTATCAACTCGTGCTGATCAGGCTTATTCGCTCACTATTGATCAAAGCAACTTTTCTAATTTTTCTTATGTCGAAGAAAACCTTTATAGAGGAACGTTTAAAACTGCTCTAGGAAACGATGTTACATTTATTACAAGTAAAAATGCCAATTTAATTGATAACAAAATATATTGGAGCGTTGACAATTATTTAAAAAGTGAGACTGCTTTAACAGGCTTAAAAAGTATTGAAGTAACTGCCTCTACGAATATAGGTGATAAAGCTCCATATAGAAACTATCCGACGATTAGAGCGGAAGTACTTGTTGACCCAAATCAAACAGAGTCATTTTATTATGTTGATAAAACTACAAATACAAGGGATTCTAAAACATATACAATGAACATTGATGAAGAGGGTTCTGGCAATTATGTAAATTTAAAAATGGTTGATATAGCAGAAGGGGCAGAAGGTCAACTTATCATTTCATCTATCAAATTCTATTTTAGTTGTTCGAACGTTAAAAACCTCGTAAAAGTGTCTTCCACAAATGAAAGTTATGGAACAGTTTCAATCGAAGGCTATGGTAGCAACGAACAAATTGTGGCTAATGGAACTCAAATCACAATTCATGCAAATCCACTCACCAATTATCAAACTGAGTTTTTTGCATCTTTCAAAGGTTGGCATTTAAATGGCAGTGAAGAAGTCGTAAGCAGAGATTTCGACATAACGTTCACCACAGAATTAAACAAATCATATGTTTATGTGGCAGAATTTGAAGAAGCTGAAACAGAATTATTTGACCAAGGTGTAGACACTTCAGGCGATAAATTAACTACTTATGTAAAAAACAAGAATAACAAGTATTATCCACTCAACAGCGTGAAAGATGATGAAACATCTTTCCCAACAGCGCTAACTGACAAAGTTAACGAATTATTTATTGCACAACATTTCAATAGGGGTAATTACTTGACCCATCTTGAATTAAATATTGATCGCAAAGGCCATGGCAATTGGGAACCATTTGATCCAGACAAAATTCAAGCAGTTATCTTCTATATGAATATGGATCAACCTACACAAAACGACCCAGTTGGAATTGATCAATTTGTAACAACAAACGGAACGCTTACAACATACAGCGGTTTAAAAGATAAAACAGATGGAAATAAGGCTATGAGTAAGGTTGTTTGGACAAACTTCACATCTGATAAAGCTGAATTTTATGTTCCTAATGAGTACCGAGATCCAGATAACATCATAAAACACAATATTTGGATCAAGAGAATGCTGGTTATCGAAAGATAACTAACTAGCAAGATTCTAAAAAAGGCTAGAGAAAATCAAACCTCTAGCTTTTTATTTATGCCTTTGGTGTGCTTTTTATAAAAAAGTATTACAATGTTCATATATATGGATAGTAAAAGCACCTTTAATGTTGCGGTATGCGTAATTAGTATTTCTCTTTTATTCATCCATACACTCGACCTTTTAAATAAAAAGAATCGTCGTAAGGATGAAAATAGACTCCTTGGGTTTATCATTTTTACTGCGGTTCACTTTATCGCATATTTAACGTTCACATATTTAAAACTCAGTGTTAAAAACGATGCTTTC
>CAMKFP010000026.1 GCA_946411895.1 uncultured Caryophanales bacterium
CTCAATTCCACATCTATATTATATCATTATTTATAATTATATAAAAGGCTAGTATTCATTATTTTTCATCGACAACGACTGAATATATTATTCTGCA
This sequence comes from uncultured Caryophanales bacterium, assembly GCA_946411895.1. Taxonomy (GTDB): domain Bacteria; phylum Bacillota_I; class Bacilli_A; order RFN20; family CAG-826; genus CAMKFP01. The sequence continues at coordinate 98 of CAMKFP010000026.1, forward strand.
ATTCATCCCCCACCTATAAAGGTATCCATCAATAAATTATTTAATTGATGTGGGGGACTTCTTGCTTATTTACGTTAAAATAGGAGCAGGAGATTTTTATGAACCCTGTTGAAAGATTTATTAAATACACAAAAGTTGACACCCAATCCGATGATACTACCGGAACAACACCATCAACTGAAAAACAAAAGAACTTATCACGCTTACTCGTAGAAGAATTAAAAGAGTTAGGCGTTAACGATGCCTATATGGATGAATATGGTATCGTCTATGGTCACCTTAAAGGTGAAGGAGACATGAAGCTTGGCTTTAACGCACATGTCGATACCGCTTTAGAAGTAACGGGTGCAAATGTGAATGCCCAAATCATCAAAAACTTTAATGGAGTAGCAAAGCTAAACGATGAACTTTCCTTAACCGTTGATCAATTCCCAGCGCTTAAGAAACATATTGGAAAAGACATAGTGGTCACTGATGGCACTACTCTTTTAGGCGCTGATGATAAAGCAGGCATTGCAATCATCATGAGTGCGCTTGAATATTTCCACGAACATCCAGAAGTTAAACATAAAAACTTATCAATCTCATTTACAGTAGATGAAGAGATTGGTGAAGGACCAAAACACTTCTCTTTAGAAAAGATGGATGCAGATTATGCTTACACCATTGATGGAGGAGATATTGAATCCATCGAAATTGAGAACTTCAATGCAAAAGGTGTGCAGGTTAATATTAAAGGCGTTTCAGTCCATCCTGGAGAAGGCAAAAATGCACTTATCAACGCGTGTTTATTACTTAATGAATTAATTAATGCAATGCCAAAAGGCGATACTCCATTCGAAGCTGGCTTTGATGATGGCTATTGGCACATTAACGGCATCGAAGGCGAAGTTGATCACGCTTCTATGAGCATGATTTTAAGAGATTTTGATAAAGAAAAACTTAATAGAAGAGCAGAGATTCTATTAAAGAAAGCAGAGGAACTAAATAAACAATATCCAAAGGCTCATGTTGATGTGAAAATCTATGATCAATATGAAAACATGAGAGAATATGTTGATAAAGATCCTACTCCAGTTAATATGGCTCTTGAGGTTTTAAAGAAACATGGATTAAATCCAAGAATTAGCAAGATTAGAGGTGGAACAGATGGTGCAACTTTCTCTAAGATGGGATTACTTACTCCAAACCTCGGAACTGCTTCTTCTAATCACCACGGAAGATACGAATACTTAGTCATCCAAGACTTCGAGAAGATGATTGAAATAGTTAAAGATTTAATGAAATATTAATGCAAAAGTGAGATATTTTATGGAAAAAAGAAGAAAAATCATATTAGATTGTGATCCCGGACATGATGACGCGATAGCTATTCTATTAGCTGGCCAAATAAGATATTTTGATTTGCTTGCAATCACTACCTGTGCAGGTAATCAAACAATTGACAAGACAAGTCGCAACGCTTTCAATGTTGCTCGTTATTTAGGCTTTGGTTGCCCTATTGCTAAAGGCGCAACACTCCCATTAGTTCAAGAATTAACTACTTGTCCAAGCGTTCACGGAGAAAGCGGATTAGATGGATTTGATTTTCCTAATTATAAATATGACTTCTCACCTCTTAATGGCGCGGATTTGATCATCAAAACACTTCTTGATAATGAAGACGTGACAGTTGTAACGACTGGACCAATGACAAACTTAGCTTTAGCGCTTAGATTAGAACCAAAAATCAAAGAACATATACGCGAAGTTATCTTTATGGGAGGTACGACAGACTATGGAAATGTCTCTCCTGCTGCTGAATTCAATATTCTCGTTGACCCTGAAGCTTGTTATATAGTTCTTCACTCTGGATTAAAGGTTAAAATGGTTGGTTTAAATGTCACCAGAAAAGCTTTAGTAAATAAAGAGATTATTGCTAAGGTTAGAGCAATAGGAAATACAGCCTCCAGAATGGTTGGAGACTTATTAGATGTCTTCTTAGAAAATCAAATCAAAACATTTGGTATTAAAGAAGCACCATTACACGATCCTGTTACCATCGCTAGTATGATTGATGAGTCATGTGTCACATTTAAGCCTTATAATGTAGATGTAGATATTTCTCATGGTCCTTCATATGGAAGAACCAATGTTGATATGTTCGACTATTTAAAGCAAGAAAAGAACTGTTTTGTTGCTATAGATATTGATAGTGAAAAGTTCTGGAACGTTGTTTTAGATGGTATTAAGGAATTCAATTAATGAAAAAGATCATTGTCATCGGTAGCGTTAATATTGATAACGTTATTTACACCAAAGTAATGCCTTCTGGAGGAATTACCACCGAAGGTGAATCTTTCTTATCCAATATTGGTGGAAAAGGCGCTAATCAGGCTTGTGCGGCATTCTTTTTAGGTGCTGATGTGAGGTACTATGGTGCTATTGGTAAAGATGATAATGGAAAAAGAATCAAAAACTTCCTAGCGGATATTGGCATGGAAGAACATTTAATGGAGCTTGATACTTCTACTGGCGTTGCTTCAATCACGTTAGATATAAATACTGGTGAAAACTATATTTTATGTGTGCCAGGCGCTAACAAGATGATTAGTAAAGAAGATATTCGCTCTATTGAAGATAAGATTAAGGCGTGTGATATTCTTCTTATTCAACTAGAGACTCCTATGGAGGCGGTCTTAGAAGCTCTTAAGATTGCTAAAGCAAACGGTCTTACCACCATTCTAAATCCTGCTCCATGTAATAAACTTCCAGAAGAGATATATCAATATTGTGATTTCTTTATTCCTAATGAGCACGAATTAGATACATATGTTGAACATCGTTTCAATACTTATGAAGAAAAGGCTAAGTACATGCTTAACAAAGGATTAAAACACGTTATTGTCACTTTAGGAAGTAAAGGTTCCTTGTATGTGAGTAAAGAAAAAGTTGTCCACGTTGCTCCACATAAAGTGCACGCCGTAGACACTACAGGTGCTGGAGATTCATATTTAGGCGCCTTTGCAACAGCTTTAGCAGAAGGAAAAGAAATAGAAGAAGCCATGAACTTTGCTAGTAAGTGTTCCTCTATTACAGTCACGAAAAAAGGAGCCATCAGCTCCCTTCCTCATAAAGAAGATTTATAGTTCTAAAATCTCTAATACATTCTTTTGATATTCATCCTTTGAATAGGCATAACTCATCCCATGATAAGCATGCTCTACTAGAAGGATTTTTTTATTGCCTGGATAGGCTTCAAAGTTACGTTCAGTGTGATAAGGTAGAACGAATTGATCGGCTTTTCCATGAGCAAAGAATGCCGGTATTTTATTCTCACTTTTCTTCAAAATCTTTGGAATATCCCACTTTTTTATATGAAATTTACCAAAAGCATATACCCATGGACGACATAAAAACATCGCCATATGAGATAATGGTTTGCCTAGATATTTCTCTACCATAAAACGATATTGATCATATATGTTTGAGAAGCCACAATCAGCAACAATTCCTTTAACGTAATCAGGATACTTTTTATCAAGCGACATAAGTATAGTCGCACATCCCATAGATACACCAAATAGATAAATGTCTCCACCCAATTTTTGATGAGCGTATTCACTCCACATATGGATGTCTTCTTTTTCAAACACACCCATTGTGATACGTTTTCCATCACAAGGTGTAGAAGCTCTATGTCTAATATAGATAAGATTGACATTAAGTGTTCTTAGCCAATCATTAATAATTGAGAAGTCAGCTTCTGGAAATCCACGATAACCGTGGACCAAGATAATTGTTTTCTGGGCGCCTTCTTTAACAAACACCTTAGCAAAGCTATTAATGCCATCATTTGTCTTCAAAGAGATCCACTCGCCATTATTTTGATACCAATCAACATTGCGGTCAGATATCTCTTTTAAATCTGGAGGGAAACTTTTAATATGTGGGTCATTATTATCAGTGTTCCAGGGTCCTTTATTGATGATGGCTAAACGCGCAATTAAAATCGCACTGGCCTCTAAGGCTAGAAACACGACAACAAATACACCAATGATGATATATAACCAAAGCATAAAACTATTTTACACCAACGTAGACAAGAAGTTAAAAAGCATGCCTGCAGATACTAGAGCAATAAGTAAAGACATCTGAAGTTTGTTCTTTTCTTTGAAAAAGATAATTGTTGCGATACTCACCGCTACAAACTCTAAAGAAATAATCACGGATACTAAAGCTGGGTTACAGTTATCATAAGATAACGCTCTATATCTAAAGATAGTTAATCCAGTATTGAAGATCGCACCTAGTAAGAATCTTGCATAGTCTTGCCAGACAAGCTTTTTGAATTCTTTCTTTTGTTTTGTGATAAAGCAAAGGATGACAGACACTACAAAGACAATACTCATTTGATGGAACATAATAATGTCACTATCCACCATTGTGAGTTTTAACTTCACCAACAAAACAGTAATAGCTAAAGCTAAAGCAGATATAGAGGCATAGGCAATCCACATCTTGGATGTCTTAGGATTGATCTTTTTGTTAAAGGTAATATAAATCAAAGAGCCAAACATCAAGACTAAACCGAGAATATAAAAGAAGATGGATAGTCCACTATTAACGTTCACTACCACTGAAAACATGAAAATCATGAACAATGTGTTTGAGAAGAATAGTGTCGAGCTCTCAATATATGGTGAAAAGGATTCTAGGTGTGAATGTTTGATAGCAAGGAAATAGAATAACCAGTTACATGTTGTTAAAGCTCCAGTGAGAATGACAAACAACCATTGTTCAGGTTCTAATGCATATAAATCCTTAACATGACCTAGGACTAGACTAATGAGGAAACAAAAGATAATCATGAAGCCACTCTTAAGAGCGCTAGACAAAATAAAAGAGATCTTATTAGAAGATACTCTATTAAGAATTGTGTTAAGTGCAGCACAAAGCGAGGCTAGTAAAGCAAACCAAACGTATTCCATATTAGGCCAAGAATTTTTCTAATCGATTAAGAGCCTCTTTTACATTCGCTAAACTTGTCGCTAAGTTAATGCGAATAAAGGTTCTTCCGCTCTTTCCATATTCCTCTCCATCAGAGAAGAAAAGATGAGCTTTTTGCTTTAAAAGACTGCAAAATTCAACTGAATTTGATGAATAAGCAGAAATATCAACCCAAGCAAAGTAAGTACTATGGGCTTCTATAAGTTTAAGTTTTGGTAGTCTCTCTTTAATAAATTGAGACATGTATTTTCTATTGTTTGAGATATATTCATTTAACTCATCAACATACTCATCGCCTTTAGTGAACGCAGCGATATTGACGTCCATTGAGAAGAAGTTTGGTTCAGCAATCTCATCATTATTAAAACCTCGGTCCACAAACTTTCTAAGTTTCTCATCAGGTATCACAATACATGCGCTTTGAAGGCCGGCAATATTAAATACTTTAGAAGGTGAAACACATGTGATAGATACTTCTTTATTTGTCTCATTTGCTGCGATGAATGGAATATACTCATAACCATTTTCCACGAAGTCACAGTGTATCTCATCAGAGACAACAACAACATTATGCTTTTTCGCGAGTTCACCAATCTTAGCGAGTTCTACTTTGCTCCATAAATTTCCAGTTGGGTTATGTGGATTACAGAAGATAAGAAGTGATGTTTTATCTAATGATAATTTAGCTTCTAAATCATTGAAATCGATATGGTATTGTCCGTTCTCGTACACTAAAGGTGAATCAAGAACAACGCGTTGATTGTTGATGATAGAGTTATAGAAAATGTTATAAACAGGAGACATTACTACGACATTATCTCCAACATTTGTGACGCGTCTAACGATACTAGAAATTGCCGCGACAATACCAGAAGTATAGACGAGCCAATCTCTTTCAAATTTAACGTGGTGACGATCATTCCACCATCTGATTATACTCTTATAGAAATCTTCAGGAATAAGAGAGTAACCATACGCTTTGATATCCACTCTTTTTTGAAGCGCCTCCACGATAAAATCAGGAGCTAAGAAATCCATATCTGCCACCCATAAAGGAAGGCACTCAGGTTCTAAGTCCCACTTTAAAGAAGAGGTGTTTCTTCTATTCGCTAATTTATCAAAATTGTACTTTTTCATTATCTTTCTTCAACGATAATTCTCGTCTTTGATGGATTGATATATTGCTTATCTAAAATCAGTTTTTCTATCTTTTGAGCCTTGATTTGCCCAGAAATTGGGTTAATTACGGACTTAATCGAACTTGTAATCTCTGCATCAATATCTTCACAATATTCAAATGTGAGATCACTATTGATGAGCTTGCAGTTAATCATCTTGAGACCCTTGATGTAGCAGAGTCCTTGATGAGAATAGATTGTGCAGTTAACGAATGTGAGGTTTGTGGAATTCCATCCAAGGTATTCACCGTCGATGATTGAATCGCATACTGTAACGTTATGGCAGTTCCAGAAAGCGTCTTTGCTATTAAGGACAGAGTCACGAATTTCAATATCACTTGCTCCATCAAAAGCATAGTTACCATCAATTCTCAAATTGTTGGCTTTAATACTTTTAGAGTTCATACCAAAGTAGTCACCTTTGACGTACACCTTTTGCATTTCTATCTCTTCGCAAGTCCACATGGTTTCTTTCGCATCATAGAAGTTGCAGTTAGTTAACTTAATATGAGAAGAGCGTCTAAACTGTTTAGGCGCTTTAATCTCGCAGTTAATCATATTGATGTTATGGGTGTACCAGATACCGCTTCTTGCGGTTTCTTCCCAGGTTGTATTAGTGACTAAAACATTATGGATATACCAAAGAGGATATTTCCATTTGAATATGCAGTTATGAACTTCGATATCTCTACTTTCCTTCAAAGGAGACTCTCCATTTTGAAAAGTGGAGTTATTCACAATAACGTCCTTACTAGCGAACAAAGCGCGTTCGCCTTCATAAATTCCAGTCAAAACCTTTTTCATGTCTCTAATAGCCCTTTATGGGCTTTAATGGTATGTTCATTATAATTTATCGCTTGCCACAATTAAAGAAATAGAAAAAAGACTAGTTCACAAGCTAGCCTTTTATTCTTATTACGCCACCATCAATTTGAGTCTTGATAGTAATTCGTCGATATCCATCGGTTGATAGAAGTAATAACCTTCAACTAAGAAGTCCTTATCAATTTCTGAAAGGAGTTGATATTGTAACTTGGTTTCTAGACCGACGATACAATATGACATGTCATATTCTTTAATATCTTGCATGATGCTCTTCACGCCATTAATCTTAGTTCCATCATTAGCGAGATCCATAATCAAATTACGAGAGAGTTTAACAATCTTAAAGCCGACTTGTTTAAGCTTATCAATAGAGATAAAGGCACCGGTGTAATTATCAGCGGTGAGATAAATATCAAGATTGGTAATCTTCTTAGATAAGGCTTTGATTAATTCGAAGTTATTAGCGATATCTCTTTCACCAAATTCAAATCGTAAGAATCCCTTTGGGAAATGATACTTATTGATGAGTTGATCAATACGAGAAAGGAAGCTTTCGTCTTCAAAATATGGAATGTCCACGTTAAGAGATAAGGACTTAAGTCCTGCCACTTTAAAGGCGGAGATGCCATATTTTTGATAGATTTCACCAACACGGTTAATTAAGTATTCGGTAATGGTACCAATCTTGCCATGCTTAGAAGCAACAGGAATAAACTCGTATGGAGAAAGAACCGCATTACGGAATTTATCAGTCAAACGGAGCAAGACTTCAGCGCCGACAATCTTGTTATTGGCGCTTCTAACTTCTGGAAGGTACTTGAGTGATAATGATTCAGTCTTAATCGCATTATCAAGAAGTGAGAGAATGAATTGCTCACGAGAAGCAAGACGGACATAACCACTATCAGCAAGGATGAAGTTCTCTTGATTGAAGAGTTTGTAGTTATCTTTGATGAAGAGATTCACACTATGGAAGAACTCAGATGCTGAGTGATAGTCTTGTGGATATTCAAAAGCGAAATAGGTACAGTTTAGACTAATCTCATTAATCGCTTTTTCGTCATATTTTGTTTTGGCGATGCTATAGATTTTTTCAACTCTATCAAGGATGTCGACACGGCCGTCTTCTGGGAAGATAAAGGCAAAGGTGTCTGGTCTAAATAGATAGATTTCTCCATCTCCATATTTCTTATCTCTACGGTAATTACGGAAGAAGTATCTTAATCTAGTTTGATAGCCTTCTTCACCATATTCCTTGAGTAAAGAATCAGCGTTATCGACACTCACAAAAAGGACATATCCTCTTGTTTTTGACTGCAAAACCCTCTCCATTTCCTCATTAAAGCCATAGAAGGAGTGAATAAAGAGTTGTGGATCATAACGATTAAGAACCGCACTTTCACCCTTGCTTTCAACAGGTGACATAAGAAGGGTTGGGTATTGCTCTTTCTTTCTATTTAAGATGGTTGAGGTGATATATTCACGCTTACCAATCATGGAAGTTTTCTTCACATTTTTAAGGAGTGGACAATCTTCACATGGAGCCTCTAAACCATAGAGTTTTTCATAACACTTTTGTCCGTGTTTATAATTACCAAACGCATCGATAAGACCATCACTTAATTCGGTTAGTTCATAAGTATCAGAGTCAACAGAGTAAACGTTGAAGTCTGTTAATCTAAGAATAGACTTATATCTTCTTTGCGCAGTGTGAATTTCGTTTTCAGTATAGATACGTCTAAAGAAGTCTGCAACATAAGCAGAGAAGACCACTAAGGATTCTTTATCATAAGCGGTAAGTGTCATATCTTTGGTCTTATTTAAATAGTAAATAATGCCAGTAACTTGACCAGAGTCGGTCTTTACTAAGAAGATGAAACCACTTCTTAAGCCATAGATATCAAATAAACGGCCTAAGTCTTTATTGACGTTAAGTCTATTAGAGAACGCTAAAGTATTATCGTAGTCAGCTTCTTGCTTGATTAAATCAACTAACTCATCCGCCACAACATTTACTTCTTTAAAGACGTGTTCACCTTCGTTTTTACTCCATTCGTAGTCAACGAAGTATTCTTCTTTAATAGTGTCTAAAGTAATCATACCGACGTGTTCAAAACCTAAATGGTTAGCAAGTCCACGAAGAGCTTTATGGTATTCAACTTTAGAGGAGTTGGTGTCATCAACACTGATGTTTGCTTTAGCAATCATCTCAAAGAGCTTAGCGATATTATTAAGATTCATGGAGGTATGATAGAGTTCCATGTTCTCTTTATTGAGTCTATCTGGGGTGTAGATATTGATGTCTTTATTTTGTCTCATCGCATAACGGAGATCAGACATTAAGTCTTCCATATCACTATATGGATAGACAACTGCCGCGGCTTTAAGTGGCTTCACTTCTAGACCACCCGCGACTTGTTTAGAAACTGTCGCATACTTACAAACAGTCTCTAAGCCGTTATAAAGCACTCTTAAGGAGTCAAACTTTGGAATAAAGACGATAAAGCCATGACGCTTTGTATCTTTTGCAGCTAAAACACCTTCTCCTGGGAAGTTAAGAATAATGACTTTGTATAAGGCGAGATAATCTTCTCCACTAAGGAAGTCTTCATCATCATTCACGTCATAGGTGAAATAGACTAAAGCGTTACGATAGACCTCGTTAGCTAAGATGAATCCTTTATAGTGAGATAAGAAGGAATCAATGGTGATCGCATGCTTATCATCTGGAGATAAATAATCGAGTTTTAAGTTGTCATATAAATGCCCAGTTGAGAGCATAACGGTGTTAGAGAAAATGTCATTAATCTCATCAACTTGAGAGTTCAAACTTCTAAGTTCAGTAATTTGATTATTCTCATATTTATTGAGCTTTTGCTGCATATTTGAGATTTTTTGATAGTTTTCTCTCGTATTATCAATGAGGTCAGTAAATAGTGATGTATAGGATTGGTTAAATAAAACATAACCAAAAACAATAGTCATCAAAACGAAGACCACAAATGAGCCAAGAAGCAAGGCTGTATAAATTCTATCTTTAGTGATAAATGATAAAACAGCGAAGGCAATGATCGCGGCTAAAATGGCAAAAGCGACGATGATATAGATTAATCTTAATCGCTTTGTGCTCTTATGGATGGAGTAGGTTCTTTCATTCTTATTTTTCTTTGCCATAAACTAACTCCTATTTGCCCATGATAACTTCATTACGGCTGATTTCACCAATACAAGCCGTAACCGCTTTACCGAGTTCGCTATATTTCTTAAGGATATTCACATAGCCATTTAATGTACGTGGCTCTCCAATATAGGATTCAACAATCTTCACGGAGACCATTGGAACATCGTGGATAGTGCACGCTAAAGAGATACCACCACTATTGTTATCAAAGACGATATTCTTGGTTTGACCAAAGAACATATTGTTTAAATTAATGTCGTCTAAATCAGAGTCTTTATTAATATATCTCTCTAGAGAGATAAATGAACAGACATGTGAAAATTGTTTAGACGCCACACGGTTAAAGCAGTCATTCATCATTTCTAACGCATAGTGATCACATAAATGATATTGTGGGAAGCCAGGAACTTGCCCTAAAAGTGAGTTCTCAACGTCTAAGAGTGAGACTTCGCCTAAATAGACCTGTCTAGATATCGCGACGTCACCGACTTTGATGTCTCCTTGAAGGGATTGACATCTACCGACGTTAATGACTAAGACAACATGGTTGTTTTTGATAATTTCAGAGACAATCATGCTAGAAACATAGTTTGTGTAGATGCCGTAAACTACACCAACCTTTTGAGAGAAGAGGGTGCCGGTGACAAATGGGAATCTCTTATAGAGTTTCTCTTCTGTCTTGTTTCTTAATTTGCTCTCATAGTAGAGAACATCATCATGGTTATTGCCAACGATAAGAATCATACGCCTGCTCCTTTCTTTTCAAATGGGTTAGAGGAAAGGAATTTCTCAAAGTCTGATTTAGAAAGAGCTTGAGAATAATAGAACCCTTGAATAGTATCACATCTATATTTCTTTAAGATTTCGACTTGTTTGAGGTTGTCAACGCCTTCGGCGATGACTTCTAGACCAATCTCACGAGAGAATTCAATCATGAACTTCACGATTTCACGAGACTTAATATCTTCTTCGATGTTATCGATAAAGGACTTATCAATCTTCACAACATCAACTGGTAAGTTTCTTAAGTTATTGAAGTTAGAATAACCAACACCAAAGTCATCCATCAAAATACGGATACCATATTCTTTAATCTTCTTAAGAATGGAGATGGATAAGAATAAGTTAACACCGGTAGTACCTTCGGTAACTTCAAGTTCCACAAGAGATGGATTGATTTGATATCTTTCAATAATCTCAATTAAGTCTTCTACGAAGTTAGAACCATAGAATTCATAAACGGAGAAGTTAACAGAAACAGGAAGCAGTCTTCTTCCTCTTTTCTTTGTTTCTTGGAGGTCTTTACAAACCTGCTCGAAAACATACATATCGATTCTATGGATTAAGCCACCATTTTCAGCGGTGTTGATAAACTTCATTGGAGAGAGAAGACCTCTAGTTGGAGAATTCCATCTTACAAGCGCTTCAGAAGAGACGAATCTCTTAGTGGCTAAATTATATTTTGGTTGATAGTAAACGACGAACTCACCGTTATCAAGAGCTTGGA
>CAMKFP010000027.1 GCA_946411895.1 uncultured Caryophanales bacterium
TCCTTAGGAAACTTTTTTGACATCTCTAGAAGGAATTGACCTTTTCCAGAACCAATCTCTAAATGATAATCATCGAGTTTAGATAGTTCTTCCAAAGGAAGTTGTACTTCTTGATGCTCTTTTAAATATGGTTCGGTCCAAGGTTTAAACTTTGTGCGCATTATTTGAGTTTCTTTCCTAGTTCAACAATGGCACGTGCATAGATGGCCATGCCTTTATATAAAGCTTCTTCAGTTGTGGATTCACCTGGAGAATGCATCTTGGAATCCCATCCTGGGAACTGCATACCAAAGGCGACAACGTTATCTGCTTCTTTAGCGTACGTTCCTCCACCAGTTGCAACTGGTTTAGATTCTAAGTCACCTGTCTCATCTTGATAAGCCTTTAAAAGGGTAGAGACTAAAACAGAATCCAAAGGATAATAAAGGATATCTGAGAATCCTTGGAACTTAATTAATAATGGAGCGGCATACTTAATAATATTGAGTTTGATCTTTTTAAGATCAGCAGTGTTCACATATCTAAAGTTAGCGACCATATGGAATTTATCATTTTCATAGGAAATAATTCCGATATTGAGGGAGTTATCAAACATATCAGGGCTATAAGCATCAACGTGTAGACCTTTACCTTTATCATCACTGAAGCACTTATAAGCATGTTTGAGTTCTTTAACTTTATAGTATTCGCCTAAATATTTAACAGCGATAAGTCCAGCGTTGATTCCTTCCCATGGGACAGAGCCATGGGCGGCTTTGCCAATAAAGGCCACTTCTGATCCATCACTATTAACTTCGAATTTCACTTTGTTTTTCTTTAATAAAGAAATAAAGCCAGCGTCTTTATCCATCTTCACGACGCATCTATCAATAACAGCGTTAGCAGCTTCTCCACCTTTAATGGAATAGACATGAGGAATTTTAAATGTGGAATCGATATCAAAGTTGCCAATACCTTTTTCAGCAAAGATTAGGGGGAAATCACTATCAGGAGAAAAGCCAAGAGTTGGTTGAGCTTTCTTTAAGCTGTGGAAGTAATATTCAATTCCTAAAGAACCAGACTCTTCATTTCCACCCACTAAAAATCTAATTTGGTAGCCGCCAAGCATATTGTTATCTCTAAGAGCTTTCATAGCGTAGTAGCAAGCTAAAAGAGGTCCTTTATCATCAGCGACACCTCTACCAAAGAGGACCCCGTTTCTATTAGTGACAGAAAATGGATCTTGATCCCAACCACTACCAGCAGGCACGACGTCTGCGTGCGCCATAATGGTGAGATTTTTCTTTCCTTCACCCACTAAGATTTCCACGACTTTATTAGCGTAGTTAGTGGCTTTAAAGCCATCTTTTTTGGCGAGTTTATAAATAAAGTCTAAGGCTTTGCTCACCCCTTTTCCAAAGGGGTCAGTCTCGCTTTGTGTAGTTGGATCTAAAACAGAATTGATTGCCACAAAGCGTTCAATGTTTTTCATTAAGTCTTTTTGATAAGGAGCAACTATCTTATCGTAGGCTGTTTCAAATTTGTTATATTTCATAATCTTACCTCTTAATTCATATTTCCAATGATGTTAAGGCCTTCTAAACATAAGTTAGCATCATATATAAAACCATCTTTAGCGAGTTCATCTTGCAAAAGTGTACCTGTTCCACCCGTAAGAATCTTTTGGCATTTATAGCCAAGTTCTTTTTCAAATCGAGCCACTAAGCCAGAAATCAAACAAGCATGACCTAAAACAATTCCGATATTCATCGCTTGAACGGTGTTTTTGCCTAAAGCGCTTTTTGGGACATTAAGTCCAATTTCAGGAAGGAGCTCCGCATTTTTCATAAGCGACTTCCCTGATAATTCCATTCCTGGAATAATCGCACAAGATGAGAATTTTCCATCTTTGTCTAGACAAAGAATCTTACTGGCGGTGCCTAAATCACAAATTAGCATTGGGGCTTTGTATTTGCTGGAGCCCGCTTCTAAATCAGCAAGGAGGTCCGCACCAATTTGGATATTCTCGTATTGTTTAAAATCAAATGAATATTTGAGCTTTTGACTAACAATTAATAAACGGCAGGAAAAGTTCTTTTGGATTTCTTTAATCACTACCTCATCTAAAAGAGGCGTGACAGAAGAATAGACGATATCATCGATCTTCTCTTTATCATCTTTTACCAAAAGAGATAACTTTTGATATTCTTCCTTGCGTACTGAAAAGCTTTTTACCAATTGGTTATTAGCAAAAAGTCCAGCGCCGATTGTGGTGTTTCCCGCGTCAATTACTAGTCTCATATTAAGCTGCAACAATATTAATAATTTTGTTTTTCACAACGATAATCTTACGTACTGTCTTTCCTTCGATGTTACGTTTGACATTATCGTTTTCTAAGGCTAAAGCCTTAAGAGCGTCTTCATCCGCATCTTTTTGCACTTCTAAAGTCGCTCTGAGTTTGCCGTTAACACTTACGGCAATAGTCACTAAGTCGCTAGAGAGTTTAGCCGGATCATAAGTTGGCCATTTTTCAAAAGCGAGTGTGTCTTTATGTCCTAGTAAGGACCACATCTCTTCACCAATATGTGGAGTGATACAGCTCATGAGTAGGACGAATCCTTCCGCATATTTTCTTGGAAGTTTATTCACGCGATACACTTCATTAATGAAGACCATCATTTGGCTAATCGCTGTGTTAAAGCTAAGGTTGGTGAAGTCATCAGTGACTTTCTTCACTGTTTGGTTATAGACCAAATCAAGTTCAGGAACTTCTTCATCGGTGAGAATGTTACTTTCAATGATGATACGATAGACTCTTTCGATGAATCTATGCGCCCCTTCTACACCTTGATTACTCCATGGCTTAGAAGCTTCTAGAGGTCCCATAAACATTTCATATAGTCTTAATGTATCCGCGCCATATTGCTTAACAATATCACTTGGATTAACTGTATATTCAGGGTATCTCTTACCCATTTTGATGCCATTCGCACCTAAGATCATGCCTTGGTGAACGAGCTTCTTAAATGGCTCATCAAAAGAGATTAACCCTTTAGAATAGAGGTATTTTGTCCAAATTCTGCTGTAAATGAGGTGACCAACAGCATGCTCTGGACCACCGATATAGAGGTCAACAGGGAGCCAGTGATCAGCTAACTTTTTATCACAGAAAATCTTATCATTTTGTGGATCGACATATCTTAAGAAATACCAGCTAGAACCCGCACTACCAGGCATTGTGGATGTTTCTCTAAGTCCTTTAACACCATTATGGTCATAGTGTTTCCATTCTATCGCATTCTCTAAAGGAGCTTTGCCGTTATGTCCACGATAATCCTCTAAGACTGGTAAAGTAAGAGGAAGTTCGTCATCATCTAAAACATGGATATCGCCATTATCTAAATGGACAACTGGGACTGGTTCACCCCAGAAACGTTGACGGGCAAAAATCCATTCTCTAAATTTAAAGTTAACTTTCTTTTCGCCAATCTTTCTTTCTGCTAACCATGCAAGCATAGTTTTAATCGCATCGGCTTTGTTAAGCCCATCGAGGAAACCACTATTAACGTGTAAGCCATCTCCTTCATAGGCTTCTTTAGAAATATCTCCGCCTTCTAAAACTTGGATAATTTCTAAACCAAACTTCTTAGCAAAAGCATAGTCTCTACTATCATGAGCAGGAACGGCCATAATAGCGCCAGTACCATAGGTAGAGAGCACATAATCAGAAATATAGATCGGGATCTTTTTATTGTTGACTGGGTTAATGGCATAGGCGCCAGTAAAGCAACCAGTCTTATCCTTAGCAGTGGATGTTCTTTCAATGTCGGATTTCTTCGCTGCTTCCGCAATATATTCTTCGACTTCTTTGAGTTGCTCTATAGAAGCGATTTCTTTTACGAGTGCATGCTCAGGAGCAAGCACGCAATACGTTGCACCAAAAAAGGTGTCACATCTCGTGGTGAAAACTGTGAACTTTTTATCAGTTCCAGCAACAGTGAAATCAACAAGCGCACCTTCACTACGGCCAATCCAGTTACGTTGAATTTCTTTCGTGGATTCTGGCCAATCGATGCGTTCAAGACCTTCTAAGAGTTGATCACCAAATCTCGCTTGGTCGATGACCCATTGCTTGAGATTAACTCTCACGACTGGATAGCCACCTCTTTCAGACTTGCCATCAATGACTTCGTCATTTGATAAGACAGTGCCGAGTTCTTCGCACCAGTTCACTGGCATATCAATATATTTGGCATAGCCATCTAAATAGAGATTTTTAAAGATCCACTGGGTCCATTTATAAAAGCTTGGATCACTGGTGGAAATCATCTTGCTCCAATCATAATCAAATCCGAGTTCTTTTAATTGCTTGGTAAAAGTCTCGATGTTGGCTTTGGTGAATTCTTCTGGGTGATGACCAGTTTCAATCGCATATTGTTCCGCGGGTAGACCAAAAGAGTCGTAGCCCATGGGGTGAAGGACGTTATAGCCTTGCATCCTTTTCATTCTGCTCACGATATCACTAGCGGTATAGCCTTCTGGGTGTCCAGCATGTAGACCCACTCCAGAAGGATAAGGGAACATATCTAAAGCGTAGAACTTGGGTTTAGAAAAATCATAAACATCAGTTTTAAATGTTTGATTCTTCTCCCAATATTCTTGCCATTTCTTTTCAATAGCGCGATGATCAAAACCCATACGGGATTCTCCTTTCATCTATTTATTCAATAGATTTTTGTAAACTAATAAATATTCCTTGGCGCTCTTCTTCCAAGAATTGTTTGTTTTAAGAGCATTTTTCATAAGTTGCTTACGCGTGACCACATCGTGATACACACCTAAGGCATAGATACATGTATTTTTAAGCGCGTCTATGGTGTAGTCATAAAAACCAAAGCCATTCGCACTTTCTAAATTGGTGTTGTCATAGCCAATAACAGAATCTTTTAATCCACCTACATATCTCACGATTGGAAGTGTGCCATAACGTTGGGCAATCATCTGTCCTAGACCACATGGTTCGAATAAAGATGGCATTAAGAAGAAATCACTAGAGGCATAGATTTTATGCGCTAAAGCATCGTTATATCCGATGTAAATCGCGACATTTTCCGGATATTTTGCACGTAATTGCTCAAGTTGTTGCTCGTAGCGGTATTCACCAGAACCGAGCACAATGATGTTACAACCGCGTCTAGCTAACTCTTCAAATGTTGGTAAGCAAAGGTCCAAACCTTTTTGCCATGTTAACCTGCTAACGATTGAAAAGCAGGGTTGGCCAAAGTCCTTAATATGGAGTTCATCAAATAAAGTGGCTTTATCTTGGGCTTTCACTTTGAAGAAGTTGACCGCGTTGAAGTTAAATGGAATCACTTCATCTTTGGCGGGGTCAAATTCTAAATAATCAATGCCGTTAAGGATGCCTAAGAAGTCATCTTTTCGCAATTGAAGAACACTATCTAAACCCATGCCACCTTCAACGGAGAGTAACTCTCCACGGTTATTAGGAGAGACAGTAATGATTTTATCGCAATACATAATCGCGGCTTTTAAGGTCGAAACCATGCCGTTAAATCTCACCTTGCCAGAATCATATAACTCATCGCTTAAGCCATAGAAGTTAGCTAGGAAATATCTATCGATAAGTCCTTGGAAAGCGGAATTATGAATGGATAAGCAAAGCTTAGTGTTCTTAAAGTATTCTCTTGCGTAGTTATCTTCTCTAATTAATGCAGCTAACATACCTGGATGCCAGTCATGAATATGGACGATGTCTGGTTTGAGATTGAGTCGATAGAACAACTCACGTGTGGCAAGGGTGAAGAAAGCAAATCTTTCCATATCATCCATCTCGCCATATAGTCCGCCTCTAGCGAAGTATTGATCGCATTCAATGAGGTAATAGGTAATGCCACTGACATAAGTCACATAGACATTGGCGGTGTTAGCTCTCCAAGACATTTGAATAGGAAAAGAAGAGACTAACTTGGTGTCAGGATTATGTTTATCTTTAATCTGTTTATAAAAGGGCATGATGATGTAGACTTCTTCGCCCATGACTGCTAATTCTTTTGATAAAGAATAAGCGACGTCAGCGAGTCCACCAGTCTTGCAAAAGGGCAAGGCTTCAGAGGCCACCATTGCAATTTTCATTAAATAACAACTCCTTGTTTGACGTAGACAATGTTTTCTTCGTCTCCACTTAATTTCTTGGCGTTTTCAACGTGACAATCTTTATCGATTAAGACGTATTTGAGTTTCGCGCCTTTACCAATCACGCTTCTAGAGAAGACGATACAGTTTTTCACTTCCGCGCCTTCTTCAATGACCACACCACGAGAGATGATAGAATCATGGACTTTGCCGTTAATGACAGAACCATTAGCGACGAAGCTATTTCTCACATCGGCTTTTTCTCCATATAAACTTGGAGGAGTATTATGGGTCGTTGTATAAATTGGCCAATCTTCTAGGAAGAGTTTTTGTCTATTAGCGTAATCGAGCAGTTCAAACGAATATCTCACATAGTCTTCTAAAGAGAGAATTGGAGCGACATAGCCAACATACTCATAAGCATTAAGCTTAAAGAGCTTATTGGCGACGCAATATTTCACCATATCTCTGATGTTATATAGACTAGAGACTTCTCTCGCTCTACTAATAAGATCAGCAAATGTTTGTCTATTGAAGACGAATATTTCTATAGAAATATCTTTTTCTTTCTTTCTACCAGTGTTAGAGCCAAACGCTGTAACAAAGCCATCTTTAGAGAGCTCAACAGTGTCACCATTGATAAAATCAATATCTGCATGTGAGCATTTTGTATAGACAACACTAGCTTCCGCTCCCTTAGCGATATGCTCGTCAATGACTTTACTTAAATCAATTGGGAGTAAATAGAAAGCTGGAGCGACTACGATATAGTCATCACTTAATTCTTTAAACCAGCTGTCGTTAGCGATGAGGTTAGCGATATCGGTGTTGAATTTAGGAGATGAGAAATATTTCTCATTAAAGACAATTCTTTGGAAACCGAGTCTGGTGTTTTGAATATAAGTCTCGCTTCTAGCGAGGTGGCTTCTTAAGGAATTGAGATGGTCACTCGCTAAAATGGCCACTCTATCGATACCAGAATTGGTGAAGTTACTTAAAGTAAAGTCAATAAGACCATAACGTCCAAGGAAACTAACAGCGGCTAAAGGACGTTTTTCGGTTAACAAACCGAGTTTTGGTGAATCGTGAAGATTACAAATACCAAGTACTTTTCTCATACTATTTAGCTCCTCCTTTTCCAGAGATAAGGACAATCTCATCACTATTTAAGTTGATCTCTGCTCCACTAGGAACAACAGCATCTGGAGCGATAATCGCGTTATTTACTTTCGCATTCACTAAAACTTTCGCGCCATGCATGATAACGCATCTTGTGCAGACAGCATTTTCTTCAATAATCGCGTTAGTAGAAACAACACAACTATCGACCTTGCCTAAAATAATCGCACCTTGGTTAGCGATGGACCTTGTGATACGGCCACCTTCTCCAATATATTGAGGAACACTTGGTGTGTCTTCAGAGAAGATTCTTAAAAAGTTATCATTATCGTATAAATCTAATTCTTTATTGCCTAAGGCAATGTCCATATTGGCTTCGTGGAGGGAGGCAAGAGTTCCAACATCTCTCCAATAGCCTTTAAAGCGATAGGCTTGTAGTTTTCTTTTATCTTCGAGCATTTGCGGAATGATGTTTTTACCAAAGTCATGCTCGGATTCTTCGTTCTTATCATCTTCTTTAAGATATCTACGAAGGATTTTCCAAGAGAAAATGTAGATACCCATAGAAGCGAGGTTGCTCTTTGGCACACGTGGCTTTTCTTGGAACTCAACAATTTCATCCTTATTGTTGACCGCCATAATGCCAAATCTAGAGGCTTCTTTTGGATCGACTTCAATAACGCTAATGGTGACATCAGCATTACTCTTGATGTGTAAGTCAATCATGTCATTAAAGCGTGTTTTATAGATGTGATCACCAGACAAGATAAGAACATAATCTGGATCTTGCGCATCTAAATAATCAATGTTTTGAGTGATGGCATCAGCGGTACCGCGATACCATTTTGCCCCTTCTTCTGTTTGTCTTGGGGCAAGGGTGGATAAGGAGGAGTGAACTCCGTTTAATCCCCATTTTTCTCCGTTTCCTAGATAGTTATCTAGAAGAGTTGATTCGTATTGCGTTAAGACACCGATATTATAGATATCACTATTCACACAGTTGGAAAGAGGAAAATCGATAATGCGGTATTTAGCGGCAAAACTAACTGCAGGTTTTGCAATTTTCTTTGTAAGTGATTCAAGTCTGGTTCCCTTTCCACCAGCAAGAATCATAGCCACGACTTTATATGCCATGCTGTTACCTCCTGTTTAATATTCTAGCATACACGCGTATAAATGTGTGCAGGTAAAGTGCACAAAAATGAAAATCTTTAATAAACTTATTCGTTAAGATAAAATGAGTGTCATGAAATTGAAAATCGCACCTTTAAGAGTTGTTGTGATGTGGTTGATTGTTTTAGTGGCCATCGCGGGGATTATTTTACTTAGCTTCACATCTATCTTTTTTACCAAATGGGGTCTGCTTCAAATCATGATCACTGTTGGCTATGTCGCCATCATGGTGATGATTCTTATCTTTGCCTTAAACGGTTATTACTACATCATTGAAAAAGACCGTTTAATCGTAAAGAAGTTTAATAAAGAGCTCATCTTTCCATATAAAAACATCGTTTATATTGATGAAGAAGAATCAATCAAAACCAAGATTGTCACCATGGTCACAAATAGGGGTGATGTGATTTATCTCAATTTCGATAAGAAGGGTATTCTTTTTAAGACCTTAGTGGAAAAATGCAAAAATGTCACAACTAAAGAAGAAGCAAAAAGAAAATACCCAAACGCAAAAATATAAATTAATAATTGAACATTTATTTTCGTTATGATAACATGCTTAAGCATGCTTTAAGGAGGCCTACGATATGTCAAGAGTATGTCCAGTTACAGGTAAAGGTCCAAGAAGCGGTAACAACCGTTCTCACTCTTTAAGAGCGACACGTAGAAAATGGAACACCAATCTTCAACTCCGTACTGTCGTGGTTGACGGCAAGGAAATGCGCGTTCGTATGTCCACTCGCGCTTATCGCAGTCTCAACAAACAATACAAAGATAGATAGGTTAAACCTGAACTATAAAAAATGCGGCTCGAAGCCGCTTTTTTATTGTCTAGTTTAGATAAACAAGATATAAACACCAATAATTAGAGAAGTGAGATAGATAAGATAGTAGCTCATCCACTCTGTAAAGGCTAAAACGATCATTCTTGGTCTTACTTTTTTCACGCTTCCATCAGGTTGTACCTCTTCCACTGCTTTAAAAGTGAAAGAAAGCTTAGGATTAAGCATTAAAGCGAAGCACGCTAAGGCAACAATAATGAATAAAACAAAGAAAATCAGATGAACATTGTTGCTTGAAGCTTGAAACATTTTAAATGACCCCATAATCATAGAAGCAGGAATGGAGAAATTCACCACAAATAAGACGATATCAAGTAGAGCGTGAGCTTTTAAAAAGTAGAGCGGCAAGAAGAGTAAAATGCCCATTAAAATACAGGCCACCACACCTGCTCCTAAAACATAGATGAGGAACCCGTTTGTGTGCTTTTGATCAAATAAAATATAAAAGGCAATTAAGGCTAAAAATGACAAAATAAAGGCAGTATTGCCATAAAAATTGCCTCTAAATCCACTTTTGTAGTTATATTCAAAGGGGAACATTCTCCTAGAAGAATACTTGATTTGGAAGCGATGGACATAGCTAATGTTGGATACCGCTATTCCCACGACAAAAAAGATAATTGAAGCGATACAAATGGCGAATACTGCACCCATTATTTCTTAAGTCCTTCAATACGTTCTTTTTGATCAGCGACTCCGAATAAATAAGAGCCTGCTACGAGGATATCAACGCCAGCTTCTTTGCATAAATCACCAGTCTCTTGGTTGATTCCACCATCAACTTCGATTAAACAGTTGAGTTTATGGGAATCGATATAGTCCCTAAGCACTCTAATCTTCTCTAAAGCGCTTGGCATAAAGGCTTGACCGCCAAATCCAGGCTCGACAGACATCACTAAAAGAAGGTCGAGTTGATCAAGGTATTTTAAGCAGTCTTTGACATCGGTTTTTGGCTTGATAGAAAGGCCAGCTTTCGCACCATTTTGATGAATGATGTCGATGATTTCTCTCACTTCTTGTTCGCTTTCACAAGCTTCTAAATGGAAGGTTAAGATATCCGCACCAGTTTTGACGAATCTTTCCGCATAAAACTTCGGATTAGAAATCATGATATGAACATCGTTAACTAGTCCATGAGAACCCTTCACATTCTTTAAGACTGGAAGTCCAAAAGAAATGTTGGGGACAAAGTGTCCATCCATCACATCGAAGTGGAGATAATCTGCTCCATTAGCTTCAATGGATTTGATCTCTTCGCCTAAACGTAAAAAGTCAGCGCTTAGGATACTGGGTGAAACATAAATTCTTCTTTTCATTTGTTGTACCTCTGATTTCTAAAGATTGCTTCGCTTGATAATTTTAAATAATTATCATAGGCGATTTGGGGTATCTCACCTTGAGCAATTGCTTCTTTGACTTTGCATTTGCTTTCGGAAATATGTAAACAGTCTGTGAAATAACATTCTGTATATAACTTGTTAAAGCCAGGGAAATAAATAGCGAGGTCTTCTTTATATAAGTTGAGATCGAGTGAACTAAACCCTGGAGTGTCCACGATATATCCACCTTCATAAGGAAGTAAAATTACTTCCTTGGTTTGGTGTTTACCTCTACCTAAGGCCATCGAGAATTCTCCGACTTCTCTATTGAAGTCAAGTGAGATGGCATTTATCAAAGAGGACTTACCGACACCACTTTGTCCAATAAGACAAGTGACTTGGTTAGCAAATAGTTTTCGCACTTCCTCCACTCCATCTTTAGTTTTGTTAGAAACAAAATAGAGAGGAATATTTAATCTAGAGAAAGTGTCTTTTATCTCATCAAGCAAAGCTTGGTTTGAGAATTTATCTGACTTGGTGAGGATAATTTTGGCGTCTAATCCATTAAGATTAGCGTATGTCAAATATTTAAATATCAAGTGATATGAGAACTCTGGTTCAGTCAATGACTGAATGATGAGAAGCTGAGAGATGTTGCTGACTGGAGGGCGTTTTAAATAGGTGGTTCTTGGATAAATTTCATGAATCACTAGTGTAGCGTCATCGAGTTCAACGATGTCCCCCACTGTTGGTTTTTGTCCATGGTTTCTGAATAGTCCTCTCGCCTTCACGCGATAAAGAATTCCATCATCCCCATTAACGGAATAAAAGCC
>CAMKFP010000028.1 GCA_946411895.1 uncultured Caryophanales bacterium
ATCATTACTTCTATCCAAAAACCTTTATTAGCTACGCTTTGAATAAAGAACATATCTTTGTCACTAGAACATTCTCTAAACTCTTCTCTTTGGCGGGTTGTCGTTTAGGTTATGTTGCGGGTTGGCCAGAAGGCATTAAGATGGTGCAGAAAATGTGTACACCTCATAACACTAATGCCTTTGCGATGCTCTTCGCGCAAAAGATGATTGAACATCCAGAGATGATTAAAAAACTTGAAGATGATTTCCATGAAGGTAGAAACTATCTCACCAAAACCTTAGATGAAAATGGTTATCCTCATCAAGGTGAAGAAGGTAACTTCATCTTTATTAAACCAAAGACTGACGCTGATGAGATTGTTAGACGCATGAAAGCGGAAAAGAAAATTCTTATTAAGTCTTATTCAGGCATTGGTAAATTTGGAAAATGTTTACGTGTCTCTATAGGCGCGAAACAATATATGGAAAAATTTATTAACGCCTTATTTGAATTAGATAAATAAACAATATTAAAGACTCGGTAGAACCGAGTTTTTATTTAATATTTTTTCACAAGATTAATAAATCATGATTTATAATATAAACAAGAAAGGAAGATTTTTTCATGAAAAAACTCTTAAAGTACGTTCCAATTTGTGCGATCGTCTTAGCTTTAACTGCTTTCATCTTACTCTGCGCTTGTAATGCTATTGATATGGAAGCTGAAGTATATGGCGTCAAAGTCGTTGACCACGCAAAAGGTATGGATTTAATTTTCAATAAAGACAAATTTATCGAAGATAAACCAAACTTTGCTATCTTATTTGCTTGGTTAACTGCTCTCCTTGGCTTATTAGCTGGTGCAGCATATGCTGTTCTTGGTTTATTAGGCAAAGGTCCAGAAAAAGTTCTAAAGATCTTAGGCTTAGTCGCTGGCGGCTTATTAGTCTTCTCTGGCATCATTGTTATGTTTGCTGAAGCCGATATGCTTGCTCACTATAGTGGCGAAGCGAAAAAGCAAGCTGATGAATGGACCAAATTCACATTTGGATATGCTTTCGCGGGTATTTTAAATATCCTTGCTGGTGCTGGTTTATTAGTTCCACCATTCTTAAAGAAATAGTGGTTTTAATTAATTAGCTAAATTGCTCCTAGTCACGTGCTAGGAGCTTTTTGTTTTTTATAAAACAATATTATGTTAGGATTTAAATATGAAAGATAAAACAAATCAAGTTTGCGAAAAAGAACTTAAAGAAATAGTGGAATCTGCTCTTGATGAAGCTGATTTTTTAGCGGACTCCAATCCAACAAGATTAACTCATCAAGAAGTTTTTGATGGATTAAAAGAGAATAAAAAGATACAATAGTGACAAGTCGTGCCGAATGGGTATGAAAATATCGCGTTCAGACTTGCATCGAAAGGTGCAGCCCGTAAGGGCTATTTTTTTGCTTAACAATATGGTGTTTATCCCATAAAGTATATGTGAGGTATACGTTATGCATCGAGTAGCAACAAAAGTTAAATTCTTAGAAGATGTCATCATTGAGATGACTTTCATTGATGGAAAGATTATCAGATATGACATGTCACAAATGTTTGATAAATATCCTCAGCTCAAAGAGTTAAGGGATAATCGTCAATTATTTGAAAATGGTCATCTTGATCCTGGTGGTTATAGCGTTATCTGGAATGATGACCTTGATTTTGATGCCACTAGCATCTATGAAGATGGAATAGTAGTGGGGACTGAAGAGATTACCATCAATCAACAAATTGGTGTTTTATTAGCGAACACCAGAGAAGAACAAAACATTACACAGAGTGAATTATCTAGGCTTTCTCATATTGACCAAGGTGATATTTCTAAAATAGAAAAAGGGATTGGCAATCCTACAATCGCCAAAATCAACAAACTCTTTAAAGCGCTTGGAAAGAGTGTTTCACTCACCTTGCTTTAGAAGGATTTGTTCTTGCTAAATAACGCTCCTAGTCTCGTACTAGGAGTTTTTTATTTGTTAGTTTATAATTGAATTTGGGAAATTCAATCATGAATATAGCAATATTACTCGCCGCTGGAAGTGGATCTAGAATGGGTTTAGATGAACCTAAACAATTTATAATGGTGAACTCTAAACCACTATTCTTATATGCTTTAGAAACGCTTAATGCTCATAAGGATATTGATAAGATTCTCGTGACAACTTCAAAAGAACATCTAAAAGATGTTAAAGATATATGTGAAAAACATCACATGGATAAAGTGGTGGGTTTCGCTATTGGAGGGGATTCTCGACAAGAATCTGTCTATCATTCTCTTCTTGGATTAGAAGAACTTGGAGTTAAAGATGATGATGTTATCCTTATCCATGATTCTGCTAGACCACTAGTGAGTAATGATATTATCAGAAATAATATAGAGATGTGTAAGAAGCATCACGCAGTGGATACAGTTGTCCCATCTAGCGACACAATTATTGAAAGCATTGATAAAGAGGCTATTAGTGCTATTCCCTTAAGAAAGAACTTATATATGGGTCAAACCCCTCAAACATTTACCTATCATCTTATTAAAGATGTCCATCTTAAAGCTAAAGAAGAAAAAGGCTTAATTGTGACAGATGACTGTGGATTAGCTATTCATTTTGGTTATAACGTTTATCTCGTTTTAGGTAACAAAAGAAACTTTAAAGTGACCACAAAAGAAGATTTAGATTTATTACAAGTCTATTTGAATAAATAGGAATACAAAATATATGACAGAACTACAAGCTAAGATATTTGAAATATTTAAAGAATTCGTAAGAGTGTGTGAAGAACATCATCTCACCTATTTTGTCGTCGGAGGCACGGCAATTGGCACAGTCCGTCATAAAGGTTTCATCCCTTGGGATGATGATGTTGATGTCGCGATGCCTAGAGAGGATTATGAAAAACTCCTAGCGCTTGATAATCCATTCTCTGATAAGAAGTATTTCTTACAAACATTTAAGACTGATCCACATTATCCTTGGAACTTCGCTAAGATTAGAGATTCCTCCACAACATATATCGAAGGTTCCTTTAGGAATGTGGATATGAATCATGGGGTGTGGTTAGATATATTCCCATTAGACGGCATATCCAAAACTCCTAAAGATCCTAAGAAGTTAGTCCATCATCTTGGTTGGGCGTGGCATCATAACTATATGATGAGAATGTACGCAAAGCGTAAAAGAATTAGAAAAGCGACATTCTTTAAAGACCTTTGGTTTAATATCTATGCTTATTTGTTTTTCTGGACCAATGTCGGACATTGGAGAAATAAATATCAAGAAAGAAGATGTCTTAGACATAAGACTAGTGAATGTGAACAGTGGATCTGCTACTACTCTAATTTTAGAAGTAGAGGTATCACTTTACGTAAGTGGTGGCTTGGTCCAGAAGTCTATGGTGAATTTGAAGGTATGAAAGTGAGATTACCTGCGGATTATCATGCCTATTTAACTTATGTCTTTGGGGATTATATGAAATTACCTCCAGAGAATAAGCGATGCTCAGAACATAAGACAAAACATATATCCGTCACACAAGGATATAAGGAATATATGAAAGAGCATAAGATTTAGTGTTTATGGCTAAACAAAAACTTTATTGGTGGATACAACATCTCGATGAGATTGGTGGGACAGAAATGGTTAGTATTGACCTCGCCAATCATCTTTGTGATGAATTTGATATCACTCTTATAGTTTCTTCTGAAGTGATAAAAGATAAAGCCTATAAACTTGATGAGAGAATCAAGATATTCAATCTTAATATCCCTCATGAAGTCACAAGAGCGGATCAATACTCACTTAGATATAAACAAGAACATCATCACTGGAAAGCTTTTAAGCTTGGCTTTAAAACTTTTGTGACCTATACCTTTAAAAGTGGCCACTATAAAAGAATGGTGAAAAAGCTTATTAAAAAGGAACCAGGTATTCTTATCTGTTCTAGTGGTGAATCATATTATTTTACACCTCGAAAAATAAAAACAATATTCCATTATCACTTCAATTCTCGCCTCTTTTTCTCATTAGGTAACAAAATGATTATGGCGTTCTCCCGCAAACCTGATCATTCTATTTTCTTATCTAAAAGCACTTTAGATGTCATTGCTTCAAAAAAGAAAAGATATAGAAAAAACTCATCTTATATTTATAACCCAGTGAGGTTTGCTCCTGAACTTGATGAGACATATCACAATAATAGAATCATCTTTGTGGGTCGCTTCGCTGAACAAAAGAATCCTCTTCTCGCTTTAGGGGTAGCCTTAGAACTTAAAAAAAGAAACTTCCCATTCACTTTTGATATGTATGGAGAAGGTGGTCTGTTAGATAAGATGAAGGAATATATCTCCTCTAATGAGTTAGAGAACTATGTTCATGTCTATGAACCAATTTCCAATATCAAAGATGAATTAAAAAATAGTGACCTTCTTTTATTAACATCTAGATATGAAGGTCTAGTGCTCGTTAAAGCAGAGGCTAATGCGATGAGCACTCCTGTGATATCTTCTAACTGGGGTGATACAGTTTATGAGATCACCTCTGAAGGTAAGGATGGATATATCATTGATAGTGATGATCCATCTATATATGCAGATAAGATAATCGAAGTATTATCCGATAAAGAGAAACTCAAAGAGTTAAAAAGAACATCATATGAATGCTCTAAGGCATTCTCTTATGAGAGAATCATTCCTAGTTGGATAGAGTTACTTCATAAGTTAGATAAATAGATAAATGAGGGCTGATATCAGCCCTTTTTTATTATTTCTATTTAGATAGTGGCCCCCTTTTGAAAGGAAAATAAGAAATAATATAAAGTTAATTCTTATTTGTGTGCTAAAATATTAAGTTGTATGGCAGATAATGAAGCTCTGATAAAAAAAGTAGAGGAATACGAGAAATCGCTTAAAGAACCTCCCAAACCTAAAGAAAAACGTAAAAAGGCTTGGAAATATATCTTAAATATCACGCTTGTCCTCTTAGTGACAGGACTAGCTTTATTTTTGACTTTAAAAGATAACTACAATACGATTTTTAACTATTTAAAGGGTAGTGATTATCGTTACCTCTTATTAATCGTTGGTATTATGACGGCGACTATTTTAGTCAGATCATTTATCTTATTTGCTTTTGCTAGATTATATACTCGCGATTATCATTACTACCAAGCTTTAGCCACTGAAGAAATTGGTCAATTTTATAGTGCAGTCACTCCTGGCGCGGCTGGTGGCGAAGTGATGCAGGCTTATACCTTTAAAAAGCAAGGTATCCCGATTAGCACCGCTGTTAGTGCGCTCGCCATGCACTCGATCATCTATCAATTTGTCTTAATTTTATATGGTACAGTATCTTTGATTTTTAAATGGAACTCCATTAATGATCTAGGCAACTTAAACATCGGGCGAATCGGTGATTGGACTATTATTCTTCCTGTCTGGGTGCTCACCATCATGGGCTTTGTCCTTAATGTTTCTGTGATTGGTCTTATCCTTATGATGGGATTTTGGAAGAAGTTTCATAATTTTATTATGGGACCAATTGTTGGCTTTTTAGCGAAGATCAAAATCATTAAAAAACCAGATAAGACAAGAGAGAACTTAAGAGTCCAGGTGGAAAACTTTAAAATTGAAACTCGTAAGTTACTATCTAACATACCTTTTACCATTCTTATCGCTTTCTGTTTTGCTTTATGTATCACAATTAAATACTCCATTCCTTTCTGGGTTGGTAAAGCGATGGGTAATCAGTCTACATCTGCTTCTTTCTGGGATGCGATATTCTTATCTAATTATCACCAAATGGTGACCGGCCTTATTCCTGTTCCTGGTAGCGCGGGTGTTTCAGAAGGTTTCTTCGCTATTTTATTCGTCAATAGTGGTAGCAGCATTTCTTCCTCTAATTCCTTCTATTATGTCGAAGTTTTAGATGCTTTTGGTGAGATTGATGTTGATGCGACTAAGACTGCGAGTTTGTCATTATGTCAAGCCTGTCTACTTGTCTGGCGTTCTATCACGTTTGCCTTCCCAATTATTGTCGCAGGCTTTGTCACGGCGTTTTATCGCGCCTCACCAAAAGAAGAAGCGAGAAACGACAGAAGTATTGTGGGTAGACAAACTATCATCAACTTACAAAAGGAAACTCTTATTGAAAGACAAGAAGAACTGGAAACTATGCTTGAGACCCAGCGTCTGACTCGTCAAGAAGTGATGAAGAAACTCAAGAGTCTAGGTAAAAAAGACGAATCAAAAAAAAGAAGGCGCAAAAAAAGAAAATCCACCAAGGTGAATTCTAACGAATTCGATAATGTGGATATTGAGCAAAAGGATGATTCTATCTAATGGATAAAATCATTAAAAAGATATCGATTAATAAATCTAACGTATCTATATACTTTTTACATTCTAAAGATAGATTATCTATCTCTTTTGAAGCGTATTCTTCTATGTATTTATATGTTGGTAAATCTCTATCCTCTAAAGAGATTAATCAACTAAAGAAAACTACAGAATTAACTAAGTTAATAAATTACTCTTTATCTTTATTAAAGAAAGGGCACATTTCTGAATATCGATTAAGAGAAAAGTTATATAACAAAGAAGCCTCTAAAAGTGATGTTGACTTTATTATTAAGAAATTAAAGGGTACTGATCTTATTAATGATGAGATGTATGCGTTAGATTATATTGAATACTCTAATGATAAACATATTGGGAAGAATAAGATCATTCATGAATTATCTAATAAAGGGATATTTATGGATAAGATCAAATCCATCAAGTTCCCTTATGAAGTAGAACTAGAGAAAGCTAAGTATCAATTAGCGAGATTAGATAAGAAATATGATATATATCCTTATGAAAAGAAGAAGGCCCATATCTATTCTTCTTTATTATCTTTAGGGTTTGATAATGATATCGCTTTATCTATGATATCTAAAATAGAATATAAGACATCCTCTAAGAGTTTAGAAAAACTCCATAGAGATTATATTGTCTTATATCGTAGATATTCATCTAAATTAGATAATCCAAGAGATATCAATGATAAGATATATAAATCTCTTAGATCTAAAGGATATAGTTATAAAGATATAAAAAGAGAAATGGAGAATAATAACGCTTATGAAAATGATTTCTGAATTAAATGAGTTTGATCATAATATCCAAGGTCAATATATCGTCTCTAATATGTCTAAAGGTGTGAACGCCTCTGGCACGCCTTATTTAAATATAGATTTAAAGGATGCTTCTGGCACAATCTCTGGCAAGAAATGGGAGATTAGACCAGGAGATGAAGAGATGTTTGCTATTGGTAATGTCCTTCTTATAAGTGGGGACGTGGTGAAATATAAAGAATCTCTCCAGTTCAAGATTATTGAAGCTCGGCCACTAGAAGAAAGTGAAATAGATATCAATAGGTTTGTCGCTAAACCACCAGCAGAGGAAAAAGAATTAAGAAATAGATTTGATACATATGTATCCTCGATTAAGAATAAGGACTGCAAAGCCTTATTAGACTATTTCATTAATAAATATCAAAGTAAGATTTATGTCTATCCTGCGGCAGTATCTATTCATCATGAATATAAATGTGGATTTTTGATGCACGTCACCACGATGGCAAACATCGCTGAACATTTATGTTCTATCTATCCTGATATTGATAGAGATATCCTTATTACCGGCATCCTTCTTCACGATGTGGGTAAGATGCTAGAACTTGAAGGACCATTAGTCTTTAAATACTCCACAGAAGGTAAACTATTAGGTCATATCTCCATCATGGTGGGTGAACTACGTATAGCGTCGCAAGAACTCGGACTCACTAGTGAAGTCCCTCTTTTACTTGAGCATATGGTCTTATCACATCACGGAGAGGCGGAATTTGGCTCTCCTATTCCTCCGCTTACTAAAGAAGCTTTATTATTATCATTAATTGATAATCTAGATTCTAAGATGGTGTTACTACAAAAATCATTAGACTCTATAGAGCCAGGAGAATTCACTTCTAAGATATTCGCTTTAAACAATAGAAGTTATTATAAACCAAAGAAATAGAAAACGCTGAGCACCGCTCAGTTTTTTCATCTTCTCTATAGAGATGATATAATAATGAGGAATTCAAAATATCTGTCAAAGAAGGTGCTAATCACTTGTTTTATTAATAAAGTATTTCATGACTACAAAGACAAAAATAATAATAGCTAACATATTAATTATTCTTGGCATGTTATTCATCGCGCTTGGATTTGTTTTAATATTTGTAGCAAGAAAAGAAGCGCTTTGGATAACTTTATCTTTTGCTATTGGGGTTTTATTTATCGTTCTTGGCGGTGTATTTTGGAAGAAATCCAATCACCCAGTTGCAGAACAAATAACTGTTAATAAAAGCAAAAAAATACAACAAAACAAGCACAAAAAAGACAAAAAGCAATTTATAACAAAGAATGAATGGGACAATCAAGAAGAGGAAGATGATGAAATGATTTTCATAGAAGAAGCGGAGGACGAATAAATGAAGTATACAAAATACTGGCCACTAACTAGTTATCTAGAACACTGCAAACAGGATGAAATAACTCTCAAATTTGATGAGATTGAAAAGATACTAGGGTTCAAGTTACCTCCATCTGCAAGAGACTACCCAGCAAATTGGTCTAATACAGAAACCCTTGCCCTTCCTGTTTCATGGTTAAATGCTGGTTATCGAACTCATGATGTGAATATGATTGAGGGAATTGTTCACTTCACAAAGAACGGAACCGCCCCTGTCTATATTGAAAAAAGTGTGTTGAGGAAAGAAAAAAACAAAGAAAGATTAAACCCTGAGATGACTCAAAAGGATGAAATCATTCTTCATTTAACAGACAAAGGCACGATGACACATAGAGACTTATCGATCGCGATGTATGGAGATTCTAAACACCTACCTAATATTAACGAATCATTACAATCTTTGGTTAGAGATGGTGTAGTCATAAGAACTGGTGAACGTCCAGCTTATTACATGCTTTCTGGAAAAGAAATTGTTATAAGAGAAAAACCGATTAAACAAAATAAAACGTATAGCAAAAAATCCTTAAGAATAAAAAACATCCCTAATCCGACGGTAGAAGAAGTGAAATATTGGTTAGATGAATGGGAAAAGCTAGAAGATTATGAATCTCAAGAAAGAGCGGTTGATCGTGTTTTTAAAGACTATCACTCAAATAATAATCTAGAAAATATTTTGATTAAATGCAGCGTTCTAAATGATTTTTATAGCACTAATATATTTAAAATTTATCCTGTTGCAAAAAACATCTTATCTCTCAATATTGATAAAAGATTAAATAACGGTGATTCAACGCTTGTTGACGATATAGCTAAAAATGATATTGGTGGAAAGATTAAGAACTTTTATTCTTTTGCTTCTAAATATTGTTCTCATCACAATCCGCTTGAATATCCAATTTATGATTCCTATGTTCATAAAGTATTAAAGTATTATCAAAGAGTTGATAGGTTTTCAGATTTCAAAGAAGATGATTTAAAAGATTATTCAAGGTTTAAAAAGATACTCATAGATTTTAGAAAGCACTATGGCCTTGAACAATTTAATCTTAAAGAATTAGATAAGTACTTATGGCAATTCGGGAAAAAATATTTTCCCAAAAATTATTAATCTATGAACAGTAGATACATTAGAATCACGCACGAATCAATCAAACCTTTTATCAATGATGATTCAGAGATACTTATACTAGGTTCCTTACCTAGTGCAAAATCAAGAGAAGAACAGTTTTATTACGCTCATAAAAGCAACAGATTTTGGAGTGTGCTTTCAGGTGTTTTTGATGCACCCATTCCCACGACAATTGAAGAGAAAAATCAGCTGCTAACAAAACATAAAATCGCTCTATATGATGTGATATATGAATGTGACATTATTGGTAGTAGTGACGCCTCAATTAGGAACGTAGTTCCTATCAATATCAAAAAAGACATTTTAGATAAATGTCCAAACATACGAAAAATCATATTAACAGGATCCAAATCAGC
>CAMKFP010000029.1 GCA_946411895.1 uncultured Caryophanales bacterium
CTTTTACATCACCTAATGGTGTGTATTCAGGGTTATAACTTCTAGTGGAGTGTTGGAAAGTGAGTTTTCTAAAACCACTATCACTTGACCCTGGATCAACTGGAGGATTTTCTTCTCCGCCACCTCCGTTAATCAAAGAAGATAGATCACATGCGGATAAAACTAAGGAGCACGATCCTAAAAGTAAAATGGGGAACAATAATTTCTTTTTCATATCCTTACTATATCAAATTTCGTATATAAAATATACGTCAAAATTTATAAAAAGCGCCAGCAGGTGCTGTGCGCTTAATTAATATACCCAACCAGTGGAGTAGTTGATATTGATGTTTCTCCAAGTAGAGAACATTGTGTCGTTAGCAGTGTAATCAGATTTACTAACTTGTAAATCGTAATAACCACTAGAGACGGCCACGAAGAGATTGACTCCGCATGGAACTTTACTAGAGGAATAAGCTCCTCCATATTTGTTCACGATGACAAAGCGAGAAATCACTTCTTTGACCTCTTCACTAGAAACATCACTGAATCGAGAATCCATGCCTTTTAAGAACAATTTGAAGTCCGCTAAGCCATAATATCCTTCGCCGAACTTAAGAGTTGAGCTCGCGGTATAGGAAGTTTTAATTTTTAAAAATTCATTAGAGCTTTTAACGTTTAAGGCTTGAGAATAGGCTTCAAATTTCTCAACTAGTTCATCGGTCACAGATAAGTCTAAGACGGATAAGCATTGATCATTATTAGATCTTGTACCACCATTCTCTTCAACGAAAGATGTACAAATCTTGCTTAAAATAGTTTTAGAATCCGCAAGTGGGTTGCTATATAAAGTTGATAGCCATTCATCATAAACCCAGCCTTCACCAGCTTCGCTCTCTTGAGAGGCGACCATGTAGTTGAAATATTGGGAGTTAACTGTCGCGATGTCCGCAACATTCATGATACATGCATCATAACCAATCCATTCAAGTTTTTCGTTAATACCACAAGTAGTCATAGATTTTGCAACAGCGCGCCCGACTTCAGCAGCGGTTAAGCCATCCGCATACGCCGCGTTAGATGTATCTTCGAAACATACGCCTGACATACCTCCGCCATGGTTCCATAAGATGAGACCAGTCTTACAGGCTGGATATTCATTTAAGCCCCAGGTTAAGAAGCTTTCTAAAGTGGATTCATAACCCATACGGTTATTTGCAGTTGTGCCAACTTTAGTTAAGCTCTTTCCATCAACGTGGTATCTGCCGTGTTCGCTCTTAGAAATCCCATATTTGGAGTTCCATTTGCTAGCGCCACCAGTTTCAATGACGATATTCACTTCTTCAGGACATTCAACGGAGAGAATTTCAGTGAGGTCAGCTGTAGCTAAGCCACTACTACTCTCTAAATCAGATCCACACATATAGACCAAGATTGTATATAAATCTTTAGGCGTATCAGTGACGGTGACTCTAGTTTGAGTACTGATTGTTTTACCACCTTCAGAAATCGTGCTAGCAGTGATAATGGCTACACCATTAGATACACCTTTGACAACGCCACTATCAGAGACTGTCGCCACATTCACATCACTAGAAGAATATGTGACATCTCTTTGATTGGTGTTTTTAGGAGTATAGGTAACTTTTAAGTTACGTGTTTTATCAATCGCGATTTCAAAATCTTCATCTAAGGATAAAGCTGTTGGATAGATTGGAACAACTTTACCAAGAGCAAAAGAAATCTTACTTAGATAAAATCTATTTTTTTCGGAAGCAACAAAAGAAAGGGATTTTGAGGCAATAGAATCTTCAGAGAAATCAAAAGACATTTCGCCAGTGACGATTTGACTTTCAATCTCAGTTTCGTTTCCATTCGCGGAAACCTTGACCGTTGAAGTATCAGAAGGGCTATATTGAACGACGGTAAGTGTAACATTAGTAATTAAGACTTCTTTTTTAAAATTAAAGACGAGTTTTCCACCATCTTTACGGGAAGAAAATCTAATACCTTGTAAAGAGGTATAAATTCCTTCAGTCTCAACAGATTCAACTTCAATATTTGATGTTTTTAAATCGCTGGTTTGGAGCGAGATTAAAGTACCAGCCTTCTCGAATTCGACAAATTCAATAGAACACTGGTTGTTTCCGAATGGATTCATCTCACATCCGGTTAAGCCACCAATAACTAAGAGAGCTAGAGGTAGTAAGAACAAACCTTTCTTTTCCATTTTTAACTTCTTTCTAGATATATCAAGCCTTCACACACTATTTGTGTGTAGGGATACCCAATATTAAAGAAAGCCTCGCGCGAATGCAAGACTTTTTTTATTTTCTTAATAAATAAAGTTAGTCTCCGTAGTCAGAACCACGGGATTTATCTTCAACGTATATCTGTAATCGATTAGTCACATCTGTTATCTCTAAAAAAATATATCCGTCAATCTCAGTCTGTGGATATTCGAAGTTCCCAACGAATACAACATGTCTATTTTTCTTAACGATTTTAATCATCTCATCGACGATACTTTGATACTTATCAGCGTGGTGATCTTTGAATCCTTTAAGCATGGTATAGAAAACAGGTTCCAAATAAAAGTCATGGTCCTCATCAATAATGAATTTTGGACAGAAAGGATTATTTGGATCCACCACTAATCGATATTGTTCAAACTCTGGGTATGTCATTTGTGATAAGTCTCGTTTCTATTAATTTTAAAGGCTCTATAAATTTGCTCTAACAAGATGAGTCTAGTCATCTGATGGAGGAACGTCATTTTTGATAAAGAGATGGAGTCATTAGCTCTTTCTTTAGCAACTTTAGATAAGCCGTATGAACCACCAATTAAGAAGGTGATATTAGAGCCACCTTCCACAAACTTTTTGTCTAAAAACTCTGCAAATTCGTGACTATTTAGTTCTTTTTTGCCTAAATCAAGTGTAATTAGGTAATCATTTGGTTTGATGTTTTTAAGGGCTCTAGAGCACTCTTTATCTTTAGCGATTTCAATCTCAGCATCGCTTGGATTTTGTTTAATTGGCTCATCCATAACTTCAACAATTTCGATATTGCAGTATGGCTTAATTCTATCCAAATATTCAGCAATTCCTTCTTTGAGATAAGCTTCTTTGATTTTGCCAATCGCCACTATTTTAATCTTCATAGTGACCTCCTAGAGTCATCTCCCATTGCTTGGCGCAACTGATTTTATAGGAGTCAAAATCTTGACCAGCATAAGCAAAGATTTTCTTATATGCTTCTAGCGCGACTTCTGGGGTATTGGCCTCTTCAGAAAGATGCGCTAGATAGATTTCTTTGGTGTGAGGTCCAATGATACGACATGTGGCAAAGGCACTGTCCTCATTACAAAGATGACCGAACTCTCCAAGGACACGATTTTTAAGTTCATATGAGCGATTGGTGTTAAGTTCCATCTTAATATCATGGTTGGATTCAATAATGAGATAAGTTGGATCTTGGATATACGGGAATACATCTTCAGGGAAAACACCGGTGTCAGTGAAGTACGCCATTTTTTCTTCCCCGTCATCAATGAGATAACCACATGGGTTAGTGGCGTCGTGACTAGTTGGTAAAGCAGTGATTGTGACATCTTTCACCTTGAATGGTTTAAAGGGTTCAACAACATTACATAATTTTGGTAATGTTCCCTTTAATGAATACATCACCTTTGGTGATAGGAATTTAATACCAGCGATGTGGTCAGTGTGATCATGGGTAAATATAGCGACATCAATGTCACTAATATCTTTATGAAAGACAGCAAGCCCTTCTTTTAGACGGGTTTCGCTGATACCCATATCAATAAGCAAAACAGTCTCTTTGCTAATCAAGACTGTTGCGTTACCTTTAGATCCACTAGAGATGATATTAAACTTCATGGTTAGTCTAAGTCTTTAGCAGTCAAATTTCTCATTTGTTCTTCCCATTCCGCACTTGGAAGGTCGAATCGACCAAATGATTTATAAAAGAATAGTCCTACTGGACCAGTTTGTCCGTTACGGTTTTTGGCGACGTTAACTTCAACATAGGAAGCATTGCCTGGCATTTGTTCAACTAGTTGACGCTCACGAGCTTCACGAGAAAGTTCATTCTTTTGGGCGTCACTTAAGCTGCCGATTTTTTTATTGCCATCAGGATTCTTTTTGCTGTTACGATAATAGTCTTCACGATATAAGAGCATGATGACGTCAGCGTCTTGCTCGATAGAACCACTATCACGTAAGTCAGACATCATAGGTTTTTTAGAGTCACGTTTTTCAACGTCACGAGATAACTGAGAAACACAAACAACAGGAACATTGAGGTCTCTAGCAAGTCCTTTTAAAGCAAGAGAAATCTTGCGGACTTCTTCTTGACGGGAATCGCTTCCTTTACCACTTGTACCGGTTGTGACTAAGCCTAAATAGTCAACAATAATAAGGCCTAAATCTGGGTGTTTTGCTTGTAATTGACGGGATTTTGCAATGATATCCATTAATCTGATACCTGGAGAATCGTCAATAAAGATCGGAGCGTTAGCGACTTCTCTGACCGCTGCAGCGATGTTCATTCTTTCTTGGCCAGACATAACACCAGTGTTGATCTTCTTTAAGTCGACATTACTAGCCATTGCGATAAGACGTTTGACTAATAATTCACTAGACATTTCAAGTGAGAAGATAGCAACTGGAACATGTTTTCTTGTTGCAGCGTTATAAGCGAAGTTAAGAGCAAGCGCAGTCTTACCAACAGAAGGACGAGCCGCGACAATTGTAATCTCTTGTCTTTGGAAACCTTGAGTAATCTTATTGAGGTTATCAAAGCCAGTTGTTAAACCGGTGACGTTTTCATCTTCATATTTTTGTTGTGTGGCCATAGAAAGTTCAACGGCTTTAGCGACATCACCTGCCGCTTTAAAAGTGGAAACACGGCGTTTTTCAGTCGCGTCTTTAAGTCTTTGTTCAGCAACTTGAACAAAGTTATCAACGTCTTCGATTTCTTTTGTTTTATACTCGCCATCAATATCACGTAAAGTAATGAGAAGATTACGTAAAACTGATTGGTCTTTAACTATGTTAATGTAGTACTTAAGAGCGCTTAAAGCGACCATGGAATCACTACATTCTTTGAGGTATTCAACACCACCGATATTCTCGAGCTCTTTGATGTTCATGAGTTCTTCGGTGACAGTTAAAACGTCGACTGCAATATTCTTCTTTTGTAGAGAAGCAAGGCAGCGATAAATGATTTGGTGACGACCTTCAAAGAAGTCACTTTCATCAAGTTCAGAAAGGATGGAATATAAGGCGTCTTTTGTTAAAAAGGCAGAGCCTAAAACCGCTCTTTCAGCGTCAGCATTATAGGGTAAATCTTTTGCGACTCTTTTTTTAGGTTGTTGAGCTGGCATAATTATTCTCCCTCCTTTGAAATATGAACTCTTATTGTGGCGATTACGCCTTTATGTAATTCGACTTTGACATCATAGTAGCCA
The DNA here is from genome assembly GCA_946411895.1 of uncultured Caryophanales bacterium. Taxonomy (GTDB): domain Bacteria; phylum Bacillota_I; class Bacilli_A; order RFN20; family CAG-826; genus CAMKFP01. The sequence continues at coordinate 5,474 of CAMKFP010000029.1, forward strand.
AGCATGTTGAGTGATATCTTATCGACGAATTTTCTCTTATCAACATCAATGTTGTGTTTGGCCTTTAATTCATCGGCGATTTGCTTAGATGAGATATTACCAAACATCTTCCCGTCTTTACCGGTTTTTGCTTTGAATTCGACGACAATACCCTCGAGATTTTTGGCGAGTTCTTGAGCGGCTTTTTTCGCATTTTCCTCGTTAATTCTCGCTTCTTCTTGTTGATTTGCTAAGATTTCGCGACTCTTTTGGGTCACCTGCACGGCGAGTTTACGTGGGAAAAGAAAGTTTGTCGCAAAGCCATCGCTGACTTCGACAGTTTGGTTTTTCTTACCAACTTTTTTCACGTCTTGTAACAAGATTACTTTCATACTAGTCATCTCCTTCAGCGACACCTTTGGTATCTCTAGTCGCATCGTTAAGGTAGAGATCTAAGACATTGAGAAGAGCTTCTCTAACTTCATCAATACTGCTCTTATCAAATGTCACAGCAGCCATGGAGAAGTGACCTCCACCACCAAGTTTCTCAGCGAGTAATTGGACGTTAATGGATCCATCACTACGTGCTGATATCTTGACTTCTTTATTACCTGTGCGCCCAATAACAAACGCTGCGTGTGTGCCTTTAAAGGTCAAACATTGGTTAGCAGCTTTCGCAATAGTCGCACTATCAATCATTTCATTATCTCTATCGACTGCCACAGCAACGCCATAGAATGGGTATTCGATGGTTGAAACAATACCGTTAATGGTACGGTGTTCTTCATAGTCATCCTTAAGGAAGTCATCCGCTAAGGAGTTATCAGCGCCGTATTCTTTAAGAATAGTAGCAGCTTCAAAGGTACGAATACCAGTGTGCTTGCTCTTGAAGTTAGAAGAATCTAAGAAGATACCAGAAAGCATGATGGTTGCATAGCTTGGTGGAATATCAATTCTTGGGTTGATGGAAGAGAATCTAATAAACTCAGCAACAATTTCACACGCGCTACTTGCAGCAGCATCAATGTGGTTAAAGACAGGGTTTTCAATATATTCTTCCGCTCTTCTATGATGGTCGATAACGACAATCTTAGGAATTCTATCAATTAAAGCTGGGGCCATAGTCATATGAGGAATATGGACATCCACGACCACGAGTAAAGTTTCGCTATCAATAAAGTTGAAAGCGTCTTTAGGATTAACTAAGAGCTTTTCAAGCTCATCCTTAGTGAACGAAGAGGTAATCGCTCCTCTAGTTTTAAGTTCAGTTGCTTTAAGATCAACGACGACTTTCGATGGTTTTTGTAATCTATTACAGATGGCCTTTACGCCTAAACATGCGCCAAAGGCATCCATATCCATGCCTGTGTGACCCATGATGAGCACGTTAGAGGCGCTTCTGAGAAGTGAGATAAGAGAGTCAGCAAGAACTCTGATCTTAACTCTGTTACGTTTTTCTTGCGCTTCGGTTTTACCACCATAGAATTCCATTTCGCTACCGAAAACGGAAACGACGACTTGGTCACCACCACGAGACATAGCGATATCAAGGGCTTCGTTAGATAATTCATTAAGCTTAATAACATCTGGGAAGTCATGGGCTAAACCAATAGATAATGTTAATGGGATATCTTCACCTGCTGAGACTTGTCTCACCTTATCAATAATGGAGAACTTATCAGCCTTCATCTTCATGAACGAAGAGTAGTTACAAAGCATAGAATAGCTATCATCCTTAACTCTTCTTAGAAGAATGCCGAATTCTTTACAGTAATTAAAGATAACGTTTTTCACTTTTGTGGCGTAGTCGTTAAAGTCGTCTTCACCACGGATAACGTCATCGTAGTTATCAATAGTTAAAATGCCAACGACTGGCGCTTGTTCTTTGGAATATGTATAAATGGATTCAAAGTCAGTAATGTCTTTAAAAATCCAAAGTCCCGCTTCCGCGAGATATTTTACTTCGTAATGACGAGAGTTAAGTGATATTTTCACTGTATCATCAGCGTTCACGCTCTCTTTAAGTGTTAATAATTGATTGTTCCAATCAATAATATTGGTGTCGATAATATCAATGTGTCTATTTTTAAATAAATCATTGGTCCAGATAACGATATCGTTTTCGTTTGTGACCGCTAAACCGATCATCGCGAAGTTATAAGCTTCTTGGACGTCACTACCAATAACTTCGGCAGCGCTTAAGTCGGTCTTTTGACGTAAACGAGAAATACGTAAAGCGACAATCCAGACAAATAATGAATCGAGAGACACTAAAATAGTCGTACCAAGAGCGATATATTCGGGCTTACAAATCTCTTTGAACTTGAAGAAGTTGTTGAAATAAATAACTGCAAATCCTGCAATTAGAAGTAACTGAATTAAGATGATGACATAAGCAGCCACCTTAATACGATGAATTGTTTTGCCCATAGTGTTTTCCTCGCGATTATTTATATTATATATAAAACTAAAAGGGGGATAAATACATTTTTGCAAAAAGCAAATTTAATGTATTTATAGCAACAAAAAAGAGGCTCGGGCCTCTCATAATCTATGCGCTATTACTTTATACCAATGCAAATATAATTTGCAATAAAAGAAAAGTTTTAAAATACCTTTAGTGGCTTTTTTATATTGCCGTTAGAGTAGCAATAATCTCTTACAAAGCCAAAGATGCGATCTTCAAATTTATAACGAGAATAATGCTTACCAAACATAGCGAAATGGAGGAATGGTACATAGTAAGTGACAAGAATCACTCCAAAAGTGTTCACATAGCAAAGTAGGAATAGCCCCACTGTCACCCAAAAGACCACCCAGTTGTTTCCTAAGTGCATGGTTTTCCAATTCTTCAAAAGCATCAAGTGAAGGAAATACATCTCCATGGTGAATTGACCAAGGAAAGCAATAACATATGAAAATTTTAGTTTCTTGACGAGATTGATAAGACCAAAATAGACAAGCACAGAACAAAGGGCTGCTAGATACATCATCCACTGACTCTTTTCTAGGAAGTTCACACCAATAATTTCGTGGTTATTGATTGCGATTGGAATAAGCGCAACAGAGCCAACTATTAGACAAGCTATATAGATAAAAATATTCTTAATTTTAAGAATATATGGACCACATATGTAGCCCACTAAGAATATTGGCGCGTACACCATAAAATAGTCATATCCAATCGTGTGATTTGTTTCTATAATTCCTCTATTGCGATAGATCATCAAAACGACATATCCGATAACTAAAGCGAGTGAGACAATCGCCACTTTGAACTTCGGACAAATATAGGAAATAAAGAGTCCGATATCAACCACTAGACTAATCCAAAGAAGGATCCAACAAACCCATAATCCGCTAATCGGATAGAGCATTAGTTCATCCCATCCTTTTGAGAAATCTGGCCACTGATTATAGAGCCAAACTCTTAATGCGATGAACCAGACAAATGGGACAAAATAGAGGAATGCACGCCTCACTATATCGTATAAAAATCCAAGTGGAGAAAGTGGTTTTTTGAGTCGATAGGACATACCTGAAAAAAAGAAAAATGGAGGGACACCAAGCATCAAAAAATAGATCGATCCCCAACCGTCTTTTCCGGTGAATCCAATCAAAGAACGCTGCAAAACGTGGATTAAAACGATAAAAATCATGGCAATGAACTTACCAATGTCCATGAAATCTATTCGGTTGATGTATTTCTCTTTTAGTCGTTTCATACTCTTTAAATATGGCTTGCAGCAGCGTATGCCGTTGATAAAGCAATCTGTAAATTAAAGCCCCCAGTTAAGGCATCGACATCAAGGACTTCTCCGATGAAATATAGACCAGGAACTATCTTAGATTCCATACTTTGTCGATTGACTTCTTTGACAGATACTCCACCACTCGTGACTATGCCTTTATCGATATCATCAAGTCCATCAAAAGAAAGATGGAAATGTTTTAGGTCATGCACTAATTTGAGACGTTCTTCTTTAGTGAAACTATTAAGCACTGTCTCAACATTAGTTTTGGTGTTTGCAACAAAGAAAGGAATAATCTCTCGAGGGAGCAAACCTCTTAATAGATAATTAACACTCTCGTTTGGTTTATCTTTAATATCTCTAAGGATTCTATTATCTAGTTTTTCTTCATCTAAAGCGGGTTTGAAATCTAGACTAAGATTCACATAACCAACTTTATTGATAAACGAGGACATGGATATAGCAATTGGCCCCGTAATTGCGTGCAATAAAAACTCTAAATCGCCAAAGATGGATTTATTGAAAGATTCATTGCTTGCAGTTAACGAAACGTTCTTCAAAGTGAAGTCAAGCATTGATTTATCGATCTTCTCTTTAATCTTAATTGGGCAAAGCGCACTTTTTGGCTCGACGACGGTATGCGATAACTTTTTAGCGAAGCGATAGCCATCTCCAGTGGAACCAGTTAAATGATATGATAATCCACCAGTGGCAATCACCACTTTATCCGCGTCATATTTTCTATTATTTGTCTTAATAACAAAAC
>CAMKFP010000030.1 GCA_946411895.1 uncultured Caryophanales bacterium
TTGCCACGACTACTTCGACGACGACACGACAAGCTGCCCGACAAAGCTTCGACACACATGCCTCCAATTGCTTCACACGCAGTCGTACGAATTACGCACACCTTGACGACATCAGACAGACCGCCCAGACAGCACAAAAAAAGCCGCCCATTATAGACGACTTAATTCATCAAACTTAATTGATTTAGCCCGATCTACGAGCCCTTACCATTCGCTTTCGACTAACTGCCTTGCGAGGAAAGTCATTTTTAGCCAATTGAGGCAAATCGCGACTGTCCTAACACATTTATCAAGACTAGTCTTGAACAAATGGAAGTAAGGCCATGAATCTGGCGTTTTTAATAGCCTTGGCAACTTCTCTTTGGTGTTTTGCGCAAGTACCTGTTGCTCTACGAGCGGAAATTTTTCCGTTTGGAGTAATTAAGGTCTTTAATAATTCAATGTCTTTATAGTCAATGAATTTTGATTTGTTCTTGCAGAACACACACACTTTTTTGTGTGGTCTAACTTTTCTAAATGCCATAATAACAATTTCCTTTCTAATTAGAATGGGAGATCATCATCCGGTAAGTCTAAATTCTCAATATTTGATTTTCCTTCATCCACACGTGGTTCATCATCGAACACTGGTGTTTCACCAGCTCCTTCACTTGGGGATTTGGATTCAAGAAATTGAACTGAATCGCAGAGAACCTCGACAACGGAACCTTTGGTTCCATCTGCACGAGTGAAACTGCGTTGATTAAGACGACCTTCGACGCCTACCAATGAACCTTTTCTTGTGAATTTAGTGACATTATCCGCAGTGAGTTGGAAGCAAACACAAGAGATAAAGCTTGTGCTCTTGGAACCATCAGGATTTTTTTGACGGTTATCCAACGCGAGTGTGAATGTAGAAACTGAATTTCCAGAAGCGGTTCTTTTGAGTTCTGGGTCACGTGTTAAGCGACCGACTAAAACTACACGATTAATCATTAATCATTCCTCCTATTCGTGTTCGACAACAATTAAGTAACGTAACACATTTGGATTGTGACGAGTCTTACGGTTAAATTGGTATAACGCTTGATCGTCCGCAGACACTTTAATGACGACATAGAAACCTTTGGTTTCATCCTTAATAGGATAAGCTAAGTCACGTAAGCCAAATTTTGTGGTATCAACATCGTTGATTTTGGCTCCATTAGCAGTAAGAAGTCCATGGATTTTTTCCATTTCTTCGTTACGAGCGGCTTCGTCTAAGTCGGCTTTTAAAATGTACATAATTTCGTAATTGCGCATTTTGTTTACCCCCTTTGGTCTAATATTTCTGGCTACCTTGACGATTGGTAGCAGAGAGTTTGCTACTAAAAATAGCAACTTGAATTATACTTGAGCACTTTACATATGTAAAGAAAAAATGTGCTACAAAATGTTGTCCTATTTATGTATCTAGGAACTTTTGTATCCTTTTTTCCCACACAAATTTAAAAGGAGCCTAAGGCTCCTTATTTTTTTACTTATCTCTCATAGTAGGGAATAAAATGACTTCCCTGACTTGAGTTTGATTTGTTAATAGCATGACGAGTCTATCAATGCCCATGCCCACACCACCTGTAGGCGCCATGCCGTATTCAAGCGCTTCCACGAAATCGACATCCATATCGCTGGCTTCATCATCACCAAGGTTCTTGGCTTTGAGTTGAGCTTCAAATCTTTCTCTTTGATCGATTGGATCATTAAGCTCAGTATAAGCATTAGCAAGTTCTTTACCATTAACGAATAATTCGAATCTTTGAGTGAATCTTGGATCTTTATCTTTCTTGGTTAATGGAGAAACTTCGATTGGATATTGATAAACGAAGGTAGGTTGGATTAAGTCATCTTGACATAACTCTTCAAAGAACTCGTTCATAACATAGCCAACGGTGTTCTTAAATTTATCGAGATGAATCTCATATTTATCAGCGAGCGCTTTAGCTTCGTCAAAGCTCTCAATCTTAGCAAAATCAATACCGGTTTTCTCTTTGATCAAATCTTTCATTGAGATCCATTTGAATGGAGATTTGAAGTCAATTTGCTTATCTTGATAGGAAACTACCATATTTCCAGTCACTTCTTTAGCGCATTGACGAATCATCTTTTCAGTCAGCGCGCCGATGCCTTTTAAATCGGAATAGGCTTGATAGATTTCAATAGACGTGAACTCTGGATTATGTGTCGCATCCATACCTTCGTTACGGAATAAACGGCCGATTTCATACACTCTTTCCATACCGCCAACGATTAAACGTTTGAGGTTAAGTTCAGTTGCGATTCTAAGATAGAAATCTTTGTCTAAAGTATTGTGATGTGTAACGAATGGACGAGCCGCTGCACCACCAAGAATTGGATTAAGAATGGAGGTTTCGACTTCCACAAATCCTTGTTCGTCAAGGAAATGTTGAATGCTTCTAACAACTTGTGGTCTAGCAAAAGCAACTTTGCGAGCTTCTTCGTTACAGATTAAGTCGAGGTATCTACGTCTACTTCTTTCTTCAACATCGGTTAAGCCATGGAACTTCTCTGGAAGTGGATGTAAGCATTTGGTGAGGTGGGTGTACTTTTCTGCGCGGATTGTAAGTTCACCAGTTCTGGTCATCATGACGCGGCCTTTCACACCAACGATATCTCCGATATCGGCTAAACGGAAAACTTCATAGGCTTTCTTACCAACAACATCAATACCCATATAGACTTGCATATTGCCAGTCTTGTCTTGAATATTGATAAAAGAGGCTTTACCCATACGGCGAATAGCTTTAATACGGCCAGCGATAGAGACGATGAGATTCATCTTATCGAGTCTAGCAGCAGATTTTTTCTCACAGAGTTTTCTAATGTCACTCACATGATGAGAAACCTTATAAGCTTTACCAAAAGGATCAACCCCTAATTCTTTATATTTAGCGAGTTTTTCTCTTCTAAATTGTTCTTGATCGTTAAGTTCTTTAATTTCCATAGGAAACCTCCAATGTTGTCTTTAATAATATATAGTGTTTTTTGACCTTTTCAAAGTCAAAAATATTATTCTTTTAATTCTTCTTTGATGTCTTCGAGAATATTGACGAGTGATTGTCTATCAGTTAACTCCATTGATAGACGCTTTCTATAGTGTTTTGAATTAGCAAATCCTGAGAAGAATTTAGAGGCGATCCCCCGATAGATCCTCAAAGCGGTTTCTTCTCCTTTTTCTTTTATAAGAAAGTCACATAATTCTAAGCACCATCTAATCTGGTCTAAACATGATGGGTCAGGAAGTCTTTCTCCTGTTCTATAATAGGTATCAATTTGTTTAACAAGATAGGGATTACCAATCGCTCCACGAGCCACCATCACCGCAGTTGCTCCGGTAATATCAATCGCATTAATCGCATCATCCAGCTTGAAGATGTTACCGCTCACAATAAGAGGTACTTTCATCTTGGATTGAAGACCTTTGAGTAACTCATAATGTGGAGTTCCAGAGTAGAGTTCTTTTTTTGTTCTCGCGTGGATAGCGATCGCGTCCACCCCAGCGTCTTCTAACTCACGAATCACATCCAAATAGTTGATAGATTGTTCATCCCAACCAAGACGAATTTTCGCCGTTACTGGTAAGTCACAAACGGACTTAATCGCACGTACTATATCGCCGCATCTTTTCGGGTCTTTTAATAGGCTAGAACCCGCTCCAGTTTTGGTGACTTTTGGAACTGGGCAACCCATATTAATATCAAAGAAATCGATGTTTTTATTAAGTTTTAAAGCGATTTCTGCAGCTTTTTTGATGTTTTCTGGTTCATATCCGAATAGTTGGACACCGGTGTATTTCTGTGGAGCAAAGTCAACATAAGTTTTAGTTTCTTGATTGCCATATATGAGTCCCATATCAGAGACCATTTCGCTCACTGAAATAGCCACCCCGAATTGTTTAAAGAATTCACGGTAGCCACTAGAAGTAATACCTGCCATTGGGGCAAGTACGACTTTTCCATCAATGTCTAAATTTCCTAATTTCCACATAAAGCAAAAGAGAGGATTGCTCCTCTCAATTATTATTGTTGTTCACCCTCAGTTGGTTGTTCTTCAGAAGGTTCTTCCTTCTTAGGTTCAACTTCTTTAACTTCAGGTTTTTCATCACGTTTGAGATGACCGTGTTCAAGTAAGTAATCAATCTCTTCCGCGGTGATTTGTTCATGTTCTAATAAGGTGTTAGCGATCAAGGTCACTTCATCCTTATGCTTAGAGATGATTTCTCTGGCCTTCTTATGAGACTCTTCAATGATCTTACGGATTTCCGCATCAATCTTAGTCGCAGTCTCAGTAGAGAAGTTCTTTTGTTGAGATGTATAGTCTCTTCCAAGGAAGACACTACCGGTATATCTTTCGTATTGGATTGGACCAAGTTCAGACATACCAAGTTCACAAACCATCATACGAGCAATCGCTGTCGCGACTTCGATGTCGTTTTGGGCACCACTAGAGATATCGTCAAAGAAGATTTCTTCAGAAGTACGCCCGCCTAAGTAACCGACAATACGCGCTTCGAGTTCCTTCTTAGTGAGGAGGAATCTATCTTCTTCAGGTGTCATACGCACATGTCCACCTGTGTTACCACGTGGAATGATGGTGATCTTTTGTACCTTATCGCTATGAGGATATTTTAAGCCAATAATCGCATGACCGGCTTCATGGAAGGCCACTACTTTTCTTTCATGTTCGTTTAAAGAACGAGATGATTTAGCAGGACCCGCAACACGACGGTCAATCGCTTCATCAATATCATCAATAGTAATTTCAGATTCGTTTTTACGAACCGCTAAGATAGCAGCTTCGTTCATGATATTTTCAATATCCGCGCCAGAGAAACCAACGGTTCTTCTTGAGAGGTTACTAAAGTCGACATCTTTAGCAATCTTCTTGCCTCTAGAGTGAACTTTGAAGATTTCTTCTCTACCTTTTCTATCTGGAAGAGAAACAGTAATCTTTCTATCGAAACGGCCGGCACGTAATAAGGCAGGGTCTAAAACGTCATCACGGTTTGTCGCAGCGATAACGATAATACCAGAGTTATCAGAGAAGCCATCCATTTCCACGAGTAATTGGTTAAGTGTTTGTTCACGTTCATCGTTACCACCACCTAAACCAGCACCTCTTTGTCTACCGACAGCATCGATTTCATCGATAAAGATAAGACATGGAGCGTTTTCTTTAGCCACTCTAAACATATCTCTAACACGGCCAGCGCCAACGCCGACGAACATTTCGACAAAGTCGGAACCAGAAATGCTATAGAATGGAACGCCAGCTTCGCCAGCAACTGCCTTAGCAAGTAAGGTCTTACCACATCCTGGAGGGCCTACTAATAAGACACCTTTTGGTAGTTTCGCACCAAAGTGAGAGAACTTGGTTGGGGCTTTTAAATAGTCCACGAGTTCTTTCATCTCGGTCTTTTCTTCATCTGCTCCAGCGACATCATCAAATCTCACTTTGGAGTTTGTTTGTCTTCTGGCCCTAGACTTATTGAAGCTTAAAGCTTGGTTATTCGAAGAACCAATAGAAGAGGAGAGTCTACCAAAGAGTAATAAGACGATGAGTAAAGAACCACCAAGCATGATGACGGTTGGTCCCCATTGATCCCACCAAGAGGTTTCATATGGATTAGAGACCTTTCTCATGAAGGTAGAATTTGGATTAACATGAAGTTTTTGTTGAGCAATGTCTTCAACCATCTCAAAAATACTTTGAGGTGTAACAGTTACTGTGGTAGAACCATTATAAAGTTCAATGGTGAATACTTCTCTAGAAGTTGATCCATCTGGAGTGTATAAAACACCATCAACATCAGGATTATCGAACATAAATTCACTACTTGGAATTTGGATTCTATAAGAAACTTCTCTAGATTTTGAACCAGTAGAGCTATATGTTTGATAGCTACCACTTAAGACATAGTCATTGTTTGGTAAGACAGTTTCATTAATATAATTAATTCTGTCGTTAGCTAAAACATTTACAAATTGTTCTCTTGTAAAACTTGTTGGTGAACTTCCGTTAAGCAAGGTCACAAAGTATACAATCAAACCTATGATTAAAACCGAGGTGATAATAAAACTCCACGGAATACGTCTTCTTTTTTGATTTTCAGGCATATGAGTACCTCCTACAAATTCAGCAATGTGAATTACGACTATTATATATGGTTTTTGCTTTTTACAAAAGTAAAAGCCTATTTAACGTAGAAATTGGTGTTGTTTAAAACAACAAAACTCTTTTGATATCGAGGGATATAAATGATCTTGTTTTCCTTATTGAGGATGACCGGCCATCTCTTTCTTAAATGAGGTGGCATTTTCCAGTCAATGAAGAGACGATTGACCTTCACTTGGTAGCCTTTAATAACATATGTGTCATTCGCCTTAGCGTTTCTAATAGTTAAAGGATAATCGTTAGGTGTGACATGACGATTTGAGGTATCCCCTAAGAAATTAAGATAGAAATATTCAGTATCGAGTTCTATTGGAGAATCTATTCTATAAGAATAATCACATTTCTTATCTTTATAAATAGACACTCTTCCATAGGACTTCTCAAAAAATAATCCCCTAGTTAATTTAATCTCAACATTAGACTTATCTGATTCAATGGCTTTTAAGATTTCAAGACATTGTTTCTTAGAAACAGAAGCAGCCTCATCAACGCGTTTGACAAGAAGATTAATCGCATAGATAAACTCCTCTATATCGAGTGTTTCTAATTGCTCGGCATCCTCTAAATCTAGCTTGGATAGATAGTCGAGTTTAGTCTCAATAAGAAAGTTACGATATTGGATTTGTTTTAGCAATTCTTCTCGCTCTTCCTTGTTCATTTTTTCTACGATTTCGTGCCTAATTTTGTTGCGTTCAAAATCGTTTTCAAGATTGGTTTTGTCAATCGCAAAAGGAACATTATTCTCTTCACAATATTTAAGTAAATCCGCTTTCGAAATGGAGAGTAAAGGACGTCTAATTTTGACCCTGTTAATGACAGTGCTTTCTTTAATTCCGTAGAAAAATAATTTATTTTTGCGCTTTTTTTGAAGTAAATACGTCTCAATTAAGTCATCTTGATTATGTGCGACAAGTACCTCATCAAAAATATAATCTTCCTTAAGTTCAGCGAAGAATTTATACCTAATTGCGCGACACTTGGCTTCGAGATTATTCTTCTTTTCAAAGCCACCAACAACGAGCTTATGATATTCAATCTTTTGAGCTTTACAATAGGAAATAAAATCTTCCATTTCTTGATCAGATTCTTCCCTTAAACGATAGTTCACAATAGCCGCTTCAAATTCATATCCTTCACTTTTAAGCATATGGAAAAGAGCCATGGAATCTGGTCCATAGGAACACGCTAAAAGATATTTATGTTTCTTATCAAGATTCAATCTCATCGGTAGTATTGGTTAGTATTTCATATTGAGGAATTTGTCTACTTCCTCTTTGAGTGTATGTAATCCTTACTTCAAGAAGTCTTTTGCCTAGGTGCAGAGTTAAAATATCGCCATCTTTAACATCACTAGATGGTTTAGAGACTTTTCCATTTATTTCAATATGACCGTTTTCTGCGAGTGTCTTAGCGACAGTTCTTCTTTTAATGACCGCTGCTTGTTTAAGCACTAAATCAAGTCTCATACTTTCTCCTTCACAACATTCTTACTAATTATATTAGCAAGACTCTTAAGTACATCTATTAGATCATCAACCCATTGTTTACGTTTATTGAATCGTAATCTAAAGACATTTTTAGCATAGCTAATCTTTAATATTTGTAAATAGGGAATTAACGCTTCAAAAAGAATATTACCAATTCCCCTAATCTTTATATATTCTTCACCTAGGGTGATTTCGATTGTTGTTTCTCTATCGTTAAACGCTTTGACTTTAGCGTCTTCCACGAGCAAATCGATATGTCTCTTTTTAAAGAGCTTATCCACTTCATCAGGTAGAGTGCCATATATGTCTCTAGTCTTTATCTTGATGCGAGAAAGCGCTTCCACATTAGGCGCGCTTAAGATTTCTTGATAGAGTTCAATCTTATCTGAGTCTTCTAAATAGCTTGATGGAATATAAGCGTCTAATGAGAGTACTGGGTTATTTTTCACTTCTTCACTATCAATTTCTTCGTTGAGCTTTTCTTTGACAGCTTCATTAAGAAGCTTGATATACATATCTAGACCAATCGAATCAATAAAACCTGCTTGATCAGGACCTAAGATATCTCCCGCACCTCTAATCATAAGGTCTCTTTGAGCAATCTTATATCCACTACCTAAAGCAGTAAAATCTTGGATGGCTTCAAGTCTTTTTCTAGCCTTCTCATTTAATTCTTTATATTCAGTATAGAAAAGATAAGCGTAGGCAATTCTATCACTACGTCCCACACGTCCTTTAATTTGATAGAGTTGAGAAAGACCATAATTCTCACTATCTTCAACGATAATCATGTTCGCATTAGGGACATCGATACCATTTTCAATGATAGATGTACAACATAAAACATCGATTTCACCCTTATAGAACTTCATCATGACATCTTCAATCTCGTTTTTCTCCATCTGGCCATGTGCCACACCGATATTGACGTTAGGAAGAAGCTTTTGTAGACGGGATGCACATTCATAAATCGTCAAAATGTTGTTGTGCATATAGAATACTTGACCGTTTCTACCAAGTTCACGTTCAATAAGTTCCTTAACAACATCAATCTTGAAAGGTGCAACATATGTTTGAATAGGCATTCTTTCATGAGGAGCAGTATTGATTAAAGACATGCTTCTTACACCGAGTAAAGAAATCTGTAACGTTCTAGGAATTGGAGTGGCGCTTAAAGTCAAAACATCGATATTTGTCTTTAGTTCTTTAAGTCTTTCTTTTTGTTCCACACCGAATCTTTGCTCTTCGTCAATAATTAGCAAACCAAGATCTTTGAACTCGATTTTCTTAGATAAAAGTTTGTGTGTTCCGATGGCTAAATGGATGGAGCCATCCTTCACACCTTCCATATATTGTTTAATCTTTTTCTCGCTAATTAAACGCGAAAACACTGCAATTTTGATGTCAAATTTAGAAAATCTCTCCATTGCGAGTTCATAATGTTGTCTCGCTAATAAAGTTGTTGGACATAAAATCGCGACTTGTTTTCCAGAGTTAATAGCTTTGAATGCTGCTTCAAATGCAACCTCAGTTTTACCAAAACCAACGTCACCACAAAGGAGTCTATCCATTGGGTAGTCAGCTTCCATATCTTTTTTAATATCTTCAATCGCTCTAAGTTGATCAGGAGTCAAATCATATGGGAAAGAATTCTCAAACTCCTGTTGGAACTCATCGTCTTTTTGGAAAGCATAGCCTTTGATTTTGCTTCTTTCGATATATAGATTCATGAGTCTATTCGCTAGATCATTGATTCTTTCTTTAATCTTCTTTTTAGTGTTCTCCCAATCCTTGGAGTGAAGTCTAGATAATCTAGGTGCTGTGCCTTCTTTACCTAAATACTTTCTTACGAGTTGGAATTGATCTAAAGGAACATAGAGGTTTTCCCCTCCATGATAGGCTATCTTAAGATAGTCCTTATGTTTGTTATCCACGACAAGAGTTTGAAGTTCCACAAATTGACCAATACCATGGTATTCATGAACGACATAGTCCCCTGGTTCAAGATCTTCAAAAGATTTAAGGATAGTTGCTTCTTTAAATCTATTATCTAAATGTGTGACTCTGACTTTTTCATTAAACAACTCATGGGCGGTCAAATAGACAATCTTCTCGTTAGGTAAAACAAATCCAGAGTTAAGTTCAAGTAGAGTGATACCTACTTTACCCTTAGGTAAGTCATAACCTTGCACCATCT
>CAMKFP010000031.1 GCA_946411895.1 uncultured Caryophanales bacterium
CGGTGTTTTTAAAGATATCTTTCACTTCGTGAAGTTCCAAACCAAATCTCGTATCTGGCTTATCACTACCAAAACGCTCCATTGCTTCTTTATAAGGCATTTGTCTTAAAGGAAGTTTGACTTCATAGCCGATTGTGTTTTTAAAGATCTCTCTTATTAAACCTTCCATCAATTCTAAGAATTGGTCTTGGTCTAAGAAGGATGTTTCAATATCAATTTGAGTAAAGTCAGGTTGTCTGTCCGCTCTTAAGTCTTCGTCTCTAAAACAACGAGCGATTTGATAATATCTTTCAAATCCTCCCACCATTAAGAGTTGTTTGAACATTTGTGGGCTTTGAGGAAGAGCATAGAAGCTGCCGTGATGTAATCTAGATGGCACCAAATACTCTTTTGCGCCTTCAGGCGAGGACGCACAAAGCATTGGAGTCTCGACTTCAATAAATCTATAGTTATGTAAATAACTATGTGTTGTGATTTTGATTTGGTCGCGGATGTCAAAAATCTTTTGCATGCAGGGGCGACGTAAATCGAGATAACGATATTTTAAGCGTGTCTCTTCAAGAGCATCTGTCTCATCAGCAATAATGAGCGGAGTTAAATTAGCGGTGTTCACCACTTTGATCTCGCTCGCCACAACTTCAATCTTACCGGTTTTAAGTTTTGGATTTGGATTTTCTCTAAGAGAAACAACGCCTTTCACGCTGATGACGTACTCATTACGCACATCAGGAATCTTATCAGCATCTTTCACCATCACTTGAATGATGCCAGAACGGTCTCTTAAATCAATGAACAAAATGGAACCAAAGTTTCTTCTTTTGCTCACCCAACCAAGAAGCATTACTTCTTGACCGACATTTTTTTCATTTAATTCTGTATTGAAACATGTTCGTTGCATAATTTCTTTCCTTCTTCCTATTTGTGATGATGTCCACAGCAGCATTCACCATCATGATGATGTTCGTGTTCATCACCATCGTGCTCGCATCCGCAGTCACATTGATGTTCTTGTGACATAAGATCGATGCAACGATCTTCTAAAATATCCATTGGAATAGTTGTTTGTTGTTGTGTACTTAAGTCTTTGATAATAACTTCGTTATTGTTAATCTCGTTTTCGCCGAGAATAATCGCGTAACGGGCGTGCTTTTTTTCAGCGCGTTTGAACATGCTGGAGAGCTTCACGTCGTCAAAGCACATATCTGTCGCATAGCCAAGCATACGGATGACGTTAGCGATATTAAGAGCTTCAACTTGGCTCTTGATGCCTAAAGGCATAACGTAGAAGGCAACCCCTTCATCTTCTTCGATATTAACCAAGCCATCATCTGATAAAACAGAGACGAGCCTTTCGATGCCGAAAGAGAAGCCAACACCTGGAAGGTCAGGACCACCAAGTTCTTTTACGAGCTTGTCATAGTGTCCGCCTGCGCCAATCGCGCCATAGTTGTTACCAGTTTTACTGGTATAATGGAACTCAAAGACTGTTTCAGAGTAATAATCTAGACCTCTTACTAAGCCTTCATCGACTTCGTAAGGGATTTGAAGTTCATCTAAACTCTTGAGCATGAAAGCAAATCTTTCTTTGCTCGCAGTTGATAAGAAATTGCTCATCTTTGGAGCGCCTTTAACAATCTCTTGATCTTCAGGAACCTTACAGTCTAAAATCCTTAAAGGATTTAATTCATAACGACTGTGGCAATCTGGGCACATTTTCTCTAAATGAGAAGCAAAGTATTCCTTTAAGGCTCCACGATAATTGTCACGGCTCTCTTCATCACCTAAGGTGTTAATCTTGATTGTGACGTTTTCTAAGCCTAGAGATTGTAAAATGACATAGGCTAAGACAATGACCTCTAGGTCATTAACTGGAGAATCATGACCGACGGACTCCACACCGAATTGGTTGAACTGTCTATAACGGCCAAGTTGTGGTCTTTCATAACGGAAGACTGGGCCTAAATAGAAAGCTTTATATGGGAGTTCATTGTTACTCAAAATTTTATTTTGTACCATCAAACGAATGATACCGGCGGTGAATTCTGGACGGAGTGTCAAACTTCTACCACCTTTATCTTCGAATGTGTACATTTCTTTACGTACGACGTCACTGGATTCGCCTACACCACGCACAAAAACCTCGCTATGTTCGAGGACTGGAGGGCGAACTTGCTTAAAAGCAAAAACTGTCGCAATGTGCTTTAAAAGATTTTCTATGTTTTCATAAACATCAGCTTCAGCGCCAATGATGTCATGAGTACCTTTAACGTTTTGTATTGGCATAGTTTTTCTCCTTTAGTGAATAATTCTATCTACTTCGTAAACGCCAACAATGGAGAGGAGTTTAGCGAAGATGTCGTGCAATCTCTTAGCGTCGCTCACCTGGATAGTCGCGGTGATAGTCGCAGAAGAATTTGCGTTACTTTTTGCATGAATTGAATTGATAATCACCTTATTTAAGGTGAGCATGTTCATGATCTCAACGAGCAAGTTGTTTCTATCACTCGCTGTAATCATGATATCGACTGGGTAAGTGGCAAACTCGATGTCGCTTCTCCAATAAACGTCAATAAGACGTTCTTTTTCTTTAGCGACGTTTGGACAGTTCTTTCTATGAACCGAGATGCCTTTACCTTTGGTAATATAACCAACAATGTCGTCTCCAGGAAGCGGAGTGCAGCAGTTGGCTAAAGAAATAGCAATCTTGTTTCCGCCACCCTTAGCATAGACTGGACAATCTCCTCCAGACTTTCTTTTAGCGAACCCGCCCTGAGGAAGAGCGACTGTCTTTTTGATGTGTAGATAATCAATAATCGCACTTGGCACTGGCTTTCTACCAGTTACAGCGACAAATAGATCGTCAACACTATCAACACCAAAGTGTTCAAGAAGCTTTTCGTTATCGAGGTATTCCATCATCTCGGCTTCATCTATATCGCGATCACCAAACGCGTCAATACAGGATTGTTTGCCTTTGGCAATCTTTTCTTCTCTTAACATTTCCGCGTTCTTCTTAGCGATGAACTTACGGATAGCAGATTTAGCGGCACTACTTCTAACGAATTCGAGCCAGCCCTCACTTGGACCAACAGAATTCTTACTTGTTTTGATTTCAATCATATCACCAGTCTTTAAGACTGTATTAAGTGGCACCATGACGCCATTAACAAGTGCGCCAACGCATGTGTCGCCCACTTTGGTGTGGATACGATACGCAAAGTCAACTGGAGTGGAACCAACAGGAAGCTCGATAACCTTTCCTTTTGGAGTGAAAACGTAAACGTTTGATTCAAAGATATCTTGTGTTAAGTTTTCAACATACTCTTTCGCATTGGTATCATTAGCGGTCTCACTTGACATAGAGACAAAGTCTCTAAACCAGTGAAGTTTATCTTCAATATCGAGCTGTTCTTGTTTAGAAGAATAGCCACTATTTTCTTTATAGGCCCAGTGAGCAGCAACGCCTGTCTCAGCAATCTTATCCATCTCCTCGGTTCTGATTTGCACTTCATAGAAGTTGCCATCGCCAGAGACGATAGTTGTGTGCAAGGATTGATAGAGATTTGGTTTAGGCATCGCAATATAATCTTTAAAGCGGCCTGGGACAGGTTTATACATTTTATGTATGAGACCTAATATTTGATAACATCTCATCTCACTATCAGTGATGATACGGAGAGCGAGAATGTCATAGATTTCATTAAATGGATGTCCCTTTAGGTACATCTTCGCATAGATTGAATAAATGGATTTCACTCTGGCTGAGATGTCAAAGGGGATACCATGTTCAAAAAGAACATCAGCAAGTCTCTTTTTAAGGTTGTCTAAGGACTTGCTCATGGTTTTAGATTTCTTAGAGAGTAACTTAATAACTTCGTTATATTTTTCAGGTTCAAGATATTTTAAGCAGAGATCTTCCATCTCACTCTTAATGACATCAAGACCTAAGCGATGAGCGATTGGAACGAAAACTTCCATACTTTCTTTAGAAATGGCAAGTTGTCTTTCTGGAGAAAGCGCTCCTAAAGTTCTCAAGTTATGTAAGCGGTCAGCGAGTTTAATGAGAATAACGCGGATGTCCTTGGCCATGCCAATAAAAATCTTGCGGTGATCTTCGGCTTCAAACTCTTCGCTTGTGATACGAGAAAGTTTTAATCTTTGAATCTTGGTTAAAGCGTCAACAATCTTAGCGACTTCCTCACCAAACATCTTCTCAATATCGTTGATTGAAGTATCAGTGTCTTCAACAACATCATGAAGAAGAGCAGCGGTGATTGTTACAGGACCACAGTGGAGGCTCGCGACAATATAAGCAACCTCAATGAGGTGATGATAATATGGCTCACCACTTTTTCTCTTTTGGTCCTTGTGCATTTCCAAAATAAAATCAAAAGCCCGACGAATCATGTTCTTGTCATCTGGATTCGTAATATAGACTTCATAAAGACTTTCAACATCTTCGAAGGTATGGAGTGGATATCCACCATTCACTAAAGGCTTACTAACTTTTTCCATGCTTTAATGATAAACGTTTTTCTTTATATTTTAAAGAAATATCGAAAAGACATCATAAAAGAAAAGACGCATTTTGCGTCTTTAGTCAATTTCCTTAAATTGTAGGTCGTATAATGTATGGTAATATCCACGCTTCTTTAGAAGCTCTTGGTGTTTGCCTTTTTCCACCACTTCGCCTTTTTGAAGCACGATGATTTGATCAGCTTTTTGAATGGTGCTAAGCCTATGAGCAACCACGAGCATCGTACCGATATTCTTAATCTTATCGAGCGACTCTTGAATCAAAGATTCGGTCTCTGTATCAATGTTTGCAGTGGCTTCATCTAGGATGAGGATCTGTGGCTTATGTAAGACTGTGCGGGCAAACGAGATGAGTTGTCTTTGTCCTTGAGAGAAGTTTTCTCCTCTTTCAATGACATCACTCTCGATGCCTTTATCGAGTTCATTAATGAAAGTATCGGCCTTTACATATTCACACGCAGACATAACTTCTTCATCGCTAAATGATTCGTCATGTAGTGTAATATTACTTTTTAGTGTACCTGTGAATAAGAAAACATCTTGAAGCATCTGTCCAATAGCTTTTCTAAGGGACTTAATCTTGATGTCTTTGATGTTGATATCATCGATAAAAATGTCCCCTTTTTGGACTTCGTAGTTTCTCACGATGAGGGAAAGGATAGTTGTTTTTCCCGCTCCCGTAGCACCGACGAAAGCCACAGTTTGACGTGGTTCGATAACAAAGGAAACGTCTTTAAGGATCCATTCATCCTTGTCATAGGCAAACCAAACGTTCCTAAATTCAATCTTGCCCTTGAACTCATTTATCTCGATGGCATCAGGTTTATCTAAGACGTCAGGTTCAACGTCAAGTAAGTTAAATAATTTCTCGCTGCTGGTAATCGCACGTTGAATGTTATTTAGTTGGTCGGCGACGTTTTGAATAGGTTCAAAGAAGTCTCTTAAGTAGAGATAGAAGGCCACCACTGTACCTGGAGTGAGTTTGAGATCAATCGCCACAAGGAACGTTGTGATGATGGAAACATAATATAGCGTCATAACAAGTGGGCGATAGAAAGCGAACATCAAAACAATCTTGTAACGGTCTTTACGATACTTCTCGTTTTTCACCATAAATTCAGCGTCTTTACGCTTTTCTTGATTGAAGATTTGAATCGTCTTCATGCCAGAAAGGTTCTCATTGAGGAAGGTATTCACATCACTCAAATCATCGTGAGCTCGAGAGAAGAGTTTTTTGATCACTTTAGTGAAGAAGAAAGAAATAATGAAAATGACGGCGACAAAGATGGAAATAAAGCCAGTTAGTAATGGCGATTTCACTAGCATTACCACAAACACCACGACAATGGTCAATATGTTCCTTAATAAATTAATGAGGACATTGGTGAATAAATCGCTCATCGCTGCAGTGTAATTAGCCACTCTTGTGACTAAAGAACCAACAGGCATTTCATTAAGTTGATCTAAGGACATATTTTCAATATGTTCAAAGACCTCCATACGGAGTTTATAAATCATCTTTTGCCCAATCTTTTGTAAAATCATTGATTGGATATAAACGAGGATTTGTGAGATAACCGCTAAAGCAAAATAGCCAGCTGCCAGCCAAATAATCACACTTAAAACTGGATTAGGAAGGCTGAGCTCATTCGTGGCTCTTTCCATGATGAGTGGGAAAGTCACAGTAAAACCAACATTGAGTCCAATTAAAAGGATGCAGATGATTAAATAAAGAGTCTCAGACTTCATGTAGCGTAATATACGCTTCATGATTACGGAAGTCGGTATTTTCTTATAGCCTTTAAGTTGATCTAACTTGTCGGTTGCCATCTTATTTACCTCCTTCCAATTCTTTTTCGAGGGTTTGTAAATAAACCATCTTTTGATAAGTTGGAGAAATCTTCATGCACTTATCAGGTGTATCAAAAGCTTCCACTTCTCCGTTTTTGAGAACGAGAATCTTATCAAAACTAGAAACTGTAGAGACACGAGAAGCAATGACAATGGTCGTCATACCTTCACGTTTGTCTTTGATATGTTTTAAGATTTCATCTTCTGTTTTGACGTCAACCGCGCTGACGGAATCGTCTAAGATGAAAATTGGAGCGTGCTTAAAATAAGCACGAGCGATATTAATTCTCTGCTTTTGTCCACCACTTAACGTGACGCCTCTTTCTCCAGAGATTGTTTGATACTTGTCTTTAAACTCTTCGATGTCTTTATCGATAGCAGCAAAGCGAGCCGCGCTTTCGACTTTATCAAATTCACTACTGACATCGCTGAAAGCAATATTTCTTTCAATCGTATCAGAGAAGATGAAATTATCTTGTGGGGCGTAGGCAATAATGCTTCTTAAAGAAGGCACGTCACACTTCATGATATCGTGTCCATCAATAAAGAGGGTTCCTTCTTCAAGGTTATATAGTCTAAGTAAGACATTCACAAAAGTGGTCTTACCTGAACCAATCTGACCAACCACCCCCACTCTTTCACCAGGATTAATGGTAAGAGAAATGTTTTTAAGGTACAGATGATCAGCATCAGGATATTGGAATGAGAAGTTTTTAAATTCAATCTTCCCACGAGGATTAACAAACTTATAGCCATCCTTAGGATTGGTAACTATCTCAGGAGTATCTAAGAAACGGATAATTCTATTAAGAGAGCCTTTGGCTCTTGAATGCATAGTGACAATCTGTCCAAGAGCGATCATTGGCCAAATCATAAGATCAAAGTAGGCGATGAACTCCACTAGGTCTGCTGCGGTTAAAGAAAGCGTTTGACCAAATAGGTTGATAGTCTCTCCACTAACACAGAGATAAACGAAATATCCACCTATACCCACTATCAAAGATAGTGTTAAGGCAATAATCAGTTCGATGATGTTACCAAAGATAATGGTAATACGAGCGAATCTGACGTTCACATCGAGGTTCTTTTTAGCGACTTTAGAGAACGCCAAGAGTTCTTTAGTTTCCTTTACAAAGGCTTTGATAACGCGAATTCCAGTAAATGTCTCTTGGGAGAAGTCATAAAGTTCATCATAGGTTCTTTGTCTTTCTTCCCATTTCATGGTCATGTATTTCTCATTAATCATGCCCCAAACAACAATAAGAAGAACTGGAAGAGCAATGATAAGAGCCATCTGCCATTTGAATAAAGCCATCTTTACGGCCACGATGACGCTTAAGAAAAGGGCGTCAATAAGCATGATTGTTCCCCAACCAAGGAACTCCTCAACGGATTCAAGGTCGTTGGTGAACCAGGCCATGACTGTGCCAACTTTGTTATCGTGATAATATTCAACCGGAAGTCTCTCCGCTTTTAAAAACATCTCATGACGGATATCGCTTTCAATCTTGCGGCTGGCGTGGAAAATAGTTAGTCTCCATAAGATACGTCCGACAAACATCTGAGCGGTCAAGATAAGAACTTGAATACAGATCTTTTTGATAGCCTCACCATCGATTGTATCTTTAGAAAAGATAGTCACAATCTGATTTAAATACTTTGGTAAGTCGGTTTGTACAATATCAACCCATACTAAAGCAGCGATACCTAAAAGAAAGAAGATACCGTACTTGAGATAATACTTGTTGAGATACTTACCTAGGAGCATAAAAATAAGGCATTAACTTTTTTGTTAACGCCTTCATTCTAGAATATCTAGACAATATTATACAAACAAAATAAATTATTTTGCCGGTTTATATTCGTTGATGAGAAATTCCACGTTGGTGAAGTTTCTAAAAGTCGAAAGTCTTAACGTTCCATAGACATCGATAAATGGAAGCTCCGCAAACAAAGAACGCGGAAGATTAAAACCAGTGAGTCGAGAATTAAGACCTAAGCTAGTTAAAATATGGTTTCCGTCTTTGGAATATAAAAGCGACTTTGTATTGATTGGACCCATTTTGAAATATGGTCTAGGCCACTCTTCACCAAAAGGTGAAAATGTTGATATAAGCTCATAATTGTCAAAGTTAAGTTCAGTGATGCCAAGCTTCACGAATGGCTTCTCCACCACTTGTAATGGGGTTTCCTCAGCATACTTTAAATATGCTTTCTTAAATTCTTCGAAGCGGTCTTTTCTAATTGTGCATCCACCAGCACCAGCATGTCCGCCATAAGCCTCGAGGTATTCACTTAAGGCGATAAAGGAGTCCGCCACGTTAAAACCAATTGGAGCACGTGAACTGCCTTTATATAATTCGCCGCTGATGTCACTAGAAAAAACAATAGTTGGTTTTTGATACTTAGAAGCAATCTGATTGGCAATCAAACCAAGAAGGCCTTCTTTAGCGTTTGTGACGTAGACGATGGCCTTGCTAGATTCATCAATATCAGTAAGAGAATCACTGGCTTCTTTGGAGGCGTTTTTCCTCTCTTCATTCGTGTTATTAATCCAAGTTATGTAGTTTAAAAACTTTGCGTCGTCATCACGAGTGAAGAATTCCACTAAATTATTAATGGATTCGTCTTCAATGAGTCTACCGATAGCGTTAATCTTCGGAGCGATTTTCATGCCAATCGCCACTTCGTTAAACTCTTCTCCTTCTTTTAAAGCGTCGATTTGTTTAAACTCATGATCCTTATAATTCTTAAAGACTAAACGGAGAAAATTACGGTTATAGTCCTTAAGCGGCATCATGTCAGAAATGACAGAAATCGCTGCAAGAGTAGACAAATATTTATCAAATCGGCCTAAAAATGCTTGAGAAAACATAAAGGCGACAAATCCACCACAGCTCGCTGTCTCACCAAAATGAGAGACGATTGGGTGAAGTATATAATCCGCTACAGGAAGATGATCTTGTTCTTGGTGATGATCTAGAACTAAGACTTTAACACCGTTCTGTTTTAAATATTCGATTGGCTCAAAGGCGCTAATTCCATTATCCACACAGATGACTAATTCGATATTATTCTCAACGGCCC